>NZ_QULH01000017.1:0-44990 GCF_003481635.1 Clostridium sp. OM05-6BH | reverse complement strand
ATATTGCGGATAATTTCGAACGTGGAAAATATGGCACCAAGAAGATCACATATGATCAACTTGACAGAGCATTTCGTTTAGTGCCGGATGGTATGTGGAAGTATGGAATTTATCTGTATCGAGTCACTTCCGCACAGTATTCTTCTGTGCCAGGGTACGTGAAAGAACAGCTTATGGACTATATTGCACCAGGAAATGGAATCTGTTACTTAAACCGTACAGTATGCCCGGAATCTTTTCATGATGGCAGTGACTATCTCAATGAGGTTTTCTTTGGTGCGCAGTGCTATGATCTGCTTGATCACTGCTTTCAGGCGGTGATCAGGCAGGATGATACGTATCCGTCAAAAGACTGGCGCAGTCTGGTTCAGCTCTGCGATCATAAATATCTGATGCGTAGGCGGTATCAGTAAGTGAAATTCTTTTATTGCAAGATGAAATGAACCTTTTGGACTTCTAAATAGTCATATAAGTAGAGACAATCAAAAGGGAACTTATCGAAGTCATATAACGGCTGTTGTATGGAAGGATGGCAAGTCAGGAAAAGTTGGGGCAAGCAGTGAAAAAAAGGTATACTAAAATTTTTTTAAAAAAGTATGTCAGGTTTATTGTGGTTTGTTCGTTATAGTTAATAGAGGGGGAGGAATGATGCTGTAATGAGATAAAGAGAAAACTGTGAATGAAGAAACGTGGTAAAAGAGGCTACTGCTTTGCATTAGGCAGAATTATTGCCAAATGCATTAGAACAATAAATCTAGGTAGTTTTTTGACACTACCATATGAAAATGAGGAGGATTCTTATGAGGAAAAAAATTGCAGGAACTGTGTGTGTAGTATGTTTGGTAGCTTTGGTAGCTCTGTTGGCATTGTGGGTAGCACCTATAATGGTGCAAGTGGATTCTGTAACACAAACAAAGGAAACGTTTTATCGAGAAGCAACAGTATCAGCGCAGAAGGCAGCTATACAAAAACCAGGAGTGATTGATTTTGCTCCATTGAAATCAAAAAGTGTATTACCGTTTTTGAAGACGAAGGCGTGCGTCGCAACTGTTAAAAAAGTAGAAACATTATACAAAAAAGATAGCCAGGAGAATACGTATCAAGCATGTAATCTCGTAGAGCTGAAAGTGGTAAAAAATATTGCTGGTGGTTTTCAGAAAGGTGAGAGCGTATATGTGATAGATTCGGAGATGGCACTATATGCGGAAGATATAGGAAAAGATGGAGTATTTATTCCAGATAAAATGGCATCAGAAATCACTATCTCAGGAGAGAAAGAAACGATACATACAGTTGGTTGTGTAAAAAAATCAGAGTCAAGGATTATGTTGCTTCCTGAGGAAGATAATTATGCGAAAGTCTCGGATTATTGGAAACTAAAGCATTATATGAAGAAAAACAACTATATAAAATAGATAAGTTAAAACCGTGAAATTTTGTAGTCTCTGATGATTGTATTCTCTGCCAAAATGCAGTAAAATAAAAAGGTATCAGGGTGTGAGAATATATTCAAGGAAGGCAGGTAGTAGCAAATGGCAAAAAGCAGACTAATTGGGGATTATCCGGTGATTGGAATTCGTCCGACGATCGATGGACGAAGAGGACCGCTTAAGGTTCGTGAATCTTTGGAAGAACAGACGATGAATATGGCTAAGAGTGCGGCAGAGCTGTTCCGTCAGAATATCCGTTATTCCAATGGAGAACCGGTTAAAGTTATCATTGCGGATACGACAATCGGACGTGTAGCAGAAGCAGCGGCTTGTGCAGATAAGTTCCGTAAAGCAGGTGTGGATATTACATTGACCGTGACACCATGCTGGTGCTATGGATCCGAGACTATGGACATGGACAAAGATACGATTAAGGGTGTATGGGGCTTTAATGGTACAGAGCGTCCGGGAGCAGTATATTTGGCAGCAGTATTGGCAGCACATGCACAGAAAGGTTTGCCGGCATTTGGTATTTATGGCAAAGATGTGCAGGAAGCGGATGCAACGGAGATTCCGGAAGACGTTAAGGAAAAATTACTTCGTTTTGGTCGTGCAGCCGTAGCGGCAGCAACGATGCGAGGCAAATCTTGGCTGCAGATCGGATCGATCTGTATGGGTATTGCAGGATCTATCGTAGACTCCTCCTTTATGGAAGAGTATTTAGGAATGCGTGTTGAGTCTGTTGATGAGGTGGAGATCATTCGTCGAATGACAGAAGGTATATACGATGAAGCAGAGTTTGAGAAAGCAATGTCTTGGACAAAGTCTCATTGCCGTGAGGGATGGGATAAGAATCCTGAGATCGTGAAACGAAGCGATGAGCAGAAGGAACGCGATTGGGAATTTGTTGTTAAGATGATGTGCATTATCAAGGATTTAATGAACGGTAATCCAAATCTTCCGAAAGGCAGAGAGGAAGAGATGGTAGGACATAATGCAATCGCAGCAGGTTTTCAGGGTCAGAGACAGTGGACCGACTTTTATCCGAATGGTGATTATGCAGAGGCACTGCTCAATTCCTCCTTTGACTGGAATGGAGCGCGTGAGCCGTACATTTTAGCAACAGAGAACGATACACTCAACGGTATTGGTATGCTTTTCATGAAACTGCTTACCGGAAGAGCACAGATTTTCGCAGATGTTCGTACTTATTGGAGTCCGGAAGCTGTAAAGAGAACAACCGGCTATGAGTTAGAGGGTATTGCGAAAGAGGCAGGTGGTTTCCTGCATTTGATCAATTCCGGTGCAGCGTGTCTGGATGCTTGTGGTGAAGTGAAAGATGAGAATGGCAATGGTGTCATGAAACCTTTCTGGGAGATGACAGAAGAAGATCAGAAGGCATGTCTGGACGCAACAGAATGGTGCTGTGCTGATTCCGGATATTTCCGTGGAGGCGGTTTCTCCTCCCGTTATTTAACGAGAGCGGAGATGCCTGCTACTATGATCCGTCTCAATATTGTCAAAGGCTTGGGTCCGGTATTACAGATCTGTGAGGGTTATACCGTAAATCTTCCGGATGAAGTATCTGACAAGTTGTGGAAGAGAACAGATTATACATGGCCTTGTACCTGGTTTACACCACGCACAACGGGTCAGGGTGCATTTAAGACAGCTTATGATGTTATGAACAATTGGGGAGCAAACCACGGTGCGATCAGTTATGGACACATTGGTGCGGATCTGATCACATTGGCTTCCATTCTTCGTATTCCGGTATGTATGCACAATGTGCCGGAGGAAGATATTTTCCGACCAGCTGCATGGAATGCATTTGGTATGGATAAAGAGGGTCAGGATTATAGAGCATGCGCAGCTTATGGCCCGCTTTACAAATTATAAAAGATTGGACACAGGGGTGGCTGCATTTAATGTGAGGAAGAGTTTTGTAGTAACTTTTCAGAAGAGCAGAAAGGGTTGCGCCTGTGTCAGGTGAGAATATGTAGGAGAAGCGTAGTCGTAGGACTACGCCTCTCCGTTTCTTTTGATGTGCAAAGTTTGAGGCATATAACGTAATGAAAGAGGGGAGAAAAAAATGAGAGATGACATGATCTTGTGTCAGCAGAAAGTAGCAGAGGTTTTGGCACAGGTAAATCAAATTGTAATTGGTAAAGAAGAGTGTGTTCGTAAAGTAATGGCAGCGATCTTGGCTGGAGGACATATTTTATTGGAAGATATACCGGGTGTCGGTAAGACAACGCTTGCGATGGCATTTTCAGAGACAATGGCACTGCAGAATAATCGACTGCAGTTCACGCCGGATGTCATGCCATCCGATCTATTAGGTTTTTCGATGTATCAGAAACAGACGGGAACATTTGAATATCAGACCGGAGCAGTGATGTGCAATTTGTTTTTGGGGGATGAGATCAATCGAACTTCACCGAAGACACAGTCAGCATTATTGGAAGTTATGGAAGAAGGAAATGTGACAGTAGATGGTGTAACACGAAAAGTACCGGAACCGTTTGTGGTCATTGCTACAGAAAATCCGGCGGGAAGTGTTGGAACACAGCTTTTACCGGAGAGCCAGTTGGATCGTTTTATGATTTGTACAAGTCTTGGATATCCATCGTTAGAAAATGAAATTGCAATTGTCAAAGGACGTCAGATTCAAGATGACAAGTCAGTGTTACAGCCGGTAATCAATGCAGAGCAGTTGTTGTATTGCAAAAAATTAGTGGAACAGATTTATATGGCAGACGATATTTATCGTTATTTGTGTGAACTTTGCCAGACAACACGAACCAATCCATTGATCGAGCTGGGAGTCAGCCCACGTGGCAGCGTTGCACTGATGCGTATTTCCAAAGCAGTCGCATTTTTACATGGCAGAGATTATGTGATCCCGGGGGATATCGATGAAATCTTTTTGGATGTTGCGGCACATAGGCTCGTGCGAAGCGCTAAAGCAAAGGCGGCAAAGAGATCAGCAGAATCTATTTTGATCGAAGTAATGCAGAACGTGAAAAAGCCGACTGCTGCAAGACGTTAAGAAATGCAGGGGGGTACGGATGAAAAATTTTATTACGGGACTCATTACGGCAGGGGTCGTAGTGTATGTGGCACTGATCTATCATAGTACGGGGATGCTCTATTGTGCAGTATGGATCGTATGCTTTTTGCTGCTTTTGTTAGGTTTTCATTTACTTTTTTTTCGTAAACTTCGGTTTTCTTTTGACAAAATCACAGAAACAGTTGCCTCCGGCGAGCAAATGACATTAGCAGTTTTGGCACAGAATCGCTGCTTTTTGCCATCTGGTCGTATTCGTATTGTCGTAGAGGCATATCACGTGCTGAACGATACGACAGGGGAGATCATTATAGACTGCATGCTTCCGGGAGGTCTGCAGCGCAGATCGGCACAGCCGATACGAATTCGCGGAGAGTGGACGCCTTCATATCCGGGAGGTGTTTATTTTCGGTTGGTATCTGTGAGACATTATGATTACTTTGGATTTACGAGTATCGGTGTGTCGCGTCGCAATCTGGATCAAAGTGAAGTGCTGGCAGTCTTGCCGGTTTATCATGAAATAGGAATATCGGCGGGAGTTAAATATCATACACAGCATTTGGAGCAAGAGGGAGACGACAGTACATCAATGGAAAAGAATCCACCGGAAGTATCAGAGATTCGAGAATACCGTCCGGGAGATCGTATGCACAATATACATTGGAAACTATCGGCGAAGCGGGATGAGATTATGGTGTACGAATTTATTTCTGAGCAGAATATTATGCCGGTTATTTATTTGGCACCGGTAAAAGATGCAGAACAGCTTCTTGCTTATATCACATTTTTGTTTTCACTATCCATTAAGCTGCTGCAAAAAGGCTGTGCACACATTTTGGTGTATTGCCTAGAGGATGCGGTAGGAAGATGCAAAATAAAAGATGAAGGTGATCTGAATGATTGTATTGCGCTGCTGCGTGTAGATATGCTGGTTGGCAGCAGAGATATTGATCAAATGCGAATTGCCTATCAGGATAGATATGGACAATCACAATCGGCAGAGTGGATCTTGTCGGATACAGTGTGTCAGACATTGGATGGCGAAGAGATTGCAGAATTTGCCTTGGAACAAGAGGGGAGGAAACGAGATGAGTAAAAGAAGTTTTCTCTCGCAGTTGCTGCTTAGACTGCTTGCTGTTACAGGGTTGTTTTTGATCATGAACGGAACGGTTTGCATGTTGAGTCAGACGTTTGATGCGTCGATTCACAGAGAGAGAGCTGTGCTGTTTTTTGGAATCGCAGCCGTGTTAATTACTGTGGTTTCTATGATAGATCGCCGTAAAGCAGCGGTGATCGGTCATATTGCAATATTATGCGTATTGGCTTTGTTTGTCTGGGTAAAATACCGTGCGCTTATGAACAGTGCGATGTATTTTGCAGACAGGGTCAATCAAAGATATTCTGCTTATACAGGCAGTGGGCTGATCGCAGAAAGCTTGCGTAAAGTGAATGGACATGCAGACATGGCACTTATTTTTGGATGCATCTTGATCGGTTATCTGGCGGCATTTATGATGCTGCAGCTTTCTTGGGAGATATTAGCGTATACGCCGGTTTATCTGGCAATCTCCGGCTGCTTGTGCTGTGGCAGGGCACCGGGCAAAAATACGATCATACAGTTAATTGCCGGCATGGTAATTTTGTTGTTGTGTAAAATGTTTCGCAGAAAGTCAGGATATATTATCAGTATTCAAGAAAATTTGCGGGATCGTGTCTGGAATATGCTGCGCAGACAATATGAGTATATACGGAAACAGAGCAAGCGTACGAAAACGCGTACCAAAATGGTTCGAATACATTGGCGCAAAATGATGCCGCACAACATCGTGCCTGCGTTAGTTGCTGCCTGTATTTTGCTGGCGGTAAGTATGTGTGTCGGTGGTGTCGTAACACATAAGATTGAGAAACCGGTTTTGAAGCATTCGGCTGTTTTTCAGCGTAAAGAGATGAAGTTGGAGAAGCAGTTGATCGAAAAGATCCAGCAGGCGGCACAGTTTGTGCGTAGCAAAGGTGGCATTGGCGGCGAGGGTATCATGAGCAATACTGCACCGCATTACACCGGCAAAAAGATTATGACGGTCACCTTGGACTTTGAACCGGATAGTGATCTGTATTTTCGCGGTTTTACCGGTGAGACGTATCATAATGGTGTATGGTCTGCGGGAGACGACAAAGAGTTTAAGGAACAGTTTGAAGATGTGCAAACATACCTTTGGGGGCAGAACTATGGAGTTCTGGCAGTGGAGGCTTCCTATTCCAAAAGTCTGCAAAGTGCGATACAGAATGGCGAGATCACAGTGGAATATCATGGAATGTCACCCATTGGCGGCAAGGCGTTTTTGCCGTATTTTGCAAATTTGAGGACGGCGGACAGCAACTCGTCGGACACGGTCGTGAAACTGATCGGAGATGGAGAGATCAAGCGGGCTAAGAAATCCTATACGACAGATTATTATCTAATGTCACAAACGGAGCAGAAATCATATATTTCCTCAATTGATGATCCGAGTTTGTACGAAGACGATTACGATTCGGATGATACGTTAGAGTACAGCAGTATCGAACAGTCTATAGAAAAGAAGTATACGGAGTATGCTTCGAGACATTATGGATCCTACAATGCACCGGAGTTAGAAAAATATAAAAAGCTTGTCCAAAAATATTTTAAGGGTTATTATTCAGCGGACCAAGAAGGAGATCTTTTGTGGGCGGTAAATGGTGTTGCAGAGGTTTTGGCAGAAAATACTTCCTATAGCCTGAAGCTTGACAGCGTACCGGCAGGACAGGACTATGCGGAATATTTTTTGTTTGGACAAAAGAAAGGTTACTGCGAGCATTATGCGACAGCGGCAACGATATTACTTCGTGATCTGGGTGTGCCTGCAAGATATGTATCCGGTTATCGGCTTTCTAAGAAGAGTTTTCATAAAGGGAAAGACGGAAAGTACACAGCGACGGTGATTGATTCTGATGCACATGCCTGGACGGAGACATATGGCGAACACTTTGGATGGATGCCGTGGGATATGACGCCGTCTACGGCAGGAAATGGAGGAGATGACCAATCGGCAGAGGCGACAGCACCGGCAGAAGCGCAGAGTGCCACACCGGAGCCAACGGAGACAGCGGCAGCTATCACACAGGAACCGGATGAAGAGCCGCTTGAGACGCTGGAACCGACACCTGTTCCAACACCAAAGCAAAAGGCGGATGTGTCGGGCAAAAAGAACGCCAAGGATCATCACAATGGACAGAAGCGGTCCGTTCATTTGACAGTACCGCAGATAGTATTGATTTTGCTTGTTTTGCTTGTGATTTTTGTCGTGTTGTGTTTTAGACTGCGGCAGGAAAATCGAAAACATAGGATCGTGACAGCGAGCAGGAAGAAGGGAAAAATTGCGGTTGGACGCAGTATCTCTTATCTGATGGATGCATTGTGGCTTGCCGGAAATGCCGTACCAAAAGGTTCTGGTGAACAGGGGCTGCAGAAGCTTTTAGAAACCAATTTACAGGGAGCAGTTTCGCAAGAGCAGCGGCAATGGTATATCGAGACGATCTGGCGCAGCGGTTATAGTCCCGATGATATATCGCCGGAGGAACAGCAGAAGTTCTGGAAACAGACGAGAGAATACGTACAGGCTATTCGAAACAGTGCCGGTAAATTGCGTAAAGTCCTGTTTTTCTTGATGTTCCCACGTTAACGCTGGTATATTATTTGATGAAAAAAGAGCAAAATGTTTTGCTCTTTTTTTCTATTCTTTTCAAAAAAAATGTGGTAAAATATCATCGGAGTGTTTTGCCGATGGGTGGGACATTGCGAAAATGGTTAATTTAATACGGATGGAGGACATTATGTACGAGAATGAGATCCAAAGCATCGCAGCCAGAGAAAGTGATGCAGAAATTTATGCAGGACTATTGCAGTTAACGAAAGATATCGCAAAGCAGAAGGGTCAGATTCAGGGCAAGAAGAAACTTTATTACATTTCAGCGGAGTTTTTGATCGGTAAGCTGCTCTCAAACAATTTGATCAATTTAGGAATTTACGATCAGGTAGCCAATGCGTTGAAAGAGCATGGTAAGAGTTTGGCACAGATTGAGGAAATAGAGAATGAGCCATCTCTTGGTAATGGTGGATTAGGCCGTTTGGCGGCATGTTTTTTGGATTCGATCGCAACACTTGGTCTTCCGGGAGATGGTGTCGGCTTGAATTATCATTTGGGACTTTTTCAGCAGAAATTCGAAAACAATTTGCAGAAAGAGACGCCAAATCCGTGGATTACGGATCCGAGTGTCTTGCGACGTACTAATGTGAGTTATCCGGTTATTTTCGGTGGGCAGACAGTGCAGTCGGTCATGTATGAAATTGATGTAACAGGATATGATAACCAGTGTAATACACTCAAATTATTTGATCTTGATACTGTGGATGAAAGTATTGTTGAAGGAGATGGAATTAACTTCGATAAAGAGGATATCCGCCGTAATCTTACATTGTTTTTGTATCCGGATGACAGTGACTATCAGGGACAACTGCTTCGTATCTATCAGCAATACTTTATGGTCAGCAATGCAGCGCAGCTGATCATTGATGAGGCGGTGGCTAAGGGCAGTAACATTCATGATCTGGCTGATTATGCAGTCGTCCAGATTAACGACACGCACCCAACGATGGTTATTCCGGAGTTGATCCGTCTGCTGTTACTTCGTGATATTAATATTGACGAAGCAATCGACATTGTATCTAAGATGTGTGCATACACAAACCACACGATATTGGCAGAGGCACTGGAAACTTGGCCGATTTGGTATTTGGAGAAAGTAGTGCCGCAGTTGATTCCGGTTATCAAGATGCTGGATGTTAAGGCCAAAGAAAAATATGGGGATGAACGCGTTGCGATCATTGATAAGGATCAGCGCGTGCACATGGCACATATCGATATTCACTATGGATTTAGTGTAAATGGTGTTGCAGCACTGCATACGGAAATCTTAGAGAAGAGTGAGTTGAAGCCGTTTAAGGATATTTATCCAAATAAGTTCAATAACAAGACAAACGGTATCACATTCCGCCGCTGGCTGCTGCATTGTAACCATGAACTGACATCTTTGATCACGGATATGATCGGTGAGGGTTATAAAAAGGATGCTTCTGAATTGGAAAACCTGCAGAAATTTGCAGGTGATCCGGCATTTGTCAAGGCTCTTTTGAATGTGAAACAGACCAAGAAGACAGAATTTAAGCAATATTTGCAGGATAAAGAGGGAATCACGATCGACGATCATTCCATCTTTGATGTTCAGGTCAAACGTCTGCATGAATATAAGAGACAGCAGATGAATGCATTGTATATTATTTACAAATATATGGACATTAAGGCGGGGAATAAGCCAAAGACGCCGATCACTATGATCTTCGGTGCCAAAGCGGCGCCTGCCTATACGATCGCAAAGGATATTATTCACTTGATCCTCTGCCTGTCAGAGTTGATCAGTAAGGATCCGGAAGTGAGTCCGTATCTGAAAGTTGTCATGTTAGAGAATTATAACGTCACTTATGCGGAGAAGGTTATTCCGGCAGCAGATATTTCAGAGCAGATCTCACTCGCTTCTAAGGAAGCATCGGGAACCGGTAACATGAAATTCATGCTGAATGGTGCGATCACGCTTGGTACGGAAGATGGCGCCAATGTAGAGATCCATCAGTTTGTTGGCGATGACAATATTTATATTTTTGGTGAATCCAGTGAAGATGTCATTGCGTTGTATGACAAGGCAGCTTACAGTGCAGAAAAGATCTATGACGCAGATCCTGAAATTGCAAAACTTGTCGACTTTATTATTAGCAAGGAGATGTTTGCGATTGGTAATAAGAAGAGTTTGATCCGTTTGTATATGGAGATCGTGACCAAAGATTGGTTTATGACATTGCTTGATCTCAAAGATTATATTAAGGTCAAAGAGCAGGCGCTTAAGGATTACGAGGATCGTGATGCTTGGGCACAGAAAATGATCGTGAATATTTCAAAAGCGGGATTTTTCTCTTCTGACCGCACGATTGCGCAGTACAATGAAGATATTTGGAAATTAAAATAAAATGTATGCTCGAAATTCTTCGTTTGAAGATTACGGGCGTACATGAAATAGGAAAGGAGCAAAACCATGAAAAGAATTGGATTTTTGACAAGTGGTGGAGATTGCCAGAGCTTGAACGCAACAATGAGGGGCGTTGCCAAGACATTATATGAAAACTGCCCGGATGTAGAGATCTATGGTATTTTGGAAGGCTACAAGGGTCTGATCTATGGCAACTATCGCAAGATGGAACCAAAAGATTTCTCCGGTATTTTGACGGAGGGTGGCACGATCATTGGCACATCGCGTCAGCCATTTAAGAAAATGCGCACTCCGGATGAAAATGGCCTGGACAAAGTGGAGGCGATGAAGTCCAATTATAAGAAGTGGAAACTGGATTGTCTTGTTATCTTGGGTGGTAATGGCACACACAAAACAGCAAACCTTTTGCATGAAGAGGGGTGCAATGTAGTTACTCTGCCAAAGACGATTGACAATGATATCTGGGGAACGGACATCACTTTTGGATTCCAAAGCGCAGTGAATATTGCGACAAATGCGATCGATTGTATTCATACGACAGCAGCATCTCATGGAAGAGTGTTTATCGTCGAAGTTATGGGCCACAAAGTTGGATGGCTTACATTGCATGCAGGTATTGCAGGTGGCGCTGATATTATTTTGCTTCCTGAGATCCCATATGATATAGATTCCATCGTAAAGGCCTTAGAGAAGAGAACCAAAGAGGGCAAGCGATTTTCAATCTTGGCGGTAGCGGAAGGATGTATTTCAAAAGAAGAGGCCGAATTGTCCAAGAAAGAGTTTAAGGCGAAACGGAAGAATTCTACGTATCCTTCGGTATCTTATCAGATCGGACATGAGATCGAGGAGAGAACCGGACAGGAAGTACGTATTACGGTACCGGGACATATGCAGCGCGGTGGTGAACCGTGCCCTTATGACCGCGTGTTGTCAACGAGACTGGGCGCTGCGGCAGCCAGATTGATCCTTGATGAGAAGTATGGATATATGGTCGGTATGCGCGATGGCAAAACAGTTCCTGTTCCGCTGGAGGAAGTAGCCGGTAAGCTTAAAATGGTAGATCCAAAGGATCCGCTGATCCAAGAAATTAAAGACATGGGTATCTGTTTTGGAGACAGCCTGTAAAAAAATGGACAGAGATTGTGACGCAAAGGCCTGTGCTAATGCGTTGTCCTTAACATAAGGGATATTGATTACAGATAGAAAGGCATGGTTGAGGAAATGTCGTATACAGCGTTATATCGAAAGTTTCGTCCGGGGGAGTTTGACGAGGTAAAGGGGCAGGATCATATTGTGACAGCCCTCAGAAATCAGGTTCGGGCGGATCGCATCGGGCATGCTTATCTGTTTTGTGGCACCAGAGGTACCGGTAAGACAACAGTGGCAAAGATTTTGGCAAAGGCAGTCAATTGTGAGCATCCGATAGATGGCAGTCCTTGCGGAGAGTGCGAGATGTGTCGTAAAATAGCGGCGCAGACTTCCATGAATGTCATCGAGATTGATGCTGCCTCCAATAACGGTGTGGGCAATATTCGAGACATTATCGATGAAGTGCAATATTCTCCGTCAGAAGGCAGATTTAAGGTCTATATCATCGACGAGGTGCATATGTTGTCAGCGGGAGCATTTAATGCGCTGCTAAAAACATTAGAGGAGCCTCCGGAATACGTTGTGTTTATTTTGGCAACGACAGAGGCACACAAAATACCGATTACGATCACATCGCGCTGTCAGCAATACAAGTTTAAGCGAATTTCGATTGATACGATAGCAGCAAGATTGCAAGATCTTATGCAGCGTGAACAGATCCCGGCAGAAGATAAGGCATTGCGTTATATTGCTAAAGCTGCGGATGGTTCTATGCGTGATGCGCTTAGCTTATTGGATCAATGCATCGCCTTTAACTTAGGTGAGACGTTGACTTACGATAAAGCACTGGAAGTGCTTGGAGCGGTAGATACAGAGGTGTACAGCCGTTTGTTTCGGCAGATGATAGCAGGGGACGCCGTTGGATGCGTGGAGATCGTTAGTGAAATTTTGATCGATGGGCGTGATCTTACACAGTTTGTCAACGAATATGTGTGGTATCTTCGTGGGTTGATGATGCTTTCTGCATCCGATCAAGGAGAGGACATGTTGGATGTTTCGACAGAGCGTTTAGCGCAGATGAAAGAAGAGGCGACGCTTGCGGATACGGAAACATTGATCCGTTATATACGTATATTATCGGATCTGTCCGGCAATTTGCGTTTCGCATCGCAAAAACGTGTTCTGACAGAGGTTGCGATGATCAAATTGTGTAAGCCACAGATGGATACCGAGCAGGATATTACGACTTTAAAAGATCGTATTGCAAATATTGAGGCGCAGCTGGAAAAAGGTATTGTTGCAGCACCGCAGCAGACGCAAAGTGTCCCGGAAACGGTACAGGCGGCGGATGAGAAGACTGCTTCGACACCAAAGATCATGCCAAAGGCAATTGGAGAAGATGTTAAAGCGGTGCTTGGCAGATGGAGAGACGTCAGTGCTATGTGTGATCCGGTCATGCGCAATATGCTTGACCAGTGCAGACCGGTGCCGGATGATGATCGGCTGGTACTTCAGTTCACAGATCCGCTGAATGAGGAATATTTTACGCAGAAAGAGGGAGATGCTCTGGAGCAGTTAAAACGGATCATTGGTTCTTTGATCCAAAAAGAGGTTGTGATCTTGACCCGCACGGTGGATGCGCAGACGGACGCTATGTATCCGGACGTGATGGAGCTGATTCAGTTTGACGGAATCGAGATTCAGTAGTAGGATCTAATGAAATGGATGAATGCGAAAAATTTCGCAGTGAAAATATAGTATTTGTGGCGATGCGCCAGCAAGTAGAAAGGAATGGAGAATTATTATGGCAAAAAGAGGTGGATTTCCGGGTGGAATGCCTGGTAATATGAACAATTTGATGAAACAGGCACAGCGTATGCAGCGCCAGATGGAAGAAAAGTCCAAAGAGATGGGCGAAAAAGAGTGGGAAGCAACGGCAGGCGGTGGAGCTGTTACCGTAAAAGTTTCCGGCAAAAAGGAAATTTTGTCTGTAAAATTGGATGAAGAAGTAGTGGATCCGGATGACATTGAAATGTTAGAAGATTTGATCGTGGCAGCTACCAATGAGGCATTGCGCAAAGTAGAAGATGAAAATGCAGCGATGATGCAGCAGTTGACCGGTGGTCTTGGTGGGTTGTTCTAAGGACAGATTTTGTATTGGACAGTCCCATGCCTATGGACTGTGGGGAATGGAGGTTTCCTATGGATGTGTATAGTTCTCAGATCACGAATCTGGTGGAACAATTATCCCACTTGCCGGGAATCGGCGCAAAATCTGCACAAAGACTAGCATTTCATATATTGAACATGACGGAAGAACAGGTGGCAGGGCTGTCGGGGGCTATGATGTCGGCAAAGAAAAATGTGCATTACTGCAAAGAATGCTGTACATATACAGATGGCGAGATCTGCCCGATCTGTGCAAATCCGAAAAGAAATCATCGGCAGATCATGGTTGTGGAAAATACGAGAGACTTGGCAGCATACGAAAAGACCGGCAAATTTGACGGCGTGTATCATGTACTTCATGGAGCAATTTCTCCGATGGCAGGAGTTGGCCCGGATGATATTCGTTTATCCGAGTTGATGGTGCGTTTGCAAAAAGATGTTGATGAAGTGATCGTTGCTACCAATAAGAATCTCGAGGGTGATACCACGGCAACGTATATCAGCAAATTGGTCAAGCCGCTAGGCATCAAAGTCAGCCGTATCGCCAGTGGTGTGCCTGCAGGTGGAGATTTGGAATATATTGATGAGGTCACTTTGTATCGTGCACTAGAGGGTCGCACGGACATGTGAGATCCTGTTGCAGCAAGGCTTGCCGGATCCCTTTGCTGATGAAGGTGGCAAGTGAGACAACTGTTGACAAATGTGTTGTCTGTAAGATTAAGTTACGGTTTTGGCAGTTGATGGTATTTACAATCCCTGTGATATGGATGTCGCCGACAGCGGGGAGCTGTTTGCTGACACCGATACCGGGAAAGAGAGCACCATCGCCTAGAGTGACCGTGCCTATGTGTTCTTTAGCGCCAAGGGCAGCATCAATAGCGATGATATATGGATCATCAAACGAACGATAAATGTCTTGTAAGGTTGCTTTTAAGTTGACAGCATGGACCGGGGAATGCAGAGAACCATAGACATAATACTTTTTTGGAAATGCAGAGTATGTCGTCAGCAAGTTCCAAAGAGAGCGTGAAGATTTCGGGACAGTACGAGTGTACTGTCCTTTTTTGCATGAAAAACGGGTTTTGCTATTGCGCTTGTCTGCAAAAGATTGTCTTCTGTCAGTGGGGAACGGATGCAGCAACTCGTGTCCCACAAATGGGCCAAGGGAATCGCCGGTGGCGCGATCGGAACCAATGCAGACTAAGATGATAGGACGTGAGGCGGTGTGGATCTGCTGCAGTCGTTCCGTCAAGCTGTCCGTAAAATTGGACATAGAGAGAGGAGTTATCGGATTGAAATATTGAAGCTGCTGCTTCGAAGATGTCATCATAATCATAGTAACCTTCCTGTAGGATTAGCATGTGAGGCGGAAACGTGATGCTGTGAATGTGCTGCACGATCTGCGCGGTTGTTGCGGTGTGGTGCTTCATGGCGTCACATAACGTCACATAACTGCTGTCAGTATCTCCAAGAGGCTGTTGGTTCATACCTGTTCGTCGAAGGATGTTGTCAGAAAGGGGCTGTCGGTTCATATCTGTTCGTCGAAAGATGTTGTCAGAAAGGGGCGTTTGCACCTCTGTTTCGACAAAGTGTGCACGGGAGAGCGTGTTACAATGCTTTTCGGTAATAGAGAACAGGTGAATGAAAGGTTGTGGTGTGATATGGAGCAGGGCAGCAAAAACAGAGAAAAAAACGTGTATGAATATGAAACCTATCCGGAAAATATAAAGCAGATTGGGGAGACCGGCGGGGCAAGAAGAATTTATATTGAAGATTATGTGCTGACAGATATCCGCAAGATCTTTTTAGAAAAACAGGAAGAGTCCATTATTGTATTTTTGGGAAGAGAGGGTATCAAGGAGGCAAAAGACGGCTTGTTTTTATATGGCTGCATAGAGGTGGAACTTGATCCCGAGACAGGAGCCCTTGGGGATGCACAGTGGGACAAGTTATACGAGGACATACATAAATATTTCGCCGGTGCAAAAGTGCTTGGCTGGGGTCTTGGCGTTGGTATGTGGAACAGTAAAGTGGACAAGCAGGTTCGTCATATTCAGGAAGAACAATTTGGAGAAATGAGCAGGATCTTATTCTTGGCGGACTTATCCGAAAAAGAAGAAAAAGTCTTTTTTTATGAAGATGGAGCATTTGAAGAGTTGAGCGGTTATTATATTTATTTTGCAAAAAATCCACAAATGCAGGAATATATGCTGCGGGAGCAGAAAGAGATCAGTGGGGAAGCAGACTATGAGGATGAGGTCACGGATGCGATCCGCAGTACGATCCGGCAAAAGAAGACCAGACAGGAACGCATGCAGATGGTTGCGTGGAGCGCAGGTGTCATTTTGTTTTTTATGGTATTGATGGGAGCGAATCTTCTTGTGAAAAGTCTTTCCAAGATACAGGCCATGGAAGAATCTATTCAGACGTTATCCGGATATGTAACGGCACAGGAACAGAATAACCGCGAGTTCGTTGTATCAGATGCACTGCGTGATAAGGAAACGGCTGAGCTGCAGAGCACACAGAGTACCGAGGCGCCAAAGCAGTCTGCGGAGCCGCAGAGCAGAGAAACATCACAGCAGTCCTTAGAGACATCGAAGCATACTGTCGCAGTGAAACCTACTGCTACTCCTGCACAGGAAGTAAAAACACAGACCGCCGCAAGACAGAAGGCGACAGCTCGGTCCGGCTCCAAAGCGACAACAGCGCCGGAGCGGTCGGTGGCAGCATCAGTTACAGGTGGTTCGCAGATGGAAAGCTATATAGTCCGCAAGGGTGATACGCTTAGTCAGATCGTATGGCAGCAGTATCATTCGTTTGACCTGTTAGATCGGGTCAAGAATACCAACCGGATTAAAAATAGTGATGAGATCTATATTGGGCAGTGTATTTTATTGCCCGAACCGTAAAAATCAGTTATACTATATCTGAAAGCAATAATATATAGAAGATATGGGGAATTATAATGGAAACTTTAGCAGGAAGAGCCAGAGATGTTCAGGTGGTAACGAAACGTCGTCAAGAGATCAAAAGGACGATTTTTTTGAGTATCGCCTGTATTCTATTGGTGGCAGTGATATTAGCAGCGGTTATTTATTTTTACGTCAATCATCAATATAGCAGTTACGAAGTGAAAAATACGATCGCACTAAAAAAAAGCAGTGGTATGAAATGTAGTGCCTATCAAAATGGGGTGCTTCGCTACAGCAGAGACGGAGCGGCAGCAGTAGATCGTGATGGAAATGAAATGTGGAATGGAAGTTATGATATGGAGAATCCTGCATTAGATATTTGCGAGGAATATGCAGTTGTAGCAGATATACAGGGGAAGTACTTATATGTGTACAATGGAAGTGACAGCGGGACGAAGCTGACGACAGACTATCCGATCTTGCAGGCGTGCGTCTCCAAACAGGGCGTAGTAGCTGTATTGTTAGAAGATCAGTCATCTAATGTGATCCAGGTATACAATCCGTATGATGACAATAAAAAGCTTCTCGTGGAAATTCCGACCAACGTAGAAGAAGGCTACCCGGTTTCGATCGATCTGTCGCCGGACGGTACGGGCGTGATCTGTGCAAGCATCTGTGTGACCAGTGGCGCAGTTAAGAGTCAGGTGGCATTTTACGATTTTACAAACGTGGGCAAAAATACGAACTGCCTGGTTGGTGCGCAGGAGTATAAGGACCGCATTGTCGCAGAGGTGAAATATTTGGATGAAGATCATGCTGCGCTTTTCAGCGAAAAAGGTTTCAGCCTTTGGAAGAATATGAAGAAGCCAAAACAAGCATTCAAAAAAGATTGGAACCGAGAGATACTGAGTGCTTTTTATGATGACCGTTATATCGGAGTGATTGCCGCCGGCAGCAAGAAAGGCAGTGGACGGATGTATCTGTTTAACACGTCGGGCGGTAAAGTATTTGAACGTCAGGTTACCACAGACTTTACAAATGTTACGATGGCAGACAAAGAAATATATATGGTTACGACAGAAGGATGTAAGATCTACCGAAAGAACGGTGTGGAGAAATGGGACTGCAAGCTGTCGAAACAGGCAGATGGCTTGTTTCCGGCTAAGGGAATGCGCAACTATTTTCTACTGCAAGAGGGCAAGCTTCAATGGATCCATCTAAAAAACAGATCATCGCAAAATAACAAGAAAAAATAATGCAAAGGGTATTGACAAGTTTTGGTGACGTCGTTATACTAATTGAGTGTGCTTTTTTGCGCCCTTTTTTGGCGTGCAGGCGATAGCCCGTTGTCTATTCTAATAGTGATACGGAAGAGGCGATGAATAAAAGTACCACAATTTGGAAATATTGAATAAAACACGCAGGAGGTGAAATTAATGCCAACATTTAACCAGTTAGTAAGAAAAGGAAGAAAGGTTTCTACCAAGAAGTCTAACTCCCCAGCACTTCAGTACACTTACAACTCTCTGAACAAGAAGACGGTAGCACAGAGCTCCCCTCAGAAGAGAGGTGTTTGTACCGCTGTTCGTACTGCTACACCTAAGAAGCCTAACTCAGCTCTTCGTAAAACAGCCAGAGTTCGTCTTTCAAACGGTATTGAGGTAACAAGCTACATTCCAGGTGAGGGACATAACCTTCAGGAGCATAGCGTTGTGCTTATCCGTGGTGGTAGAGTAAAGGATTTGCCAGGTACCAGATATCATATCGTTCGTGGTACATTGGATACAGCAGGTGTTGCCAACAGAAAGCAGGCCCGTTCTAAATACGGTGCTAAGAAGCCTAAGAAATAATTCACTAATTTGGGGAAGTGCCGGATTAATTTTCACTGATTAACCTGGTGCGGACACTAAACAATTGTGAGTACCGATGAATTAATATTAGAGAATACGTTTGAAGCAGTGTCGGCTGTTAGTATTCGCTAAATCATGTTAAGGAGGGAAGTAACGTGCCACGTAAAGGACATATACAGAAAAGAGATGTATTAGCAGATCCTGTTTACAACAACAAGGTTGTGACAAAGCTTATCAACAACATCATGTTGGATGGTAAGAAGGGTGTTGCTCAGAAAATCGTTTATGGCGCATTCGAGCAGGTAGCAGAGAAGTCTGGTAAAGACGCTATCGAAGTGTTCGAAGAGGCAATGAACAACATTATGCCACAGTTGGAGGTTAAGGCTAGACGTATCGGTGGAGCTACCTATCAGGTACCTATCGAGGTTCGCCCTGACAGAAGACAGGCGTTAGCTCTTCGCTGGTTGACATTCTTCTCACGTAAGAGAGGCGAGAAGACCATGAAGGAGAGACTTGCAAACGAAATTCTTGATGCTGCAAACAATACTGGTGCAGCAGTAAAGAGAAAAGAAGATATGCACAAGATGGCAGAAGCAAACAAGGCATTTGCTCATTACAGATGGTAATAAGATCGCTGCTTGGCGGATCTGGTATCATTTTTGTGTACTAATATAGGAGGTAATAGTCTTGGCTGGAAGAGAATATCCACTTGATAGAACAAGAAACATTGGTATCATGGCTCATATCGATGCTGGTAAGACAACGCTTACAGAGCGTATCTTATTCTATACCGGTGTAAACTACAAGATTGGTGAAACTCATGACGGTGCGTCCACAATGGACTGGATGGAGCAGGAGAAAGAAAGAGGTATCACAATCACCTCTGCTGCTACAACATGTCACTGGACACTTGAGGATCATCATAAGAAGAAACCTGGTGCATTAGAGCATCGTATCAACATCATTGATACACCGGGTCACGTGGACTTTACTGTAGAGGTAGAGCGTTCCTTACGTGTACTTGATGGTGCAGTTGGTGTATTTGATGCGAAAGCAGGCGTTGAGCCTCAGTCTGAGAACGTATGGCGTCAGGCTGACACATACAATGTACCACGTATGGCATTTATCAACAAAATGGACAAGATGGGTGCAGACTTCTTCATGTCTGTGCAGACAATCATTGATCGTTTGGGCAAGAATGCAATCCCTGTTCAGATTCCGATCGGTAAGGAAGATGACTTCATCGGATTGATTGACTTGTTCGAGATGGATGCATATTACTATAAGGATGACAAGGGCGAGGACATCGAGATCACAGAGATCCCGGATGATTTGAAAGACCTTGCTGATGAATGGCATAGCAACCTCGTAGAAAAGATCTGTGAGTTGGATGACGACTTATTAGAGAAATATCTTGAGGGTGAAGAGCCATCTATCGATGAAATGAAAAAAGCACTTCGTAAGGGCACGATCGCTTGTGAGGCAGTTCCTGTATATTGCGGTTCTGCATACAAGAATAAGGGTGTTCAGAAGCTGCTCGATGGTGTTGTTGAGTATATGCCGGCACCAACAGATATCCCTGATATCACTGGTACAGATGAAGAGGGTAACGAAGTTGTTCGTAAGTCTTCTGATGATGAACCATTTGCAGCACTTGCATTCAAGATCATGACTGACCCATTCGTTGGTAAGCTTGCATTCTTCCGTGTATATTCCGGTACATTGAACTCCGGTTCTTATGTATTGAATGCTACAAAGCAGAAGAAAGAGCGTGTTGGTCGTATCGTACAGATGCATGCTAACAGCCGCAGCGAGATCGACAAAGTTTACTCTGGAGATATCGCAGCAGCAGTAGGATTTAAGCTCACTACAACAGGTGATACTATCTGTGATGAGCAGCATCCGGTAATCTTAGAGTCCATGGAATTCCCTGAGCCGGTTATCGAGCTTGCTATCGAGCCTAAGACAAAGAATGATCAGGGTAAGATGGGTGAGGCACTTGCTAAATTGGCAGAAGAGGATCCTACATTCCGTGCACATACAGATCAGGAAACAGGTCAGACAATCATCGCTGGTATGGGCGAGCTTCACTTGGAAGTTATCGTAGATCGTCTGCTTCGTGAGTTTAATGTAGAGGCTAATGTAGGTGCTCCACAGGTAGCTTACAAAGAGACATTCACGACTGCAGTTGACATTGACAGCAAGTATGCTAAGCAGTCCGGTGGTCGTGGTCAGTATGGTCACTGTAAAGTTAAGTTTGAGCCTATGGATCCAAATGGTGAGGAAACATTCAAGTTCGAGTCTACTGTTGTCGGTGGTGCTATTCCTAAGGAATACATCCCAGCAATCGGCGAAGGTATCGAGGAAGCAGCTCAGGCTGGTATCCTTGGTGGATTCCCTGTACTCGGTGTACATGCAAATGTATGGGATGGTTCTTACCATGAGGTCGATTCTTCTGAGATGGCATTCCACATCGCTGGTTCTATGGCGTTCAAGGATGCTATGAAGAAGGGTAATCCGGTTCTGTTAGAGCCTATCATGAAGGTTGAAGTAACAATGCCTGAGGAGTACATGGGCGATGTTATTGGAAGCTTGAATGCTAAGCGTGGACAGATCGAGGGAATGGACGACATCGGTGGTGGTAAGATTGTTAGAGCATTCGTACCATTGGCTGAGATGTTCGGTTATTCTACAGAGCTTCGTTCCAGTACACAGGGTCGTGGTAACTACTCCATGTTCTTCGAGAAGTACCAGCAGTGTCCTAAGAACGTACAGGAAAAAGTTCTTGCAAATAAGGCAAGTGAATAATTTGCCGTTGACGTTGTAAAATGTCGAGAAATCAGAGATGTGCACACATTCTGATGGGAAAAGTTATCATATGAATGGAAATTCATAGAAATATAGAAATCACAGGGCATTATTGCAGAAAATACTTGAAAAAACAAGCGTTATACCCTATAATAGTGCCCATAGCGTGATTTTGCGCAAACCGTATGACGCATAGGGCGTCGAGGAATTAAAGGAGGATTTTTAGAAATGGCTAAAGAAAAGTTTGAGAGAACCAAACCCCATTGTAACATTGGTACCATCGGTCACGTAGATCATGGTAAAACAACACTTACTGCAGCAATCACAAAGGTTCTTGCTGCTAGAGTTGCTGGTAACGAGGCTGAGAACTTTGAGGATATTGATAAGGCTCCGGAAGAGAGAGAGCGTGGTATCACAATTTCTACTGCTCACGTAGAGTATCAGACAGAGAAGAGACATTACGCACACGTTGACTGCCCAGGCCATGCTGACTATGTAAAGAACATGATCACTGGTGCTGCTCAGATGGATGGTGCTATCCTTGTAGTAGCTGCAACTGATGGTGTTATGGCTCAGACAAAGGAGCATATCCTTTTGTCTCGTCAGGTAAACGTTCCTTATATCGTAGTATTCTTGAATAAGTGCGATATGGTTGATGATGAAGAGCTTATCGAGCTTGTAGAGATGGAAGTAACTGAGAACCTTGAAGAGTATGGTTTCGAAGGCTGCCCAATCATTAAGGGTTCTGCTTTGAAGGCTCTTGAAGATCCTAACGGCGAGTGGGGAGACAAGATCATGGAACTTATGGATGCTGTTGACAGCTTCATTCCAGATCCACAGCGTGCAGTAGATCAGCCATTCTTGATGCCTATCGAGGACATCTTCACAATTACCGGTCGTGGTACTGTAGCAACTGGTCGTGTAGAGCGTGGTGTTCTTCATGTAAATGAGGAAGTTGAAATCGTTGGTATTAAGGAAGAGACAACTAAGACTACTGTAACAGGTATCGAGATGTTCCGTAAGCTTCTTGATGAGGCTCAGGCTGGTGATAACATCGGTGCTCTTCTTCGTGGTATCAAGAGAGAGGATGTTGAGCGTGGACAGGTATTAACAGCTCCTGGAACTGTTACTTGCCATACAAAATTCACAGCTCAGGTTTATGTTCTTACTAAGGACGAGGGTGGACGTCATACTCCATTCTTCAACAACTATCGTCCACAGTTCTACTTCAGAACAACAGACGTAACTGGTGTATGTAACCTTCCAGAGGGAACAGAGATGTGCATGCCTGGTGATAACGTAGAGATGACAATCGAGTTGATTCATCCAATCGCTATGGAGCAGGGTCTTAACTTCGCTATCCGTGAGGGTGGACGTACAGTAGGATCAGGTGCTGTTGCAACAATCATCGAGTAATCTTTTGACGTTAAGTCGATCGAACGATAAACAATAACAAAATGTCTGGTGCAAGTTTACTTGCATCCAGACATTTTTTTACTTTATAGGGAAATGCTCGTAACGTAGAGGGAAGCCAACAAGAATTGCCTTAGCAATTCTTGCAAAGCAAAGCGCTGGCCTTGCTTTTTTATTGAAATACTATGCGGACTTTGATTTCTTCGAGTATAAGGCGGATGAAGAAATGGATATCGAAAAAAATAGTGAAATGTGCGTATACATTGTAAAAATCCTAGAGAAAATTTGTGGAAAAATATAAAAATGTTATTCTGAAATATAACAATAGTAACAAAATTAAAAAACGGAAACGTAATTTATTGACAATTATGCATAAAAGAGTATAATAAAAAACATAGAAAATTCACAAACAAAGTTGAGGAGGATATTACAATGAGAATTTCTAAAGTAGCAAAGAAATCCATGGCAGTAGCTATGGCAATGGCAGTAGCAGTTGGTTCTGTAGCAGTAGCACCTACAAAGGATGCTAGCGCAGCAAAGGCAAAATCCAAGAAAGTAAATGCTAGAGTTTACTTCGCAGGTAATGCAAAAGGTACTGATTGTCTTTGGATTGCTGGTGACGGCAAGACCGCTAAGGCTGTATCTAAGAATGTAACTCTTAAGAAGGGTAAGAAGACAAAAGTTACTCTTACAATTAAGAAACCTGCTAAATACAAAGTAGGCAGCAAGAGCAAGAAGTTAAAGAAAGTTACAGGAGCTACTGTATGTACAGTAGATTTAGTAAATGTTCTTGGCTCTTTCAAGAAAGTAAAATGCTCTGGTATCACAGTTAAGGCTGATGGTAAGAAAGTAAAAGTTAAGAAAGTATATCAGGGATCTTTCGAGAAGAACAAACCTGCTAGCAAGAACAACTGGAGATTATCTTTCTACAACAAGTGGGGTAATCAGGGTGACAACTCTAAGACAAACAATGCTAAAGCATTTGCATTCAAGAAGAAGCTTACGATCTCTTTCACAGTTGTTGCTAAATAATTAAAGTAACATCATTGTCTTATGGGGTCTGTTGCATTTATTAATGTGGCAGACCTTTTTTTGTATTATAGGATTAAGGTGTCAAAAGGTCTAAATTTCCCGGCAGGCTGCTAAGTTACAGAGCAGCATGAAGATATTGATTTGGGATAAGTTAAGGAGGATAAGTATGGTAAAGCATATTATTTTGTGGCAGTTAAAAGAGATGGATGAGGAAGAAAAGCAGACGGTGAAGAAGGGGATCAAGGCTGGATTGGAAAGCCTTCAGGGAAAAATTCCGGGACTTTTGTCGATTCATGTGCAGACGGAAGGTCTGCCATCGTCAAATGCAGATATCATGTTAGACAGTTCGTTTGAAAATGCAGATGCATTGAAGGGCTATGCAACGCATCCTGAGCATGTTAAGATCGCAGATGGTAATGTAAGACCATACACGCAGAATCGTGTCTGCATGGATTACGAGGTGTAGGCTATTGCACCCATTCGCGGATTCTGTTATAGTTATATGGTGGTTTTTACATAAGCGAACTTGCAGGAAGGAATGGAGGATATTATGAAGGAATTAAAGCCAATCAAAGAGGGCAAAGTAAGAGAAATTTATGACAATGGAGACAGCTTGATCATGGTTGCAACAGACCGCATTAGCTGCTTTGATGTCATTCTTAACAATGAGGTGACAAAGAAAGGTACTGTTTTGACACAGATGTCAAAATTCTGGTTCGATTTGACAGAAGATATTTTGCCAAATCATATGATTTCAGTTGATGTAAAAGATATGCCGGAGTTTTTTCAACAGGATAAATTTGACGGAAACAGCATGTTATGTCGTAAGTTAGAAATGTTGCCGATCGAATGCATTGTTCGTGGTTATATTACCGGAAGCGGATGGGCAAGCTATCAGGAGAACGGAACCGTATGTGGCATCAAATTGCCGGAAGGATTGAAAGAATCCGACAAACTGCCGGAACCGATCTATACGCCATCTACTAAGGCGGAAATTGGCGATCATGATGAAAATATTTCTTATGAGCAGAGCGTTACGCATTTGGAGAAATATTTCCCTGGTAAAGGAGAAGAGTATGCTGCAAAGCTTCGTGATTATACGATCGCCTTGTACAAAAAATGCGCAGAGTATGCCCTGAGCAAAGGTATTATTATTGCAGATACAAAGTTTGAATTTGGTTTAGATGAAGATGGTAACATTGTACTTGGTGATGAGATGCTGACACCGGATAGTTCCCGTTTCTGGCCGGCAGAAGGATATGAGCCGGGTCATGGTCAGCCATCGTTTGATAAGCAGTTTGCCAGAGATTGGCTTAAAGCAAATGATGGACATGATTGGACTTTGCCAAAGGATATTGTCGATAAAACAATTGACAAATATTTACAGGCATATGAGCTTCTCACCGGAGAGAAACTATAATATAAAAGTACTTGCCAAATTGCTGTGAGTCGTATAAAATACGACTAAGCAGATATAACTGCAGGATTAGAGAATAGAATAGATCTAGAAACTCTTGCAAAAGGGGAGTAGTTGCATATCGTTTTGGATATGTTACAGGACTTCGTCAATACGGTCGTGAGACCCGGAGCCTGTGGAACGTGAAACGTTGAACGAGACTTTTTGTGTGCTATTTTGGTACACAAGAAGTCTCGTTTTTTCGTTAATCGCAAATTGTTTAATCGTAAATTGTCTGTTGGCAATTGCTATTGCGCAGCGAGAGATCATCAAGAATTGCTGCGGTAATTCTTGATGAGTAAAGCACTCCGCGGGCATATGGTTAGTGGCTGTCGGCGGGAAAGGAATGGGTGATCATGATGAAGGCATATTATCAAATGAAAAAAGAAGATGTACTGCGCAATCTGGGGGCATCAGAATGTGGATGGACATCTGCAGAGGCGGAGCAAAGGCTGGTTCAAACCGGACCAAATGCATTAGCAGAGGGAGAACAAAAGAGTGTAGTTAATATTTTTGTGGAGCAGTTTGCAGACCTGTTAGTCTGGATATTAATGATCGCAGCAGGTATATCATTATTTTCGGGCGATGTTGAGAGCGCAATTGTTATTTTTGCGGTGCTGATATTAAATGCGGTGCTTGGTACCGTTCAAAGCGTCAAAGCCGAAAAGTCTCTGAAAGCACTAAAATCGCTCTCTTCACCGCATGCACATGTTTTGCGGGATGGCAAGAAATGTGCAATCCTTTCTACACAGGTAGTTCCCGGGGATGTTTTGCTGCTGGAGGCAGGAGATATGGTCGCTGCGGACGCACGAATACTGTGCAATCACTCGTTGCAGGTTAATGAGAGTGCATTGACCGGAGAATCAACGAATGTTGATAAACAGGATATAGAAATAACCGAGGAAACCTCTCTTGCTGACCGTGTGAATATGGTATATTCAGGTACACTTGTTACGTATGGCAGAGCCGAGGCCTTGGTAACTGCGACGGCAATGGATACAGAGATGGGCAAGATTGCCGGATTGATGAATCAAACTAAGAGTGTCAAAACACCACTACAACGCAGCATGGATGATTTTAGCAGAAAGCTGGCGGTGCTCATTATGGTAATCTGCTTGTTGGTATTTGGAATGCAGTGGTATCAAGGCAATGGACTGCTGCCAGCGCTGTTATTTGCAGTGGCACTTGCAGTGGCCGCAATTCCGGAGGCGTTAAGCTCTATTGTGACGATCGTTCAGGCAATGGGAACGCAGAAAATGGCAGTGCAGGGTGCGATCATTAAAAAATTATCAGCTGTTGAGAGCCTTGGTTGTGTCTCAGTAATATGTTCTGATAAGACAGGAACTTTGACACAAAATAAGATGACAGTGACGAAATTGTATCTCGATAAACATTGCGTGGATCCGCAGGAGCTGACGGGTGACTCCTTAGTGCAGAAGGCATTTTTATACAATGCGGTCTTAAATAATGATGCTGTATTGACAGAAGGAAAACAGCTTGGTGACCCTACAGAGTCCTGTTTACTTGTGTTGGCACAGAATTTGACAGATACGAAACAGCTTCGCAATACTATGCAGCGTTTAGAGGAAATTCCCTTTGACTCAGACCGCAAATTGATGAGTACCAAATATCTCGGAATAGAAGAAGAGCAATCTGATGTTGTGTATACGAAAGGCGCAGTAGATGTATTATTAGATCGTACGACCCACATTCTGACATCAAAGGGAATGCAGCCGATCACGGAGGAAGATAAGCGAATGATCCTGCGGCAAAATCAGCAGTTTTCGGAACAGGGGCTCAGAGTGTTAGCTTTTGGCCAGCGATCTGTTGCAAAAGACCAGCACCTGACACTGGATCAGGAAAGGGATCTTACCTTTATAGGACTTGCGGCAATGATCGATCCGCCGCGTATAGAATCTGGAAAAGCGGTAGAGGATGCTAAGCGTGCAGGAATCCGTACGGTTATGATCACCGGAGACCATAAGGTGACGGCAACCGCTATCGCAAAACAATTGGGGATTTTT
Source organism: Clostridium sp. OM05-6BH (assembly GCF_003481635.1). NCBI lineage: Bacteria > Bacillati > Bacillota > Clostridia > Eubacteriales > Clostridiaceae > Clostridium > Clostridium sp. OM05-6BH. The sequence continues at coordinate 17,617 of NZ_QULH01000017.1, read as the reverse complement.
GGCGAGGGGGATATTGCGGTTACGGGACAGGAACTGGATGCGATGTCTGAGGAAGAACATTTGCAGCAATTGGAGAAGATTGCGGTCTATGCAAGAGTATCACCGGAAAATAAAATTCGCATCGTTGACGCATGGCAGCAAAAGGGGAAGATCACAGCGATGACGGGAGATGGTGTTAATGACGCGCCCGCGCTTAAAAAAGCGGATATCGGCGTGGCAATGGGGATTACAGGGACAGAGGTGTCCAAAGATGCAGCAGCGATGATCTTGACAGATGATAACTTTGCCACAATTATCAAGGCCGTATGCAATGGAAGAAATGTATATCGTAATATCAAAAATGCAATTCAGTTTTTGCTGTCAGGTAACATGGCAGGAATCTTAGCTGTATTGTATTGTTGTGTGGCAGGGCTGCCGGCACCTTTTGCAGCTGTACATCTATTGTTTATCAATCTGTTGACAGATTCCCTTCCTGCCTTAGCTATCGGCATGGAATCGGTTGATGAACGGTTGCTGCAGGATGCGCCGCGGGATCCATCGGATAAATTATTGAATAGCTCCTTTATTCGCAATATGTTGATCTATGGAAGTATGATCGCAGCGGTTACTATTACGGCTTTCTACTTAGGCAATCCGGTGCATAATGTTCAGACAGCAATGACGATGGCGTTTGCAACATTAACGTTAGCACGATTGTTTCATGGGTTCAATCTGCGCAGTAAATACTCGCTGGTACGGATCGGATTGTGCAGCAACCAATGGAGCCTTGCAGCATTTGGTGTTGGAGTCCTGCTATTGGCATTGGTACTGTGCATACCGGCCGCAAGAAGTGCATTCGCAGCATCGTCTCTGACAGGGGCGCAGACAGCAAGTGTGGCTGTATTAGCAGGACTTCCAACAATTATTATACAGGGCTTCCGTATTTTACGGGAGCGGCTGTCCGGTACCGATTGGTGATTATAAATAGCTGCGAAGATCTTCGCGGAGAGTATCTTCGATAGACATGAGGCGTCGACACAGATCTTTGGCTGCATGACTGGCATCCGGGTAGTCATTTAGACAGCGCTGTAATGCGTTGATGCCCATGTCACAGCCATCTGTGATCAAATTTGCTATCGTTGCATCACTTTGTTCTAATGTCAGTTTCATATTGGTTTTCGCCCATGCCATTCCTTTTGCGACTGGACTTGGCTCCTTGGTATTGCCGTGATAGTGCGCTAATTCGGAGTGAATGTCATTTCCGAGTTTGGCGTGGTGCTGTTTGGTGTCTAACAACAGATTTTTTAAGGCGCTGTCCTGTGTGCGGTCCAGCACTTCGTCAATGGCGGATACTGCCATTTTGCTTCCGGCATCACATTCCTGTAAAAGTCGTATTGTATCAAACTCTTTGCTGTTTGTTTCCATGGATATCGTCCTCCTTTTGGTGTTACGTTTACATTACTGCAAAGTTAGCTGTTTCCAAATTTTTTCCCGGCAAAAATTTCTATGTTAGTATTTCCCAATGATTGTAAAATATGTTATACTATCATTATATATTTCAATGTGCTGTAAATTCTGGAAAACTATTGCAGTATGGCAAAACACTGTGCAATGAATCAAGGGATTCAGATTATATTTTTGGGGGAGAAGCATATGAAGGAAGAGGAGAAGGAAGCATTTGACAATGCTTACCATCGTGCAAGGCGATTTGTGTACAAAAACGCCCGACCACTGGAGCTGGCCAAGTGGCAGTACCACTTTGAGGATGGCAGTCGTGAGGCGGTTTTGGATACACTTGCCTGTTACCAAAATACGGATGGTGGGTTTGGCTACGGATTGGAGCCGGACTATTGGAATCCGCATTCATCACCGTCACAGACCTATGAGGCAACAGAGATCATCTGGGAAATCGGAATGGAGCGCGAAGATGCAGATCATCCGGTCATTCAGGGGATTTTGGAATATTTGAGCAGTGGCAAAGAGTTTGAAGATAATAGTTGGGCGCATACGATCGATACGAACAACAATTACCCACATGCGGACTGGTGGCACTATCCATATGCTTCATGGTGGGAGGACACTCCGGCTAATCGTTTTTCGACGGATTACAATCCAACGGCAGGCCTGGCAGGATTTATTCTGTATTTTGAGGATCCGGATACGGATTTTTATGATCTGGCTAAGGAAGTGGCGACGGAGGCGATCAATCAGTTTTTAATGATCAAAGATTGTAAAGAGATGCATGTGGTCGCTTGTTTTTGCAGACTTTATGATTATATTGCAGAGGCAGGATTAGAAGCGGAGTTTCCAATGGAAGCGTTTGAAAAGCGCTTAAAGGAAGTTGTATTTCAAACGATCACGCAGGATGTCAATTTATACATTACAATGTGGGATGTCAATATTTGCCGTCCATCGACTTTTTTGCGTGCCAAAGACAGTATGTATTATGAAATGAACAAAAATATTGCAGAGTTTGAATTGGAATTTATCGCCAAAACACAGTTGGGAGACGGTTCGTGGGAAGTGACTTGGGAGTGGGGGAAAAGTTATCCTGCCGCTTGGGGAGTTGCCAAGAACTGGTGGAAGAGCAAGATCGCCATACAGAATCTTCTGTATTGGAGCGGTATGATGGACAGCGAGGAATAAAATAACAGACTGAAGGAGAATGAAACATTATGGCAAAGATAATTTTAACCGGAGATCGCCCGACAGGACGTTTACATGTAGGACATTATGTTGGCTCATTGCGCCGGCGCGTGGAGTTACAAAATTCCGGTGAATACGATAAAATATTTATTATGATCGCAGATGCACAGGCACTTACGGATAACTTTGAGAATCCGGAGAAGGTGCGCCAGAATATTATAGAAGTGGCATTGGATTATTTGTCTTGCGGGCTTGATCCAACGAAATCGACATTGTTTATCCAGTCGCAGATTTCAGAATTATGTGAGCTTACTTTTTATTACATGGATCTGGTTACGGTGTCTCGATTGCAGCGCAATCCTACAGTAAAATCAGAGATTAAGATGCGTGACTTTGAGACGAGCATTCCGGTGGGATTCTTCACGTATCCAATTAGTCAGGCAGCTGATATTACCGCTTTTAAGGCAACGACAGTGCCGGTTGGAGAGGACCAGCTCCCAATGATAGAACAGACAAGGGAAATCGTTCGTAAGTTCAATGGTATTTATGATGAAGTTTTGGTAGAACCTGAGGTGCTGTTGCCGGACAATGCGGCTTGTATGCGTCTGCCGGGCATAGATGGCAAGCAAAAGATGAGTAAATCATTAGGTAACTGTATTTATTTGTCGGATACGGAAGAAGATGTACGTGCTAAGATTATGGAAATGTACACGGATCCGCTTCACATTAAGGTGTCTGATCCGGGACATATAGAGGGTAATACGGTGTTTACGTATCTGGATGCGTTTAGCAGACCGGAGCATTTTGAAGAATACATGCCGGATTATGCAAATCTGGATGAATTAAAAGAACATTACCGGAAAGGCGGACTTGGCGATGTCAAGATCAAACGTTTCTTAAATAACGTTATGCAGGAGGAGTTGTCTCCGATCCGTGCACGAAGAGCTGAGTTTGAGAAAGATATTCCGGAAGTTTACAACATCCTTAAGAAGGGAAGTGATGTTGCAAGAGAAACGGCAGCTCAGACATTATCTGAGGTCAAAAGAGCGATGAAGATCGATTATTTTGAGGATCAGGATCTGATCCGCACACAGAGCGAACGTTATGCACAAAAATAGCGGTTGCTTTGGATTTACAATTTTACAGATATATGCTACAATATACACTATAATATATGTTACAGTATAGAGTACGGGAGGCGTATGACAATGAGGATTCAAGATTTTTGCGATATGGTTAAATTCGAAGAAATTATGAACAATTGGGCGAAGAGTACAGGTTTGGCGACAGTAGCAGTTGGCGCCGATGGAAAGTATATTAGCGAATGTTATAATTTCACGGAATTTTGTATTGATCTGACAAGAGGCAGCGAAGAAGGACTTCGTCGTTGTGAGAAGTGTGACCGTGAAGGTGAGGGTGTCTATGAGTGCCATGCCGGTCTGATGGATTTCGGCATCCCTATCACGTTGAATGACGGCACCGTTCTTGGAAGTGTGATCGGAGGTCAGATATTACCGGAGAATCCGGATGATGACAAGTTCCGCAGTGTTGCCAGAGAGCTTGGTATTAATGAAGATGCTTATATTGAGGCTTTGCATAAAGTTGGTGTTAAGTCCAAAGAGCAGATCAAAGCGTCTGCACAGTTGCTGGGGGACGTGATCAACATGTATGTACGTGCCTGCTATCAAGAGTATCAGAATAATCAGATGCTGGAACGCTTGAAAGTTGGCATTGCGAAGGCGGCTGAAGAGATCAGTGAGGCGAATGAGAGTACATCAAAGATTGTTGGATTCAGCAAGAAGCAGAATATGCTCGCATTGAATGCATCCATTGAATCAGCTCGTGCCGGTGAGAGCGGACGTGGTTTCGCTGTGGTAGCTTCTGAGGTTCAGAAGCTGGCAGAGGGAATGGCAAGCGTGAGCAAGGAGATTACGTTCAAGCTTGCGCAGTTGACAGAGACTGTCAATGAGTTAAATGATTAATTTTTTGCATAAAATTCCGGTTTTTGCGGAATTTTCATAATATGGCTATGACGAAGAGAAGTAGCAGGAGAATCGCTTGCAGAGAGTGGGGGATGGTGTGAACCCCATAGAAGGAATCCTAGTGAATAACACTTTATCAGCCGCAATCTGAACGTGAGACATTCATTAGTAGGTGCGCCGCAGCTGTGCGACAAACAGAAAGGTTATTATGACCGTAGAGAGACTGTAGAACAGTAATTCGGGTGGTACCGCGGACAATACGTTCGTCCTGAACAAGTGTGTTTGGGGCGGACTTTTTTTTGCTTTATAGGAAACTTCTCGTTTCCTATAAAGTAAAAAACGCTCCGCGAGGATGCGCATCTCGCGGAGAAGAAGTTAGCTGTAAACAGCACCGCTCGAGCGCGAAAGAGTCGCAAGCGACTCTTTGTTCTTTTACGAATAAGAACCCCTCAGTTCTTATTTAAAAGTACATTTCATCTTGAAGGAGGATATTATGAGGACTAATACGAACAATATTTACCGCGACAAAATAATGAGCGACATAACGGAACAGGATGTTGGAAGCAATCTGAAAATTGCAGGTTGGGTAGAAAACATTCGTGATCACGGTGGTGTATCTTTTATTGATCTGCGTGATATGTATGGTGTAATGCAGGTTGTTATGCGCGATACTTCTTTGTTGGACGGTATCAACAAAGAGGATTGCATCAGTGTAGAGGGCGAGATTGAACATCGTGACGAGGAGACGTACAACCCGAAGATCCCGACCGGAACGATTGAATTAGAGGCACATCATGTAGACATTCTTGGCAAGGTGTATCGTCAACTTCCGTTTGAAATCGCAACTTCGAAAGAGACGAGAGAGGATGTTCGTTTGAAATATCGTTATTTGGATCTTAGAAATATCAAAGTGCGCGATAATATGATCTTCCGTTCCAAAGTCATCAGTTATCTCCGCGAGAAGATGACGGAAATGGGATTTTTGGAGATCCAGACACCAATCTTGTGTGCATCTTCTCCAGAAGGCGCTCGTGATTATATCGTGCCTTCTCGTAAGTTTAAGGGTAAATTCTATGCGTTGCCGCAGGCACCGCAGCAGTATAAGCAGTTGTTAATGGTATCGGGATTTGATAAATATTTCCAGATTGCACCATGTTTCCGTGATGAGGACGCAAGAGCAGACCGTTCACCCGGAGAGTTTTATCAGCTTGATTTTGAAATGAGTTTTGCAACACAGGAAGATGTATTCCGCGTTGGTGAGGAAGTGTTGAGTGCTACTTTTGAAAAATTTGCACCGGAGGGAGCAGAAGTGACTCAGGCACCATATCCGATCATAAGCTATAAGCAGGCGATGCTGGAGTTTGGTACCGACAAGCCGGATCTGCGTAACCCGCTCCGCATTGTGGATGTCACTGACTTCTTCCAGAGATGTACGTTTAAGCCGTTCCACGGTAAGACAGTTCGTGCCATCAATGTACATGCGAAGTTGTCTAAGGGACAACATGAGAAACTTTTGAAATTTGCGCAGTCTATCGGTATGGGCGGCCTTGGTTATTTGGAAGTGAAAGAAGATATGACCTATAAGGGACCGATCGATAAGTTTATTCCGGATGATATGAAGACAGAGATCGCTGAGATCGCAGGACTTCAGGCAGGGGATACGATCTTCTTTATTGCGGACAGAGAAGAGCTGGCAGCGTTATATGCAGGACAGATTCGTACAGAACTTGGAAACCGCCTGGATCTGTTGGAGAAAAATGCATATCGTTTCTGCTATGTTAATGACTTCCCAATGTATGAGTACGACAGAGAGCTGAAGCAGTATATTTTTACGCATAACCCATTCTCTATGCCACAGGGCGGTTTAGAAGCGTTGGAGACAAAAGATCCATCAGAGATTTTGGCATATCAGTATGATATTGTATGTAACGGAATCGAGTTATCTTCCGGTGCAGTGCGTAATCACGATATGAAGATCATGGTAAAAGCGTTCGAGATCGCAGGTTATACGGAAGAGGATCTCAAGGAGAAGTTTGGCGCATTGTATAATGCTTTCCAGTTTGGTGCACCGCCACATGCAGGAATGGCACCGGGTGTTGACCGCATGATCATGCTTCTTCGCAATGAGGAGAATATTCGTGAGATCATTCCGTTCCCAATGAATGGTAACGCACAGGATCTTATGTGTGGTGCTCCCGGAGAGGTGACCGAACAGCAGCTCCGAGAGGTCCATATTAAGGTTAGACAGTAATATTTATAACTCAAACTTCCTATACCGGAAGTTATTGCCTGAACCACATATTGCTTATTATGTCGGCAATAAACAAAAAATTTTGCAACCAACAAACTAAATTGTTCTGTCATCCGAGAACTAAGATAATTGCCGCAGAACGCAACGTTTTTCGTTGATTTCTTATTTTGTTAAGTCTCTGATGAATACATGCCCGAAGGATTGTTTGAGATGTCCCGGTTTAGCAAGGCATCATCCATTTTTGGACGGGACGCTTTCGCTACGATGCGCTACGTTACGTTACTTAATGTCTCTGAAATACGAGACATAAGTAACGACGAGCGCAAAGTCCCTTTCAAAAATGATGAATACCTTGCTTCCGGGACTTCGAGTTTCCGAAGGGCATGTAAATCAATCATCAGAGACAACAAAATCTAGAAATCACCAAAAACGAAAATGCGGGAAGGCAATTACTATAGTTCTTGGATGGCAGAAATCGCTCTTTGGTGGCTGCAAAATGCAATATAGTCATTGACATAATAAGCAATATGTGGTCGTGGCGAATTTGCGGTATGGGAAGTATGAGTTTATGAGTTAAAGGAAAGGGAAGGATTGAATGAACACGGGCAACCATCGTGGATGGGATGGAAATACTTTGAAGTGGATCGCCTTATTGTCGATGCTTATCGATCATATCGGAGTGATTTATTTATCGTATGGCAGCCATGCACTGTTGTCAGTGTATTCGCTTAGCCGCTATATAGGGCGGCTTTCATTTCCTTTATTTTGTTTTTTGTTGGTGGAAGGATTTTATCATACAGGTAATTTGCGCAAGTACGTTCAAAGAATGCTTGGATTTGCCTTTTTGGCGGAGATACCATATGATTTGGCAATTTATGGAAAGATTGTTAAGCTGGATGGACAGAACGTATTATTTACGTTTGTAATCGGATTGTTGGTCATGTGGATGCTCACCAAAGTAGAACTTTGGAGCATTCCGATGTACGGAATCGTATTATTCGGCTGCGCTGCAGCATATTTGCTGCGGGTGGATTACTCGTGGTATGGCATTTTGCTGATTGTAGTATTCTATGTCTTTCATGACCAAAAAACAAAAAGGAATCTGGCAGCTGCAGTGCTGCTTTTTTGGCAGCCGGCTTCGCTGGTAGCACTTTTGTGTATACAGTGGTATAATGGCGAACGAGGCAGAGGAAATCGCACAGTTTTTTACTGGTTTTATCCGGTGCATTTGTTGATTTTATATGTATTACAGTATATATTGATGCCTGCAAGAATGGGGTTCTGATTGGAAAAACCTGCAGAGCAGAAGAAAGGTATGGCTATTGCGATGAAATATTATTATCCTGATTATTTTGATGATTTTGAATGTGTTCCGGGACATGAGTGCCCGGATAGCTGCTGTATTCGCTGGCAGATCGTTGTGGATCCGGATACATTAAAGAAGTATCGGCATGTACAAGGACCGTTAGGAAAACGTATGGCAGAAAAGATTGATTTTTCAACAGGACGTATTTGTCCGCATGGAGAGGATAATCGTTGTGAATTTTTAAATGAGGACAATTTATGTGACATTGTATTAGAACTCGGCGAAAATGCGCTATGTGAGACATGCCATACACATCCGCGCCACGAGGAAGTATATCCAAATGTGCGGGAACGCTCGTTAGCCATGACGTGTCCGATCGCATGCAAACAACTGCTGGAGCGTAAAGAGCCGGTAAACATTGATTGTTATGAAGTGCATGCCCGCAAAGAGTGGGATCCGTTTTTTGACCATAAACTGTTTGCAGAATTGGTGCCGACCAGAGACACATTATTATCAATAGCACAAGATCGTAAATTCAGCATGAACCAGCGAATGGTAATGATACTTGGAATGGCACACGATGTGGAGAGTCGGATCCATCATCGTGCCGAACGTAAGCACACTTCTTTTCCATTGAAAAATCTTCCTTTTTTTCCGAATTTTACAGATCGGGAGAAACATCAACTGCGCAAGATCCGTAAAGCATATTGTGAGGATACTGCCTATGAAAAGATAGAAAAAAGGCTTGATGAGATTATTTATGATGAAAAATATTTTAGACAGGAAAATGAGGAGCCGGTGTCAACGATCATGACAGATATGCTTTTTGCGTTGAGTACGATGGAAGCACTGAATCCTGAATGGCCGCCGCTTTTACAGAGTATATTAAATATCAGGGAAGAAATGTCTCGAGAAGAGTCCAGAGGCCGTATGGCAGAATATACGGAGCAGGAAGATGAGATCGAGTTAGAGCAGATGCTGGTTTATTTCCTATATGTGTACTGCTGCACCAGTGCATACGATGAACAACTGCTTGCTAAATGCAAAATGGCTGTAGTGAATGTTCTGATCATTCGTGAGCTTTGGTTTATGCGCTGGATGGAAAATGATGATATGCTTACGATCGATGAAAAAGCAGAGCTGGCGCACTGGTATGTTCGCGAGATTGAAAATTCGGATGAAAATATGGAACAATGGGACAGTTTGATGCAGCGCAGTCCGCGTTTCGCGATCAAAAAGATCTTAAAAGTGTTAAGACGTGGAGATATATTAAAGCAAACACACTAACAGGGGGATACATATGCAGACAAATGTGCTGGAGTACTTGGAAAATACAGTGGATAGAGTACCGGATAAGATTGCTTTTGCAGATGAAGAAAGTGCATTATCTTTTATACAGGTGTCCGAACAGGCCAAAAGTATTGGAACTGAGCTAAGCAGACAGGGGGCATATCGTGAGCCGGTTGTCGTATATATGAAAAAATGTCCGCAGACGATCGCCGCTTTTTTCGGAGTGATCTACGCGGGATGTTACTATGTGCCGATCGACGAAGAGATGCCGCGAAGACGTATGCAATTGATCTTGGAAAATACAGATGCAAATTATTTGATCTATGATGAGAGTACGAAGGATAAGATTGCTGCGCTTGGCTTTGAAGGAACGGCTTTGCCATACAAAACCTGCAGTAAGACTGAGATGGATGAAGAAGTGTTGACTAAGATCCGGGAGGGTGCACTGGATATTGATCCGATCTATGTGTTATTTACCTCCGGATCAACAGGTGTCCCGAAAGGTGTTGTGGGGTATCATCGTGGTGTGATCGATTACATTGAAAGCTTATCTGAGGTATTAGGTTTTAACGAAAGTACCGTTTTTGGAAATCAGACGCCGCTGTATTTGGATGCGTGTATGAAAGAAATATATCCAACCTTGAAATATGGAGCAACTACTTGGCTTATTCCTAAGAGTTGTTTTATGTTCCCGGTCAAGTTGGTGGAGTTTCTGAATGACCATGAGATCAATACGATATGCTGGGTTGTTTCGGCATTGACAATGATCTCGGCATTTGGTACATTCGATACAGTGACACCTAAGCATTTACATACCATTGCGTTTGGCAGTGAAGTGTTCCCGGTCAAACAGTTTAATTTATGGAAAATGACAATTCCGGATGCAGAGTTTTTTAATTTATATGGACCGACAGAAGCGACCGGTATGAGCTGTTATTATCATGCAGCACATGTATTTGAGGAGAAAGAAGTGATCCCTATCGGGCGTCCGTTCAAAAATACACAGATTTTGTTGCTGAATGAGCAGGGCGAACCGGTGAAAGATGGTGAGACAGGGGAGATTTGTATTCACGGAACTTGCCTCACACATGGTTATTACAACAATCCGGAAAAAACAGCGGAAGTCTTTACACAGAATCCGTTAAATCCATATTTTCCGGACCGCATTTATCATACCGGGGATTTAGGAAGGAAGAATGAAGCAGGAGATTTGATCTTTGTATCGCGCAAAGATTATCAGATCAAACACATGGGGCACCGAATAGAACTTGGCGAGATCGAGTCAGATGTTGATCTGATAGAGGGGATCAAGACCTGTTGCTGTATTTTTATACAGGAGACAAAGAAAATCGTTCTCTTTTATGTGGGAGATATTGACAAGAGAGCGTTGACAGTGGAACTCAAGGAACGGCTGCCACGTTATATGATCCCAAATGCGATCGTGAGGTTGGAGACATTACCGCTTACGCCGAACGGCAAAATGGATCGTTTGAAGATGCAGGAAATTTATGCGGCTCAGAAACGAAGATCTGTGAAACGCAGTTAAAACTATAATAATAAGATGGAGGACAATGAAATGGATGTAGAGGAGATCAGAGAAGGAGTTTTAGCAATCTTAAAGGAACTTCATGAGGATATTGATTTTGAAGCAGAAGATAAAATGGTAGAAGACAAAATACTGGATTCTTTTGATCTTGTCACGTTGGTGACAGAGCTTGGAGAAGAATTTGATGTTGATATTACAGCGAAAGATTTTATTGCTGAAAATTTCAATTCCGTTGACAGCCTTGCCGATATGATTGCTCGCCTGTTAGAAGAATAAGCTGTGGTGGGAGGAAAGTAGCGTTTTGTTTATTTCATACGAGTTTATCCTGTTTTTGCTGGTATTGTTTGCGGTATATTATGTCATTCCTAAGCGGTTTCAGTGGATCCTATTATTGATCGCAAACTTTTTGTTTTATTATTCTGCGGGAGCATTTTATCCGTTATTTATTCTGGCAACGTCAGTGACGGTATGGTTTGCCGGTGTTTGTATTGATCGACAGGAAGGACAGTGGCAGTCATACCAGGCTGAAATTAAAGCAGGAAAGATAGAGAAACCGTCCAGAGACGAGAAGAAGGCGGTCAAGGCAAAGATCGGTGGCAAGAAAAAACGCATCATGCTTGTATGTCTGCTCTTTAATTTAGGCATACTTGCTGTATTGAAGTACACCAATTTTGTGATCGACAATGTAAATACCGTTTTGGATGCAGCCGGCAGAACAGAGTTGCCTTATGCGGATCTGATCCTGCCGTTAGGAATCTCTTTTTATACGTTTCAGGCAGTTGCATATCTGCTGGATGTATATTGGGGCAAATGCAGCGCACAGAAAAATCTGCCGCGTTTTATACTGTTTGTGTCTTTTTTTCCACAGTTGATCCAAGGACCGATCAGTCGTTATGGGGATCTGTCACAGACACTTTATGCAAAACATTCCTTTGATGGCAAGCAGGTTCGCTTTAGCTTAGAACGTATTTTGTGGGGATATTTTAAGAAACTGGTGATCGCAGATCGCTTAAGTGGTGCGATCAGCATGCTGATGGGAGATCCGGAATATTATACCGGGGCTTATGTGCTTATCGGGATGTTATTTTATGCAGCACAGTTGTATGCGGACTTTACGGGTGGTATTGATATTACGATCGGTATTGCACAATTTTTTGGCATACATGTGGAAGAGAACTTTATCCGTCCCTTCTTTTCAAAGAATATTGCGGAATATTGGCGCAGATGGCATATCACGATGGGAACGTGGTTCCGTGATTATGTTTTTTATCCGATGAGTATCAGCAAACCGCTCAAAAAGCTGACCTCGACGACCAAAAAACATTTTGGCATGGCAGGTGCAAGACGCGTTGCAGTATATATTTCGACAATGGTTACCTGGTTTGCGACCGGTATTTGGCACGGTGCAGCGTGGCATTTTGTTGCTTGGGGACTGGTAAATGGTGTGATCATTCTGATCTCTGAAGAATGCACGCCATTATACAATAAATTTCACCACAGATTTCCGAAATTAGGAAACAGTTGGGGATATCGTGCGTTTCAGGTGATCCGGACCTTTTTGATGATGTGCTGTATTCGCCTGTTTGATACTTACGCCAGTGTGCGCGGGGCGATTCGGCAGTTTATACATATGTTTACGCAGTTCGATCTATCGAAAGTTACCGGTAAGGAATTGCTTGATCTGGGATTATCGGTGCAGGATTACTGCATTGTAGCATTTGGCGTGGTCGCAATGTTTACGGTCAGTATGTGTGGCAGAAATGGAAGCGTGCGTGAAAAGATTTCACAAAAACCTTATGTCATTCGATATGGTTTGTTTGTCCTCTTATTCTTTGCAGTACTTTTGCTGGGAAGTTATGGCGTAGGATTTGAGGCACAGCAGTTTATTTACAATCAATTTTAACTTCAAGGGAGAAACGGTATTCCTTAAGCAGGTCTGACCGTTGGAAGAACAATTGTGTCTGCGTTTTAATGTGTGCGGACCCGGAAAGGAATGGCAGATTAGAGTGAAACGAGGAAAGAAAATAGCAGTCGGGATACTTTCCGCTGCAGTCGTTGTCTTGCTATTTGCAGTATTGCAGCGTCTGGTGCAGCCAAAATATGCCGATGATATTTTGGAGGGGAATTTTACGGCGGAATACTATCAGGAGACGACAAAGCATGATGTACTCATGATAGGTGACTGTGAAGTCTATGAGAATTTCGATCCGATCTATTTGTGAAAAGATTACGGGATTACCAGTTATATTCGCGGCAATGCACAGCAGCTCACATGGCAGTCTTATTATATGTTAGAGGATACTCTGAAATATGAAAAGCCAAAACTGGTTGTTTATAATGTGCAGGCATTGACACATGGAGAGCCGCAGAAAGAAGAGTATAACCGTATGACGTTAGATGGCATGAAATGGTCTAAAACGAAATGGAATGCGATCAATGCTTCTATGTGTAAAGGGGAGAATATGTTGGATTATATCTTTCCGATCTTGCGTTATCATTCCAGGATCACATCATTATCGCGTAGTGATCTTACGTATTTTGCGAGTGCCAGAAAGGTAACGCACAACGGTTATTATATGCGTATCGACGTACTTCCGGCAAGTGAGTCGGATGTCGCAGATCCAACGTGGCTGCTTGGAAAACAGAACTCCACGATAAACGGTGCCGGAGAGGACATGAGTGGTGCAGATACAGCTGGTGAAGAGGAAGACGGCAGTGCGGAGGATGATGTTTATGATCCGTGGGATGATATTCCGGAGGATGATGCCGAGGAGACGGATAGTTCGGATCCATGGGATGCCGTTGATGAGCAGGAAGCCGGAACAACTGAGAAAGAAGATGATTCGGCTGACGGCGGCGTAGTCTTTGGTAAATATCCAATGCAATATTTGGATAAGATGACAGCACTTTGCAAAAGGAATAATATACAACTGGTCCTTATCAAGGCACCGAGTTTGGCACCACAGTGGTATGATTCGGAGGATGCACAGGTTGTAGAATATGCGAAGAAGAATAAACTGCCATATATTAACTTTTATGAATTGCTGAAAGAAACCGGCATAGATTATGAGACAGATACTTACGATGGTGGTCTGCATATGAATTTAAGTGGTGCAGAAAAGTTATCCAAATATCTTGGAAATGTTTTGGTCAAGGATTATGGGATCAAAGATCATCGAGGTGACAAAACATTGGCAAAGGTGTATGATGAAAGGTGTCGTATTCACGACAATATGATTCGTGCACAGCAAAAGGAACTTGACCGTTATGGCGAGATCCGCAGCTATTAATGTAACAAAAGGAACTTAACGGATATGGTAAGATCCATAGTTATTGGGAATGGAAAGGAAGATGAATATGAAAAAAAGTATTGTGAGTAAATTGGCAGTAGTATGTCTAACGGCAGTGGTTGCTATAGGAGGCGTGTCGATGCCAGCCAGTGCAAAATCTAAGGGATATGTTTTTAAGTACAAAGGGGTATCCGTTACGATGAACGGTGCAGCCAAAAAGCTGATCAAAAAGGCCGGCAAACCATCTAAAAAAACAGTGAAGAAGAGTTGTGCTTATAAGGGAAAAGATCGTACATATACCTATAAGGATTTTCAGCTCAAAACATATTCGAAAACCAACAATGGTGCAGAATATGTCAGTGAGATCCGTTTTCGCAGCAATAAGGCAGTGACAAAAGAAGGGATCCGCATTGGCAGTTCTCTGAAAGCTGTCACCAAAAAGTACGGAAAAGCAAAGGCAAGATTCGGCGTGTATACGTTCAAAAAGGGAAGCAGCAAGCTGCAGATCATGTTGAATGGAAATAAAGTGAGTGCAATTCGTTATTTTGCCTCGAAATAATATGAAAAAGCATATAGTACAGTTTTTTCATATGGCAAATTTGTGCCTGTGGCCCAAAGTTTGCGGGATTAGAAAGGCATGAGTGATTGGTATGAAGAAAATAGGGATCATTGGGGGCCTCGGTCCGATGGCGACGGTATATTATTTGGAGTTGCTTACACGAATGGTTGACACAATGGTTGATCAGGGGCATCCCCGTATATTGTTGCAAAGTATTTCAGACAGTCCGGATCGTACGGCATATATAACAGGCAAGAGCACGCAAAGTCCGCTTCCATTGCTGGTAGAGACAGCCCGCAGTTTGCAGAATGCCGGAGCAGATTTTTTGACGATTCCCTGTGTGACGGCACATTATTTTTACGAACAGTTGACACAGGCAGTAGACATTCCCATTGTCAATCTCGTGGAGGAGACGGCGGAGCAGCTCGCAGTTCGTGGTGCACGCAAGGTAGGGATCTTAGCAACGACCGGAGTTCATCAGAGCGGAGTTTTGGCACAGGCGATCCGTGATCGGGGAATCGAGGTCTTATTGCCGGATCCAGACAGCAGAGAGCGACTGATGTACATTATTTATAAGCAGATCAAAGCCGGAAGACCTGCGGACTTGTCGGAATTTGAACAGATTGCGGAAAATATGTTGGCCAGCGGAGCAGACTGTCTTGTACTAGGATGCACGGAACTGCCGTTATTAAAGCGGGAGCCGGAGCTTGCACAGCATGTACGTACTAAGGAATTATTGGAAAACGATTGTCTTGATGTACTTGAAGTATTAGCGAAGCATGCTATCATCAACGCAGGGGCGAAGCTTAAGAAGTAAAAAATAGAAAAACAATACTTGCGGATGAGGACATCATATACTAAAATTATTGTAATGACAGAAAATACAGGAGGAAGATCATGGAAATTGTATGTTTAGATTTAGAGGGTGTGTTGGTACCGGAGATTTGGATCGCATTTAGTGAGGCAACCGGTATTCCGGAGTTAAAAAGAACGACCAGAGATGAGCCGGATTATGATAAGCTGATGAATTATCGATTAGATATTCTTCGTGAGCATGGACTTGGTCTGAAAGAAATTCAGGAGACGATCGCGGGCATTGATCCGCTGCCGGGTGCGAAAGAGTTCTTGGACGAGCTTCGCAGCCTGACACAGGTTATTATTATCAGTGATACGTTTTCACAGTTTGCAGGACCACTTATGAAGAAACTGGGTTATCCGACCATTTTCTGTAATGAACTCATTGTTGCAGAGGACGGAGAGATTACAGGATTTAAGATGCGTTGTGAGCAGTCTAAGTTGACAACAGTGAAAGCATTGCAATCTATCGGATATGACACGATTGCGAGCGGTGACAGTCATAATGATCTTGGCATGATCCTGGCAAGTAAGGCGGGATTTTTGTTCAAGAGTACGGATGCGATAAAGAAAGAGTATCCACAACTTCCGGCATATGAGACGTATGAGGAATTGATGGCAGCGATCAAAGAAGTTATCTAAAAAGGTCTATATAGCTTTGCACGAAAGAGCGGAGAGTTTCGTGATGCAGCGTGATAATATTAATGATGAAAAGAAAGAGATCGGTTCTGACGTGAAAATCAGAGCCGATCTCTTTGGATTAATAGACGTGTTACTGTTTTGTAGTGTGAAAACAGTAATACGCCGCCTTTATTATTTTAGTCAAATAAGTCTCCCGGTTTCTTTTCTCTTTTCTCGGTGAAGGTGAGTTCCGGACTGCTGACGCTGACGCGCGTGCCCGGTGCAACAGAAGAAGTGATAAATGCATTACCACCGATCACAGAGCCTTTGCCGATCACAGTTTCGCCACCAAGAATAGAAGCACTGGAGTAGATCGTTACATTATCCTCAATCGTTGGGTGACGTTTTACATCGCGAAGAAGCTGTCCGCTGCGTGTCGATAAAGCACCGAGTGTTACACCCTGATAGATCTTGACATGATCGCCAATCTCTGTTGTTTCGCCGATAACAATACCGGTACCATGGTCAATAAAGAAGTATTCACCGATCACTGCACCCGGGTTGATATCAATACCGGTATGACCGTGCGCATACTCAGACATGATACGCGGAATGAAAGGAACTTTCAGGCGATACAGCTCATGCGCCATACGATATACAAAAATAGCAAACAGTCCCGGATAACAGAAGATGATCTCCTCCTTGGTCTTGGCGGCCGGATCGCCATCAAAAGCTGCTTGAACATCCTTTAACAAAAGCTGTTGGATATGTGCGAAAGAAGAAAAGAACTGTTCACAGATTTCCTCGGTACGTTCATTGATCTCTGTAAGATTTGCCTGTGACTTTGCTTCTCGGATCAGTGCAAAGCGGATCTGCTCAGACAACGTGTCATAGATCCGGATAATGTTGTGTCCTAAAAAGTATTCCGGAATCGTCCGTTCTAAATGTTCCTTGTCAAAATAGCCCGGAAACATGATCTGGCGCAGCCCCATGATAATGTGTATAACTGCATCTCGATTTGGGAGCTGATGCCCGCTTTCTATTGTAAATAAATCTTCCTGTTCGTAGTTATCGGCAATATCACCGATGATTTTTGATAATTTTTCTTCGGATAACATGTGAACCCTCCTTATTATCATCGTAGTTCCATTTTGCAAAACCTATGATAGCATATAATACAGGCTGTAGTCCAGTATATCGAATAATAAGTTTTTACACGAACTTCCCATACCTCAAATTCCCCACAACCACATATTGCTTATTATGTCACAAAACTAATAGCTATTTTGCAG
>NZ_QULH01000016.1:62179-62411 GCF_003481635.1 Clostridium sp. OM05-6BH | reverse complement strand
ATAAGAAGCAACCAACGATTTCCTATGTGCAATCAGCAAAGACAAAGACGGCAAGCGTTACGGTGCCGGATAAAGTGACGATCGGAGGCGTGACATACAAAGTAACAGCCATTGCACCAAAAGCTTTTGCGAATAACAAAAAGCTGAAAAAAGTAACGATCAGCAAAAACATTACATCTATCGGCAAAAATGCGTTTGCCGGATGTAAAAAGTTGAAGAAGATCACGATCAA
>NZ_QULH01000016.1:0-62169 GCF_003481635.1 Clostridium sp. OM05-6BH | reverse complement strand
AAGTTGAAGAAGATCACGATCAAATCAACGAAATTAAAGAGCAAGTCCATTGGCAAAAATGCGTTTAAGGGAACGGCAAAGAACCTTGTTATCAATGTGCCAAAGAAACAATATAAGGCATACAAAAAGTTCCTGAAGAAGAAGGGCAACAAGACAGTAAAGGTTAAGAAATACTAAAGTTTGGTTATTCAGTCCAGTTCATTAAGCTTAAAATTTAGAGCCATGACAATCACAACCACCGGCTAAGCCGGTGGTTTGCTTTGCGGACTATAAGGCCTCTTTGCCGGCGTCTGAGTTTAAAGACTCGCCGAAAGGTCTGCCCACCGCATCAGTCACTTACTTAAGCCCCCTGGGCTTATTATTAATTGTTTTTCTTTACTGGCTCACCCTTGAACGGGTCAACATACGCTTTGATTGTCATCTGGTCATATTCCAAATCTTCTTGTAATTGATTTCGAATATATTCTTCTATTTTCTTTGCATTTTTTCCTGCTGTATCAACATAATATCCTCTACACCAGAAATGTCTATTCCCATATTTATATTTTAAATTTTGCATGTCTCTCAAATATCATCAATGTACTTTTTCCCTTTAGATATCCTATAAAATATGAAACACTCATTTTGGGTGGAATTTCAACAAGCAAATGAATATGATCTGGACATACTTCTCCTTCTATAATATTTACACCTTTTCTTTTACAAAGCATGGTAATTATATTGCGAATATCTTCTCTTAACTTTCCATACGCTACCTCTCTTCTATACTTTGGTGCAAAAACTATATGATACTTACAATCCCATGTAGTATGTGATAAACTGTTATTGTTGTTCATACAGACAACCTCCTTTGTTTTTTAATGTGGTTGGCAGACCATCATTATTATGACAAAGGAGCTTATCATTGCACATCGCTTAAGCTCTTTCCACCACCCGCATAGCAGGTGGTTTATTTATTTGCTGCATTCCATTTCTCCTCCAAGAAAAACTACATTTCGCAAATGAAGCCTCTAGGCCTATATAAAAAAAGAGGATCGCTAAAAATAACGATCCTCTCTTTCTACTTCTTGCCAAATGCTATCATAACTTATGTACAGTTAGGCATTTCAGCATATTATTTTGCTACTACATACTGAACCCATCTCTTAACATTACTAATACTGTCAGATGCTTCTACCTTTGTAGTAGACTCTTTGCTTTCGACCTTCTTCAGATAATATGTGTATACTTTAGAACGGTCTGCATAACGATACTGTGTTTTATAGGAGGATACCACTTGTCTTGTAGATTCTCCATACCAACATGGAGCACTTCCGTATAAATTGAAATAACCTCCAATTTGTTTTGAATACTGATTACCTACACAGGCAAGCTGAGCTCCCCAACCTCGTTCCTGATAATTGGTACAAGACTTTCCACCCCACACACCAGAACAAGGTCCGGATGTTCTTCCATCTGCAGATAAATATCTAATGTAATTATACTGCGTGGCATATCCATTAGGAACAGACTGCGTCTCAACCTTTCTGGAATCACTGCCACTAATATTACCATCTGACCAGCCGCTCCAGCCTCCATATGGTCCCCATACCCAAGAAGAATCATATAAGGTATAACCTGCTACCGAGCTATTGCTAGACGTAATTTTTGTTGTGTAATCATACGTCCACTTTTCGCCAACAATTGTAGCATTATCTGGAACTTCTGATTCCAATACCCAATCCATAGAACCATACTTTAACTTATTGTAACTGTCCTCATTAATTGTCACAAGTTTTCCACTTGTAAAGTTCAGCAAAGAATCGCCTTCCACTTTACCGTAGATCATATAGTCACCTGTCAATACTAATTTACCAACAATATTAGCATTCAATCTCGTCAAGGACACATCTTTGGACAATACAACGTTAGAACTTGTCGACTCCAACTTAATCGTACCATATAACGAAATATCTGTCTTATCAGCAGACAATATCATGGCAAATCCATTTGTCTTAGCGGATATTCTTGCCAAATTCAGTTTTTCAGAAGAACATACAATCGGAGCTGATTTATTGTCTTCAAACACAAAACCGTTCAGTGTAGTTTCTTTAGCATCGGAAGAAATCTTAAGTCCTTTATATGCTTTATTACCACCATTTAATTCAAAATAATCTGTTGATTTGGTTATATCATATGTCTTATTTGCTAACGTATCTTCCATATCAGCCAGATTAACAATTAACTTGGTAGCTCCTGAGGTAATTGCCGCATTGGCAATATCACTATTCTTGGCATTTACTGTAACTTTTCCTGCTCCGGTAAATGCATTTTTGCCAAGCTTCTTAATGTTTGTAGTTACCGTAAAATCATCCAAACTACTACATCCACTAAACGCCTTATCGCCAATAGTTTGTAGTCCCTCTGCCTTGACAGAAGTAAGTGATGAACATCCTTCGAAAGCTTGATCCGGTATTTCTGTAATATGCTTGCTAAGTTTGATCGACTTAAGCTTATCATTTCCGGCAAAAGCATCTTTTTCGATACCAACGATCTTAACAACGGATGTTGTTCCGTCACCGTTGTCGGTAGAAATATAGTCTGGAATATACACATTAGTTCCTTCACCAGTATAGTCTACAACCGTACCTGTTTCACTATCATAAACAAGCCCCTTGGATCTTAGCAGGGCATTATCAATATACTGGTTTACTTCAAACGGAACTTCAAATGGTAAAATTCCATTTTCATAATCATCAAAGCTATGTGTCTGTTTCGAATAGTCAATGAAATCATATGTGTCATCATCCTGTACACCATATGTATATACATAATAGGAACTAGACGCAATATCATATCCTACAACAGCAAAGACATGAATTGTTCCAGCACATACCATTCTGTAATATCCCTCTGGAGCCTCCGCATTCGAATACGTCTTGGAAGTAGTTTCCGTCTTTTGTGTCGAATATGTCAATGCGGTAGCATATTCCTGTGAGGATGAAGAGGTATTACTTGACGAAGATGCTGTTGTTTCCGATCCTCCCTCTGAATGGCTCTTGTTATATCCATATGTATCACTTACTTTACTACTTAAAGCTGTAGAGTTCGTACTACTCTCACTGGATGAGTTGCTTTTCTGTTTACTTGATGAATTATTCCATGTTTTACTCTTTGACTTTTCAGTAGTATTGTCTTGATTTGCAGTTAGGCTTGCATCAATTTTAGCCTCTGTTCCTAGAGCTTCAGTTCCTATACTTGTCCCTATTGATGCTGATATACCTGTTTTGTCAACAGTTGAATCATTCTTATTAGTAGTTTTTTCCTTTCCCTTAACAGTCACAACACTATTCTCGGAAACTTTACTACTAGAATCTTCTACTACCTTTCCACTTTCATCCGTATGAGTCTTAACAAGTGTCAAACTGTCATTCCAATCTTTTGATAGAGTCCAAGATGTTGTTTCAGTTGTTGAATGCGCCAGTGAATTAACAATAGAATTCGATGTACTTTCATTAATTGTTCCACTTGATGTTATAGTCTCTGAAATTGTTAAACCACTTGTATTTCCAAAATCCTTAATGGTATATAAAGGAACATTCTCCATCTGCCCAATTTCATATGCAAATAAATACTGTCCATCTTTATCATTTTCATAAATAATCGGCTCGCCTAACTGTTTTACCGGTCTTGTCTGATTTCTCTTACTGGTCCAGTTAGCATGCAAGGTAATGTTTCCGGTTTTACCCAATGGAATCTTATCAACAAGATTATCTTTCTCATCGGTCCATCCCATAAATGTATAGCCAAACCACTCAGGATTCGTCAATGTCGCACCTTCATTTACCTTGTATTTAATGCTATCCACTTTTGCCAATGGTGAATCAAAAGTAATCGTATACTCTCTTGCTGTCCAATGCGCATACAGATCGACATTACCCTTCTCGCCTGCAGCAATCTGTTTTACCTGCTTGGCATTAGAACCTTCTCCATCATACCAACCTTCAAAAATATAACCTTCACAACTAATATTCTTCAATGTTAAACCAGTTTCAGAGCTATATGTATTCGGGTTTGTATTTTCAATTTCCTGCTTCTGCAAATATGCATCATCCTCATACAGATGATAGGTAATAGAGTTCTCTGAATTCTCCAATTTTGGAACAACTTCCTGTTTTACTAACACTGCACCACACTCACCACAATGTGAGCCTTCGGTAAGTCCTGTATTTTCTGTAGTAGCAGCTACTGCAGCATCTACCACGGAAACATGTCCCTTAGCTGGAATTACAGTATCTTCCAATTTGATATTATTAAGACCTTTTTCGTCGCTATAATATTTACCACAAGAGGTGCAGTGATAATAAGCCTGATTACCCTTTTCAGTACAAGTAGCTTCCTTTGCCTCAACCGCCTTCATGGTATGGGTGTGTTTCTCCGTTGTCGTACCAAGATTCACGCCATATCCACCTGCAATATATCGACGCACAAGAATAACATCTGCTGAGTTAATTCTTCCATCCTCATTGACATCACAAGCTTTCTCGTTAATAGTCTGCTCATATCCACCTGCTATCTGTCTTCTCATCATAATGACATCTGTAGAATTAATTTTGTTGTCCTCATTAAGGTCACCCGGTGTAAATGCAGAAATTCCAATTTCGCCGTCTTCTGTTTTTACATCTACAGCATTCAAATCTGCATCAACCATATCTCCAGCGTCACAAGATACACTAATCTTATAGCTTTCTCCTGATTTTGCAGTGTCGCTCACCTTAAAAGAAAGTTTTAAGATGGTGCCATCTTTGATGTCATCCGCTGTTATTTCCTGTCCATCCCATACGAATTTACATGGAGACTGTATTTTTCCCGGTTTTGTCAATACTAGAGAGGAGAACGCATCTCCTGCAGTTGCATCAGTAAGCGTCAGACCCTCATCATATTTCAAACTAACAGTTGCTCCTAATATTCCCGGATTATCTTTTACATCAACAGTAACATCTACTGTTGCACCAGGCTTCGCTGTCTGACTTTGCACAGAAAGTGTAACCTGTTTTTTAGCTGTGTCTGCCTTTACATAATGCGACGGACAACCGGTCACAATCATAGCAGCAGCAAGCACACTGACAATAATTTTTTTTGCTATTTTCATAAATGCTCCTTTCTCACATCTAATGTTAAGATGCGTCTTTTACTATAGTTATTGTTCCATTGCGCAATTCCAGATCAATTGGCATTAAATCGCCATCTACAATATCACCGGAATTATAATAAAATCCAATGTCATACTCTCCTTCTGCAGCTTCTTCCGAAACATCAAAGGTCAATAACAGCATTACACCGTCTTTTACATTATCTTTGGTGATTGATTCACCATCCCACGTAAATTTGCAATTATTTTTTAGGATATTTGCCTTTGTCATAACTAATGCATCTTTAAGTGCATCTCCATTGGAGGCATCTGTTAACGTCAGAATTTTGTCGTTATAATCTATCCCCAAAGTCATGCCCAAAATTCCAGGATTGCTATTAATATACACCGGTACTTGTACTGTTTTCGCTCCCGGAAACGTCTTTACGTCTCCGACAATAATTGCCGAAGTCATATCCTTCTCATACATTGCTGTGACAATCAAATCCTCTGTCACGTTATCATATGCCTTATCCCATGATTGGAAATTATAACCTATTCTCTTTGGAACATTTGGTGCAACTGCAGCTTTCCCAATCTCCACAGTTTCTTCTTTCAGTACTGTATTGTCATAATCCACAAACTTCACCTTGAACGGTCCTGTAGGACTTGCCGTAGGCTCACTACTTGGCTTAGCACTTGGTGCTACCGTAGGCTGCACTGTCGGTTTACTACTTGGTGGCACTGTTGGTATTGTTGTTGCCCCTGGGTTCTTTGTTGGTTCAGGTTGTCCAGAAGACGAAGGTAACTGTATGTATTTTAGTCCCTCAAAACAAAAGGAAACTGATATTACATCACCTTTGTTCACAGGTATTTTCTGCGTACCAAGTGTTTCAGATGCATCATCAACATAGTCATATGGATTTCTTAACTCAAAACGATAATACCCACTTTCATCACTATCAAACCACCCTTCACCCAATTCGAGAGAACGATCATTGATCTTAACTTCTGTAACGAAACCAAACATTTTATCTTTAACATCGTTATATTTCATGTTGGTATCAACCGTCAATACCGCAATATCTGTGTCTGCATTTTGTACAGTATATGTTGCAGTATATGTTCCATCCTCTGTAATATAAACTGCACCATCTTGATAACCAAATCTATAATCTTTCCAATTCTTTCCAGCATATCCTATTGCTGCCTTAACTGCCGGTCCGATTGGCTCTGGAGATGGTGTTATTGTTGGCGCATTTGTCGGAACCGGTTGTGTAGAAGCTTTAGGAGCTTCTGTAACACTTGGTTGTTTTGTCACAATCGGCTTCTTCGTTGCTGTCGGTCGCTTCTTTATTGGCTGCACAACGATGCGGCAAGAAGCCTTTGCTTTTTTGTTTTTCTTGGAAATAGCAGTGATTTTTACTGTACCAGCTCTTTTTGCCTTAACAACACCTGAATTGCTAACTGTCGCAATACGTTTATTGCTAGATTTCCATTTCACTTTTTTGGTTGCTTTATTGGGCTTTACTTTCTTTACTTTTAACTTATGCTTTTGCCCAACAAGCATCTTTTTGGTTTTCACAGACAAATATATTTTTTTTGGTTTCTTTGTCTGTTTTGCATCTGCATTTGGTGCAATACTTAACACAGTCAAACACATGATCAGACCAATTGCCAGATGCTTTTTCATCTTTGAAACATAATCAAGTTTCATCACTATCCCTCCTTCTGTATTTTTTGACCATTAATGTGTAATTGTTATTTTTCCATTTGCGATTAATGGTGACACGGGCAATAAATTTTTATCTATCACATCTCCTTCCTCATATTTTATTTTTATTTGATACACTCCCGAAGTCGTTGACTTAGGAATGTCAAATAACAACTCTGCTATCTCTCCATCCTGAATTTGATAGTCCTCAATCTGCTGCCCATCCCACATACATTTACAGCCATTCTTTAATTTTCCTGCTTTTGTTAATGTCAAAATATCTTTGAAAGCCTTTCCATTTTTAATATCTTTCAATTTCAGCCGGCTGTCATCATAATATACAGACCAAGTCATTCCCAAAATTCCAGTGTTGTTTGCTATTTTTACCGGTACCTTCACATTAGTTTGTCCTGGCTGCACTTTAACATTTGCAACTGTTATCCTAGTTACCGTATTGTCTTCTTTATAAAGTGCTTTTATCTGTAAATCAGATTTTATATGTTCATAAGATTTATTCCATTTATCAAAACGATAGTTCTTTCTTTCCTTTACTATTGGGGGTGTTGCATTTTTATTTTGTAATACAATTTCTGCTTTTAACACATTATTGTCGTAATCAATAAATGTAACCTTATGTGTACGTTGACTGCTTTTTTGCTTTTTATCAGATTTTCCAACTGCAATGCGATTTCCATCCGAAAGATGAAGCATCAGCTCACGATTGTCATCCGTGGCGTAACCAACCACTCTAACGCGATCTTTTTCTGCATAATGTTTTTTCTTTGTCAGGGAATACTGTGATATTTTTTGTTTACCAATCTGACAATTCTTCTTATCAATAACCACCAACTTATCCAATAGCGAATCGCACCATTCTTTCTCTGACCCCTCAAAATTATTATCTCCAATTACATGCGTAATAGCATTTTGTCGGCTCGCTATATAGATGCCTCCTAATGCCAATGCCACAGCTATAACACTTGTCCATACAATTTTTTTATTAAATTTCATCTGTAATAATCACTCCCAGCTTAAATTTTATATTTTTAACGTTCCTATCATACCCTATCGTTTACCATTGAAATTTCCAATTTTTTCAATATCTTTCATTGACCTCAATTTGATTAAATCCGCTCTATTTCTACATCTTATTTTTATGCTGATCATGTTCATTCTACATTACACCGGGTGAATTGTATAATTTGCACAATTTTCACATGTGAACTTTGTGAAACTTTTTCGTAAAAAAAATATATTTTTGCCCCACCGTCTTAACCTTACAATGCTTCAGCTCGCTTTCTATAAACATCCGTACTATAAAAGAGACCGCCAATCGGCGGTCTCCTCTATATCCCACAACACTTATCTTTCTTTAATTCCTTGATATTCCTATTTTACCTTGATCTTTACGCTCTTCTTTTTGCCACTGCCATCGGTTGCATAAACTGTAATCTTCACAGTACCTTTTTTCTTGGCCTTAACTACACCCTTTGCAGATACTGCAACTATCTTCTTATTAGAAGATTTCCAGCAATACTGCGTGGATGCCAGCTTTTTGCCCGGTTTTGCTTTTACCTTTAATTTCAGCTTTTTGCCTTTCTTAAGGTTACGCTTTCCTGCCTTAACGGTAAGTTTCTTGACGGGCTTTTTCATGACTTGGATACGAACTTTTTTGCTTAATCCATTGGCTGTCGTAATCGTAATGACTGCCTTGCCTGCTTTTTTGCCTGCTTTTACAGTACCATTTGCCGTTACTTTCACGATGGACGGTCGGCTGCTCTTAAATGTTAGTTTTTGACTTGCAGCATTTCTCGGAACCCACTGAACAGTAAGTTTCATTTTTTTCTTAGCAGCAAGTTTATAGCGAGAACCCACTGCAATTTTACCTGCTCCCTTAACTTTAGCATACACAACAAATCCTTTCGCCGTTACACTTGGTTGTCCCAGCTGATGCGATGGCATCGCACTCGGACTTGCACTTGGGCTCACGCTTGGGTCTGTGCCCGGATTCACACTTGGACTTGTACTTGGGCTCACGCTTGGCGTTGTACTCGGTTTCGGACTCGGCGCTATGCTTGGACTCACGCTTGGCGTTGTACTCGGTTTCGAGCTTGGTGCTGTGCTTGGGCTCACGCTTGGTTTTGTACTTGGTTTCGCACTTGGCGCTGTGCTTGGACTCACACTTGGCGTTACACTCGGATTCGCGCTTGGCGCTGTGCTTGGGCTCACGCTTGGAGCCTCGCTCGGATTCGAGCTTGGTGCTGTGCTTGGGCTCACGCTTGGCGTTGCACTCGGTTTTGTACTTGGCTCTACCGACCCATTTGCCTTTGCACCGCTAACAGCAAAGGTAATTTCCACTGTATTGTTTCCCTGATACGAAGCGTTATTAAAGGAAGCTTTTTTCTGTCTTTCTGCCGACACATCCTGAATATGTGTCATGACATCTGCCCAAATATTAATAAAAGAAAAATCAAACACATTATTCGATAGTCCATCGGATGCTGCCGATTTCAGACTGCCATCATAGGTATACGTGTCATCTTTGATCGTGTACTGTTTCCCATTTACTGTTATTGATTTCAGCGTAATAACTGCATAGTTAAGTGCTGAATCTGCCGCTTCGGCTGCCTGAATATCTTTGATATACAGCGAACCGATGTTTTTAAGCTGCGTATCTGTCGGCTTAACAGACAACGTAAATTCTTCATCTTTCGTTGAAATATCTGCACTTTGTTCACTGGCGATCGTTGTCCAGCCGGATGTATCTAACATATACAGCTTTGTCCGTATATAGGAAGGTTTTGGCACGGTCACGTTGCATGTTGCCTGACATCCGGACGCAATTGCTGCCGTAATTGTACAAGTACCTGCACCCACTGCTGTGACTAAACCGTTGGAATTTACTGTAGCTACTTTCTCATCATCGGATGTCCATTTAATAATATCTTTGCTGTCAGATGGTGTTAAGGTTGCATTAAGCTGTGTTCCCGCATCCCCAACATGAATTGTGATTTCCTGCTGATCCAAAGCTATCCCGGTTGCCGTGGAAGATGCACGATAGATCTCCATCATTGCATCAATAATGTCTTGATGCGTTACCTGACAAGAATACCGATTTATCAGACAAAAGCCATAGTCGCCATCGTATCCATTATCCCATGCGACAGGCACCAGTTCGTACTGTTTTGCATAATAACATACTTTCTGATAATAATCGGCTCGACATGCCTTATTCTGCGTATCATAGTTTGCTTTGTTGATGGCTCCAAACTCGCCGATGATAACGCCATATCCCTGAGACACGAATTTATCATTCATTTTCTTAAACTGCGAAGCCATATAACTTTCATCACCCCAAGTCGGTACTTTGGATTGGTTTGTTGCTTCGCTGCCCCACTGCGTTTTGTCGGCTGATTCTGTACCACAAAAATCCCATGGATCGTAGTAGTGTACAGAAATCATAATTCTTTTTTCGCCGGATGCAATATCAGACGATAAATACTGATCCGTTGGCAGCACAAAGCCATAATTGTCTGCCGTATAATTAATGTTTGTATTCCATCCAGGTATCAACAGCCATCTGCGATCGTTGTTGCCACCGGTCTGACGAACCGTATCCACAAAAATCTGATTATAATCATTGATATTGTTATACGCTGTCTTATTTGGAGTACCATAGGTTCCATCAAATTCTTCGTTCATTGACTCAAAAATCAAATGTTCATCATAATTTTTGAAACGATCAGCAATTTGCTCCCAGCATGCCTTGTACTTGGCTTTGATCTTGGTCTGATCGCTGCTTGCGCAGAGCAGCCAGCCACCGCTTACCGTTGTGTAACCGTCTCCATGCATGTTAACGATTGCATACATATCGTTCTGTACACAATAGTCTACTACTTCCTGTACATGATCCAGCCATGCAGAATCAATTTTGTATCCATTGTTATCATCGATTTTGCTCAAATAAGATACCGGAATTCGAATTGATTGAAATCCCGCTGCTTTTGCTGCCAAAACAAATTTTTTGGTTAAAACCGGATTCCCCCATGCTGTCTCGTTTGGAGTTCCACCACTATTTGCTTCCAGGGAGTTTCCTAAATTATATCCAACACCCATTGCCTCCGTGATCTGTTGTCTGTTTAGATCTTGGAAGGAATCTGTCCCCGCCGTCTTCTTTGTTGAAACTTTCTTTGTCACGCTGGCGACTTTACCATTTTCTGTTACGCTTGCCGCTTTCTTTGTCGAGGTTCTGTCCGTCACGCTAACGATCTTACCTTTTTCTGTTGTACCTTCTGCCTTTCCTGTCGCGCTAGACATTGTAAATGATGTTACAACCATCGCCGCACTTAGCAAGTACGCCCATATTCTCTTTTGTTTTCGCATGTTTTCACCATACCTTTCTATTATTTGTTAAATTCTTTTTCCCACGAACATACACTTTCCTCCGTACAACAAATACGATAAATTGTTCATGCACATCACGTCCCTAAATACTTCCTTCATTATACTACAAAGCAATCTAAGTGGATACACTTTTCTTATATTTTTGTCTTTCTCTCCTACTTCGGTGACTGGATTCTCCATTTTCGTCATTCCAGCTTGCCTTCCTCTTGTTTCGGTTGACTGATTTGACGATTTCGATAATTCCAGCTTGTCTTTCTCACCTATTCCGTTGACTGGATTCTCTATTTTTGTCATTTCAGCTTGTCTTTTTCTTGCTTTGGTTGACTGATTTGATAATTTCTATAATTCCAGCTTGCCTTTCCCTCCTACTTCGGTGACTGGCATCTTAATTTTCAATTTTCCAGTTATTTTATATCGGCTTTCTCCATGACAGTATTCAATCCCCCTCCAAAAAGATATCAAAAAATCTCTCTAGTCCAAATAGATACCAAAAAATCTCTCATCAATCCAAATAGATTTATTGCAGAAAATGACGTTCCACTGCAGAATATGACGTTCCATTGCAACAAATAACATTTCCTTGCGTCTATTTAAATGTAACCAGTTCAAACTTCGCACATCCAAATCTACTGCCAGGTCACAGATTGCTTATTATGTCACAAAAATAATAGCTACTTTGCAGCCAACAAGCTGACTTGTTCTGCCGGCAGTGAACTAAGATAATTGCTGCAAGGCAATTACTATAGTTCTCTGCTGGCAGAAATCGCTATGTTGTGGCTGCAAAATACTTAGTATTCTGACATAATAAGCAATACGTGACAACATGATAATTTTTGATGTGCGAAGTTTGAGCAACTCATAAAAACCATCCATAAACGCAGATTTCTGCGCATCGTACCACGATAGAGAATCTTCCCTATTCATGGTATGATAGATGGAATCTTACAGCACTGACAAAAAGGAGGGAATCATGGAAGACAACGATATTGTAGCGCTTCTTTGGGAACGGCAGGAGCCTGCACTTGCACACTTACAAGATAAATATAGTACATATCTTATGCAGATCACGCGACGTATCATCATTGATGAAGAAGATGCTAAGGAATGTGTCAATGATGTTTGGCTCAAAGTATGGAATTCTATTCCACCCGGCAAGCCCAAGCATTTAGCAGGATATCTGGCAAAAATCGCCCGCAATCTTGCATTGGACAAATACCGTCAGCACAATGCCGCGAAACGAGGAGGGGGACACTTGGAGGCTAGTCTTGAAGAATTGGAAGAATGTATTTCCGGTTCTAACGAAATTGAGGAAAAGATTAACATAGAGCATCTAAAAACCGTGATCCAACAGTTTTTGGAACGCTCACCGAAAAAGAAACGAATCATTTTTTTACAGCGTTACTTTTATATGTTAGATACTGCCGAAATCGCATATATGATGCAAATGAAAGAAACCAGTATACGCTCTATCCTTTCACGCATGCGAAAGGAATTAAAAAGCGTTTTAGAAGAAGGAGGGATCTGGGTATGATGAGAGAGCAAGACCATAACCGCAAATCAGAACTGTTATTGCAGGCAATTGGCGAGCTGCCGGATGAGATGATCGCACAGGCAGCACCACAAAACTTACCACTTACGAAGCATCGAGGCGCAAAATTGTTGCGTCCACAAATGTTTCCCGCTGCTGCAATGGTAGGTATTGGTGTCGGTCTATGCCTGTTGGCACATCATTATACGTCTCAAAATAATGGTGATCCAAACGCAACAAATTCATCAGAATATGCATATACCAACACATCTCCAAATCCAGACAATAATAATGCTTCCGGGGCAGATACAAACGAGATGGAGGACAATTCGAATTCCATAGCAAATCTTGCTTCCTCTCTAGGTCTGCAGGTGATCGCCTACGCAAAAGAAAACGAAGGCAGCAAGGCATACGGTTGCTATAGCAGCCCTACAAAAGCACCATCGAACGAAACTGATGATGAGGGTACAGCTAAGAAATCCCGTTCAAAAGGCGACACAGAAACTCCTACAGAAAACTCTCGTTCGAAAAGTAATACAGAAATACAGCCAGGGAACTCTCGCTCGAAAAGTAATACAGAAACACAGTTAGGGAACTCTGACGCAGAAGATGCGCAGCAATCACAGTCGGAACCTTTAGAGGATTACAAGAAAGTCACCTTGAAAGCGGAAAATCCATGCCTTCTTGGTGAATATTCTCCTTACATGAGTTCCGTTCCGGCTATGCCATTTTCGTTTGAATTGTCTTCTTCTGCCGAAAACATCCGCATTGAAGTTGCAGCCGATTCACATGGCAGCATACAGCTTTGGGGCAAGAATTCATCCGAAGGCAGCCTAACTATGACAAAAGAAGCGAAAAAACTTTCCTGCAAACCCGGTGACATTATTTACTGGGCACCGAAGTCTTTCAAACCTGGCAAAAGCCGTTTAACCGTGCGCTTATACAAAGGCAACGAGCTGCTCGGAACACAGGCTATACAGATCACTTGCGACAAGAATTATAAATACCGTGCAAAATTACTGTCCACGGATACAGCCTTTGCCACACCAAAAATGGATGCCAAATGGTATTCAACCAACGAAGCTGCCATTCAAAAACGACTTGCATCGTACCCGGCATCATACTCATCTGCGAACGCTGCTGCCAAAAAACAGGTTCTTATGATTCCAACCATAAACAGTTCTGCCAAGCAAGCACAAACTGCGACTGCGATATTAAACGAATTTGTTTCACGTTTTCAAAAATGTAAAAAAAAGCAGCTTTCCTATAAGCAGGCATTAGTGATCGTGCAGTTTACGGTAGAAGGTGATGCGATTTATGATTATATTCTAAATAAGGATGGCGTCCTGTATATCTACGAAGATACGAGCCGCGATGCATATGCCGGCGGTAATACCAGTCGCTTCATACGCACAACTACTGTACGCAAAACAGTACAGAACAAGGAGGACAACCAGCTTATTACTTATGAATTTGGTCCCGCCGATAACAATTGCAGCATCACTCTGAATAGTAGCAAACAATAAATACAAAATACAACATAAGCAGAAAAGGCATCTGTACCTCACTGTGCAGCAACATAAGCAGAAAGGACGTCTACAATACACCGCAAATATAGCGTCAGAAAAGAAAAGCACCCTCTGAGCGGACGTAAATCCAACGATCCGTCCCCAGAGGGTGCTTTTTATCAAACTCGCAAATTCGCTCTTTCAAAGCTTTTCCGTTTGTTTCACAAACTTACTTGCTCGTTAACGAGCCCAGAAAAACAAATGTCTGCTTCGCAGCCGCTTGTTTTTCTCTGAGGCTCATCATATCACAAATTCGCTATGCTACCTTCTTACTTTTAAGCCATTTCTTATACGCTTTTTTCTTGCTCTTTGGCACCTTGATCACAACCTTTTTCGCAATACCAGCAAAGGACTTCTTCGTAACTTTCTTAAGTTTCTTCGAAGTGATCCGTACTTTTTTCAGCTTCTTACACTTGCTAAAGGCGTTGGCACCAATCTTTGTAACATTCTTACCGATAACAACGGTCTGCAGTTTCTTCTTGCCACGCAAAGCTCCTGATGCAACTTCTGTTACCTTGTAGTTTTTACCCTTGTATTTGATTGTTGCAGGAACGGTCACTTTCTTGACATCCTTTTTGATACCGGTCATCTTGACAGTATTTGCGGATAATTGCTTATAACGGGCATTTCCCACTTGGATAATTTCTGTCTTCTCCTGCGGCAATGGAACTACCTTCCCCGGCGTCTTTGTCGGCGCTGGCGTTGGTTTCACGGCTGTGCCATCCTGAACAACCACGCGGCATACCTTTGCTTTGTCCATTCCATTCATAGTTACCAAAATATAAGCTGTACCTGCTTTTTTCGCATGAATCAGACCACCGCCGAGAAGCTCAACGATATCATCGTCACTGGATGTCCAGTAAAAGGATGCATAGACTTCGTTTCGATCCGGTTTCAGGTTCAATTTCTTCTCCTGTCCCACTTTCAGTACAATATCATTTTGATCCAAAGTGAAATCTGTCGCAGTGTATGCTTCCTCATTCTCAAAATATTCTGAAATTGGAATAACATGGACAACCAATTTGGCAGAGACACCATTTCCTGCCGAAATGGTAATCGTTGCCGTTCCTGCTTTGACTGCCATCCAATCACGTGAGTCTGGCTCTATATAATCAGAATCTTCATGATCTGATTCTTGTAACCGCACAACAGTATTGTCTGAACTCGTCAACGTAACATTCGCTGTGTTGGCATTATACGGTGCTACACCATAGTTAATATGGAATTCATGCCACTCCGGTACATAAATCTCTGACCGCTCCAACGCAATCTTAGTTGGCTTTACTAACTTACTCTCATCTTCCCACTGTGCTGTTAGAGTGGTATCCTCTGTAAAGATGTCTCCCTTTTGCTGTCTGACACTGAAATCATCTTTATCATAGTACCAACCGGTAAAAATATATCCCTCTTTGGTTGGTGCGCTCGGAATATCGTTTTCCTTTGTCGATGTTGTGGTGACTTTCTTGTAAACTTCACCATCCACCATGTAAGTCAGTGTAACCGGCTTTGGTGCAATAGCGTCCAGATTATTATCAATCCAGTCAACACGATCTGCGATCCAAGTTTTCAAACGCTGAATTTCCTGTGCATAGCTCAACTTTCCTGTTGCGCTGTTATAGTTATCGTCATACCCGCCGTCACTAAAATCGTTAAATCCCCATTTATTGAAATTGTTATCTGCGGATACCGCAAGTTCCTGTGCATACCGGTCCAAAATTCCACCGTCAGCAATGGCATCCTCCAATGCTCCTGCTAGCGTTACCCAATACTCTTTTACCTGCTGTGCAAACTCCGGATCTTCCATCAAGCGGTTAAACCATGTTCTCTGAGTAACAAATCCGCTATAGGAATCTTCCTCTTCGCTATAGTCATTGGAAGACCAGGCTACATAATCAAAGTCCCACAACGGTCCCCAATATAGCTTACCCTTGGCATCCGCTGTGTCCTGTTTTTTGTACAGATAGGTGCTCGTGGAAATAAATGCATCTCCATTCATAGAGACCTCCTGCATCCAATAATAGGCAATTGCTGACTTCACATCCATTAAGTCTTGATACGATGTTCCATCCTCATTTTTGAAGTCATCTCCATAAATTGCATCCTCTGTCTTCTTCATGTAATTCTCGATATAAGCCTTTGCCTGTGACTGACACGCTCCCGTTTCCGGAGATTCGATCAAATACGAATTATACGTTGTTTTGATCACGTTGTCTGTCTCTTCGTTTGGTTCCATGGATAACAGATAACCACCACTGACATCGGCACCTTTATCTGCCTTTTCAAGATCATTTTCATCCACACGATTCTCATCCAAACGAATCTGTTCGCACAGCAAATAGCTGCCTAAATACTCATGATTCATAATGACGTCAACCGGTACACATTCCGGTGTATATTCCATGCCAAGCTTACGTCCCAAATAATAGGTCAGGCGATTACGTACCAAACTATTATCATAATAATTTGCTAACAATACCCAATGCTTATTTTTACCCATGCCAAACAGATCCGCTTTCTTATCCAGCTTGATCTTATATGGTTTCTTTGGGACAGTCCAAGTTGAATTGCCACGGCCGCGTATATATTCCATATCGTAGCTGCCAGCCGTCTTCTTCGCTGCTGCCTCCGGATCCTTGCCATACTCTGCTGCATAGCCTTCCGGTACATCGATATTCATCTTACCATAGCATTCCGTATTATGTGAACTATCACCATTCATCTCGCTAATGCTTCCCAAAGACTCATCAATATCAAAAGATACGGTCGGAATACTTTCCTGCACGAATTGGATGGAACGCAGCAGTACGCTTGTCTTTTTGTCTGCTGCCGTTGTCTCATCCTGAAGCTGAACACGTACCGTATGTTTACCGGTCAGTTTCTCATTCTCTGCAAATTCATAGCTGTAAACTTTGGTCCTTGTCCAATTGTCTGTCTTTGGCTGATTTGGAATTCGCACTCTCACAGTTGGTGTAACAGCATCATCCAAATACACTTCCATATAGGTCTTTGTCGCTTTCTTAGCCAATGCATCGATCTGGATACGCTGCACCTTGTCTGTGCCAAAATCCAATGTGTTCTTTAATGTAATAGCCGCTCCGGATACTACCTTATTCTTGCCGGTGAGTAACAAGTTGTCGGCTGCTGTTTCAGTGTCAAATGTAATCCCCTCTGTTGTACAAGAAAGCCCCCCCTCCTCATACAGTTCTGCAAACTTCTGTGCCTTAAAATCCGCTGATATCGTTTTCAATGCTGTTTTCGAAACCGATTTCTTATTTGTGTCCCTCTCTGCTGTCTGATTAACTTGCCTTCCTATGCGGGTTTCAGCTTTTGCTCCTACCGTACCAGGAACCAAGCTAAAAATCATGGCTGCAGAAAGTACTAAGCTTGTCAATCGTTTGTGACGCTTCTTAAATTTCTCCATATGCTTCCTCCATTTCTTAATAATATACACTCAAGATTCTGAGAGTACATAATGCAGTGCTGATATCCTATGCCGGTTATTTTGAACAGGACTCTTCCCCCTTCGTAAACCAGCGTCACCCATCAGGCAACAAAACATGTTAGCACTATTTTTTCTACGTTTACATTGTAACACAACCCCAAATTCTAATAAATGACATTTTTATTACAATGACATATTTTTGCCACATTTTTGTCAAATTGCAACGCATTTGTCATTTCAAAAATTGTCATGCATCTCTTGTTCTGCTATACTTGAGATAATACGCGTTGAGGGAGGGCGTATCACGGAAAAGCATTTACAGAGAGCAAGAGAAAGGATTGAAAATTTTTATGAAATTAGAAAAGTTAAACAAAAAAGCATTATACTGCATGTATTTGGTCACCTCTATCGTTTGTGTGGTCATTGCCGCCGTTCTGGGCGTCATTGTCTTCTTTACCAGAACTGAAGCTTTCACTTCCAATAAAACAGTCATTGGATGGGTTACTATCATCTGCGCCATCATTATGATACTCGAGATCATTGAAACGATCGTATCCCCACTTTTTCGCTACCAGCGTTATGCTTACGGATTGACCGATGAAGAAGTACAGATTAAGGAAGGCTACCTCTTCTTAACACATACGATTGTGCC
Organism: Clostridium sp. OM05-6BH; assembly: GCF_003481635.1. Taxonomy (NCBI): domain Bacteria; kingdom Bacillati; phylum Bacillota; class Clostridia; order Eubacteriales; family Clostridiaceae; genus Clostridium; species Clostridium sp. OM05-6BH. The sequence continues at coordinate 43,751 of NZ_QULH01000016.1, read as the reverse complement.
GATCAGCCGCCTTCATAAAATCGAAATTTCTTCCGGTCCGCTTGACCGCCTGTTTGGCCTTGCCAAAGTTGAAATCACTACTGCCGGCGGAGACGTAACGATCAAATTTCTTGAAAAAGATAAAGCAGAACATATTGCTGACAGCTTGAAACAGCGCATTAACGAAATCGTAGAGGAGGAACGTGCTAATGGACAATAAGTTTCGAAATCACCCGTCTCTAATGTTAGAGCAGCTTGGTGTATTCGGTGTCATTATTATCACATTTTTAATATCCTCCTTGGATGATCTTGACGAAATACTGGGCGATATCAAAAATTCTGATAGCACCACACTGCTTATCATCATATTAGTAATCCTTGCCGTGATACTATTTCGACTGGCAGTTAACACCATTGTTTGGTATAAGACTTGGATCACGGTAGATGAAACCAGTATCACGATTACGAAAAATACCATTTTTCGTTCTGTAAATACGATTGGTCTGCGCAATATTTCCAATATCAACATCGAGCGTAATCTATTGGAACGCATTCTCGGCACCAGTACGGTTAAGATCGATACCGAAAGCCGAAGTACCGCCGATACTACAGACGTCACCATTCTGCTTCGCAAAGACAAAGCCGAGGCACTTAGAGAGAGACTCTTAGCGGGGGCAACCGCTGCCAAACATACGCAAACTATAGCTGCCAACGAACAGCTTGATGGAACCGCAGGGGCTGCTGCTTCTGTCCCAAATAGCGAACAGACAAGCGATCCTACTTCTGTCCCAAACGACGGTCAGATAAGTGATCCTACTTCTGTCCCAAATAACGATCAGATAAGCAGAGCCACTTCCGTCCAAAATAATGGGCAGATGAGTACTGTTTCTTCTGTCCCAAATAACGGACAAGTAACCTCAGCAAATGCTGCTCCAAACAGCAGACAAGTATTATCCGAAGTAGCTTACAATACCAAACAAGTGCTTACCCACTGTGTTTACAGTGCTTCTATTATAAGTCTGCTCGTATGCCTTGCCGCTCTGATCGCCATTATTGCTTTTTTCTTAAAAATGGTTGTTTTCGGCGATCACAGCATCGGTTCCTTGATCCAAATGATCCCAACTGCATTAGGTGGAATCGTTGTCATTGGCTCCTTTGTCTATGCAGCACTGCGTAGTCTGATCGGTGATTTCTTCCGCTATTACAGTTTCCGGATCAAACGTATGCCGGATCATCTGCATATGGAATTTGGTCTGTTCAAACGCACCAGCTATGAAATCCCAATCAAACGCATCAGTTCGATCATCGTACAGCGTCCGGTATTTAGCCGTATTTCAAAGCGATGCTTTGTCGATATTATAAATATCGGTATGGGCGATGAAAAAGAAGAAAACACGCGTTTACTGCTCTCTATCCCAGAGAAACACTTACCGGAATTACTGCATCGTCTGCTTCCGGAATTCGATGCTTATTTCACCGAAAGTGATACCGCACCGATCCGTCCACCGAAAGCGATCTGGTGGAAAAAGATCATTGGTTCTGCCAAACTGCTTGTATTTTTAGCAATTGGGTGGGCTCTTATGATTACAGTCTTTGGCGTAACCGGTCTACCGGCAGTCCTGGGCTGTATCGGCTCTTTTGTGCTAGCAATGTTGATATATCTGATCGGCTGTTATGGCACTTACAAAGCCAACAAATTGCAGCTTCGTGAAAATTACATTGCAATAACAAACGGAATGTTTGCATCCTCTACACAATTTATTGATTATCACAAAATACAATATATGGAATTGCAGCAGACTCCGGTAGAACGCCTGCTGCATCTCCAGCACGGAATCGTCTATATTCTCGCCGGAGCGATGAATAGCTTTACCAGCATTCCATGCTTTGCAAAGGAACAGATTGATCCTATCGTACAGCTCTTCTTGGAAGATAGCTGCAACCGCAGAAAAAAATCGTAGTAACGCTAACTTCACATACCAAACCTTACTGACAGCCTACATATTGCTTATTATGTCAGTAATAAGCAATATATGGCTGGATAGTAGTTGAGAAATACGAAGTTAGAATAGAAAATTAAAAGCCGTGGATACAGAAAGGAGAGGTTACCTTGGAATATACTCACGTTGTACATGAATTTGCCCCTGTATACGATGCAGATTCTACCGTATTGATCTTAGGATCCTTTCCATCGGTAAAATCAAGAGAACAGCAATTTTATTACGGGCATCCGCGCAACCGCTTTTGGAAAGTGATCGCTGAATTATGCAATGAGCCTGCCCCGGAAAGTATCGCGGATAAAAAGATTCTATTGCACAGACACCATATCGCACTCTGGGACGTAATCGCCGAGTGCGATATCAAGGGGTCTAGTGACAGTTCTATTCGGAATGTGATCCCCAATGATATTCCTAAGATCATAGCCCTCTCCTCCATAACCGCTGTCTATGCCAATGGACGCAAAGCATACGACCTATACCAAAAATATGTGTATGATAATACGGGGCTGTCAATCGCACTACTACCATCGACCAGCCCCGCTAATGCAGCTTGCTCTTTTACACAGTTACTAAATACTTGGAACCGTATTCTAAACTAATCTAACTTTTCTTTCTCATAAGCAACACATTTATCATATCCTGCCTGTTTCACCTCACGGTACATCTTCTGTATACATGACTCAAATTCTTGATCGTCTTTGGCAAATATAGCATTCCAAGTCCCATCTTGAATCACTTTGCAAACTTTACGCAGGCACGACGGATACTCTTTTGTCTCGCCAAAGTCTACATCCAGATCCGGATAAATCGTATAGTTCCCTCTATTTTCCAAATACTCTGTAATCTCTTTGGCATTTTGATCCTTCTGCCACTGCGACAGAACCGTCTTATTATTGGCAGCCGCAAATTCCTGTTGTCTGCTCTCCGCTTCCGAAGACCAGCCGGAAATATCAAATGTTTCTCCACTGTCCGGATTGATATCAGACGCATAATACGGCGTATAATTTGCCGGACAACCATCCAGAAACATGATTCCATTGTACATCGCATACTTGGAATCTTTGCTTTGAAGTTCTACCGTGGCATCTTCTGCTGTCTTCTTGCCAAGATCGGTAAGATGTGGTTTTCCGTCTTTATCATAATACCAGCACAACCCTTCCGGTCCATGTAAGTTTTCCATGTAGCCAAGTGGGGATGCCAGATAAGCAGCAACCTTTTGCGCCAGTTTCAAATGTTTGGACGACCGATTAACCCCCAGACACCAACTCGCCTTACCGTCTGTCGTCGATGGGGAATATGCTGCCAGAACAGCAGATTTTGGGACAACCGGATACATCGGCCGCTCCTGTGCCGTTTCTTTCCATTTAGTATCATATTCACTGTTTCGATTGATTCCATCGATCAGACATAATACTTTGCCGGACTTTTTATCTGCCTCATAAGTATCCATATCCTTTGTCCGGGATTTCGGATCGAGCAGACCTTTTCGATAACATTGATTCCACTGTTTCAATATCTTCTGATATAAATTGGTATCCTCCGATCCATGCACAGCCGTCAAAAGATCCTGTACTTTGCCATCCGCACCGCGAACCATAAACTTACCTTCCCGAGAGTAGCCATAATATCCACTCAGCAACAGACTGACCGGCATACTGATCGTTTCATCCTTCTCATTATAAGACATCATACTCATTGCATAATTATTGCCGGATTTCTGCTTCATCTTGACCAAAACATCAAGCAGATTCTCAAAAGTATTGATCTCCGGGGAACCACACTCTTTGTACAAGTCGTAGCGCAGATCCCATGTATAGGCAAAGTTTTCATGATAATTTTGGCTGACGTTACGTGTATAATAATAACTGCCATCCGAAAGCTTCGCTAATTGATCATTCGTCAATCCATCAAACAGACTGAACTTCCCATCCTGCCGCATATCAATGAATAAATCATATGTTCCATCCGTATAGTTGATCTTCTCCGGGTCCGGCACCTCATAGACCACTTTCACGCCAAAGCGCTGCTCCAGCAGTTTGCCATACCATCCTGCATCTTCCCCGCTAAAATCACCGCTATGCGCAATATATAACGTCACAAGGTCTTTCTTGGCCGCCTGTTGGTCTTTCTCTTTGGAAGGTGTAATACCTTTTCCATTGGTCAAAAATACCGCAGCAACAAAGACGGCTAACACTGCCACAAGGATACCTATATATTTTTTGGTATTTTTGCTGGTTAATACATTTCGTACACGATGCTTGGTCGTATGTGCCCCAAATGCCAACTGTCCCGGTGCATTCAACCGATTCTTCTTAGCAAACCAGAGCAGGCTCTCTGAATACTGCGCCCTCTGCTCTCTGCTGCAGTCACGAAGTACATATTCGTCACAACTCATCTCCATATCACGTTCCATCATAACAAAGGCGATCCACACCAATGGATGGAACCAATAGATTGCTGTCAGCAGTGCCGCTGCACATTTTATCAAATAATCTTTACGGGTTATGTGATATTTTTCATGTGCTACAATATACTGTCTGCGATCCTCCTCCAAATGATATGGTATATATACTGCTGGGTGCAGGTAACCAAACACAAATGGGCTCGCAATCCCTTCACATTCATATACCTGATCCTCTACCGAAACCGCACGGCTTAGATATTTTTTGGTGCGCAGTGCACCCAATAACATATACAATAATCCTGCAACTACACCGATAATCCATACCTCTAAAATATACGGAGCCCATTTTGCAAAGTCCCATTTTCCGGACAGCACATCGGTCACCTGTTTCCATCCTGCCTGTATACTGCTCCCTACCGAAAGCTTAGCATCTGTTTTCTTCATGGAAGAAGCTGCCGTAGTACCGGCAGAAGTTTTCGAATCACTTTCCTTCCCTGCAGAGCTTTTAACATTATCTGTGGCAGAGCTTTTTGCATGATTCCCTACGGAACTCTTTGTATGATCTCCGACAGAATTCTTGGATGTATTCCCCTCTGCCTTGATCATCTCCGAAAGCTCTCCCGTTTCACACTGCACAGTATCTGTGGCACGTTTGACATTCGGTGCTGTCTGTGTATTTCCCGACACTTGCTGCCGGTCTGCCACCGTTGTATTCTGCTCATCATCTGATGTAGCTGCAACACTTTCTGACTGCGCTGTCGAGATCTGTTTGGCAACCTCGCTGCCATTTGGCACTACATTGTACAAACTGATCGGCGATGCGATCTGTACCGGAAGCACCAGCGATAACACCACTACAAACCATAAATAATAAGAATACTTTGCCGGGAATTTACGCAAAAGCAGCCTTCTGATCAACAATACTGCCACGATCACGATCGCCGTACGATAACTCGCATCCCATAACCAAAATAATACATTCTCCATACGCATCTCAACTCCTTTCTCAAACCCGTAGGCTTACTGCTCTTTCCGATAGCGGTCGATCATTTCCTGAATCTCTTTTGCTTCGTTGTCGGAAATATTACGTTCCCCTAGAAAAGCCGCAATAAAACGTGGTAAAGAACCCGAAAACGTTCGATCCACAAAATAGGCACTCTCATCTGACTGCACACGTTCCTGTGGGATCAACACCGATACGATTGCATGTTCATTTTGTATATATCCCTTTTGACATAACTTGCGAATCGTCGTATAGGTCGTCGATTTCTTCCACCCCAGTCTCTCCTCGCACAGCTTGACCAGTTCCCCCGAATTGATTGGCGCTTCCTGCCAAACCACTTGCATAAAACGATAGTCACTATCACATAACTTCAAGTATTCCATACCATACCCCTTTCTGCTGTATCTAAAAAATGATCACTACAACCATTGTCTTCAGCAACTTGGTTTATAATTATAAACCTGTTATAATAAGTTTATAGTTATAAACCAGATTTGTCAACGCTTTTCTTGCATTCTTTTTTTACAATTTCTTTGGCACTTTTGACGGTTCTATTGATTGTGACGGCAATCTGGTTTATTATGATAGACAGAACATTTTGAAAAGGATACGTGATACATATGAGTAATTATATTGAAACTGCATTCATGCAGCAGCGAACAGATTTCATGAAAACATTGCCGGATCGCCGTAAGAGCTTTTCCATCCCCGACGACGTGGACATGTATCTTGATATCGAATATGTGAACGATCAGAACGAAGCACACCGATTGGATGTTTTTCGACCTTCTGAATCGCCGGACAAAGAGCTTCCGATCATTTTCAATGTGCATGGCGGCGGCCTGATCATGGGATGCAAAGAGTTCAACCGTTACTTTTGTGCCAGATTATGCAAACTTGGCTATGTCGTGTTTAGCATTGAATACCGTCTCGTCCCGGAATATACCTTCTATCATCAGTGCACGGATTTCTTTCAGGCGCTGCGGTATGTTCAAGACTACGGTAATCTTTATTATGGTAAAACTGACGAGATCTATGGTGTCGGAGACAGCGGGGGAGCCATGTTATTAACCTACTGTGCTGCCATGCAGAACAACGCCGAAATGGCCGCTGCCGCGCAAGTGTCTGTATGCCCTGCACCACTTCAGGCACTGGGTCTGATCAGCGGTATGTTTTACACCAACCGCTTTGACCAGATTGGTTTGTCTTTACCAAAATATTTATATGGCACGGATTATAAACAAAGTGATTTTGCACCGTATGTGAATCCAACCTATCAGAAATTAGTACAAGCACTGCCGCCTTGTCTGCTGGTAACAAGTAAGAACGATAATTTACATCATTACACCACGAAGTTTGAGAAGGCATTGACAAAATACAATATGCCACACCGCCTGCTTGACTTTCCAAAAAACAAACAACTTACACACGCTTTTAGTGTATTTGAACCTTTCCTGCCGGAAAGTACGCAGACGATTCAGGCAATTGCAGAGTATTTTGCCAAAATACATGAGCAGTGAATCGCAAAATGACAATATATGAAAGAATTATGAGGTTAACGATTATGAATTATGACGAAAACATTTTTAAGGAAAAGGCGAACCGCAAAGCACGCAAGATATGGCTGATCTTTGCGCTATTATTATCGGCTAATTACGGCAGTGACGTTGCTAACGGCCTTCAAAAAGCAGATTACTATATCATCTTTTTGATCCTGTGCTGGCTGCCGATCATCCTTGGCGAAATATTACTACGTGTCAAAGGGTTTACAACGGATATTTATAAGTATGATCTGGTGATCGGCTATGGTATCTTTTATACTTTTGTTGTAAGTACCACCGCTTCTCCCATCGCCTTTACTTATATCCTGCCGGTGACGAGCCTGCTGGTTCTCTACAAAAACAGGCGTTTCATGATAAATTGCGGCATTGCGAATTCCATCATTATTATCGGCAGTGCTGTATATCGTTACATGAACGGGTTTAATTCGGCTACAAATGTAAAAGACTATCAATTACAATTATCCTGTATTATTTTATGTTATATCTGCTATGTCATGTCCATCAAGCACTTGAATGAATCCGATGGTGCCATGACAGACAGTATCAAAGCGGATCTAAACCGTGTTATTACAACAGTAGAACAGGTGAAACAGGCAAGTAACTCCATTATGGATGGCGTCACGGTCGTTCGAGAACTTGCTTCAGAAAACACACACGGAGCCGGGGTCGTTGCACGAAGCATGCAGCAAGTCAATGAAAATAATCTTCACCTGACAGACACAACGGCTTCTTCCAATGAAATGACCGCCAAGATCAAGGCTCAGGTCAATCATGTTGCTTATTTGATCGAGAAAATGGTTCTGCTGACTGCCACTTCCGGCAAGCACACCGAAGTAAGTTCCAAAGATCTTGACAGCCTCGTTGACACAACGAACAATATGGCTGCACTATCACAGGAAATCGAAATGACTTTGCAAGACTTCAAAAACGATTTTGCGATGGTAAAAGAGGAAACCGGAACAATCGAGGATATTTCCAGCCAAACTAACCTATTGGCATTAAACGCATCGATCGAGGCCGCCCGCGCCGGAGAAGCCGGTAAGGGATTTGCCGTTGTCGCAGAACAGATCCGTACCCTCAGCACCGGTACAAAAGCTTCCTCCAGCAAGATCAGTCAGTCTTTGATGCATCTGGAAGAAACCTCTACCAAGATGATGCACACGATGGAAGAAACGTTATCATTGATCCGCATGACTCTCGACAAGGTAACAACCGCTGGTGCCAGCATTTCCAAAATATCCGAAGATACCGCACAATTGGAAGAGAATATTCAGATCATTGATACGGCAATGAAAGATGTGGAACAATCCAATATCCAATTAGTCGACAACATGGATCAGGTATCCTCGATCATGACGGAAATGTCAAAACATATTTCCGATTCCAATGAGATCAGTCATCGTATGCTGAGCAAATATGATGAATCCGCCAATAATATCAATTCAATCGAAACGGTCGTTGAATCTTTGATGTGTGAGCTTGGTATTGGTGGTTTTATGGGCGTTGAGGACTTACAGCCGGGCATGAAATTCACAGTGACTTTGGAGGATTCTTCAAATTATCATGGCGATATAGTAGAACGCACCGAAAATACACTGACTGTTTCCTTGGGCAATTTCCCACCGATCACTAAAACGACAGAATGCGAATTACAAGTGACCGTCGGCAATGTATTGTATCATTGGAAGCGTGCATTGATCACGAAAGATTCGCAGATCATTATCGAGTCCCGACCTAAGATCAATAACCGCCGCAAATATCCTCGTGCAGATCTTTCCAACACCTGCAGCATCACCATTGCTGACACGACGGCAGATAACAGTCTGCCATTACCAATCGATGCCACGATGGATAACATCAGCGCCAATGGATTTGCTTTTCTGACGAAGGATCCATTCTTTGCAGATCACAAGGGGGCAGACATCCATATTACGATCCATGATTTTGATCTGCCAAATCATAATGAATTGACCGGACATGTCATCCGATGCTCGAATAACGAAGGAATGTATACCGTCGGCTGTCAAATGCCGGAGGACGATTTCTTCATTCGCGATTACGTCAAACAGCTATTAGCAGAACAGTCTGATGACATAACACAAGTTGTCAGTGCGGAATAAATGCTATCCGGCGATAATGATAAACACGTTAGATATAATAATGCGCAAATAACCAAAAAGGGAACAACAAGACGATATCCGCCTTGTTGTTCCCTTGATATCCAATGATTTCATATCAAATGGTGTAAGATCCAGTCTTCGTAATTTTTTGCAATTGGTAAGTTTAAGCTTCTTCATACTTACCACATAATTACTTTTGCTTTAATCTTCTTTGCTACTGCACGTATCCACTTTTTGTCAGAACTGCGTAACTTCTTGTTAATAATAATCCGGCGCGGTGTATATTGTTTCATGACAAATTTATAACCATTGGCCAATTGCCGTTTCTTCATTGCGCTGCTCAACCGTTTCCACGCAGATATATCCACAGTCTTTACTTGATTTATATTGTATCCACCTAAGTAATGCTCATAAGTAAAAATCCCACTTTCTTCAGCATTTGTTATTGGGTCAGAGCTAAAGCGTTTATCTTGTATTTTATACTCATATCTCCAATCCGCTTTTTTTACTTTCGGATAAACCACTTTACCAATATTACTATTATAAATCGATAAATAGAGCAGATTTTTATTGCCCTTAAAATCTAAAGATTTCGCCTTGGTTCCCCTTATCGTAACTGCATATAACTTAGGACATTTTCTGACTGACAATTTTTTCACTTTACCGCCTCGGTACTGCAGGTGTTTCAAGCTTTTACTCTTGAGTGATAAATCTGTCGTTCCGCGATTTATAATACCAAGTTCTTCAAGCTTTGTACACTTGTTGATATTACACTTGGTCGTACAATTACCAACATAAAGTTTTTTTAATTTTGTCAATCCTGATACATCTATAGACTTTATTTTAGTCCCATATAAATGTAATTCCTGCAAAGTTTTAACTCTTACATGTTTTTTGGGATTTTTAAGCCGCACTGTCTTAATAGAACCAGCGCCACTTCCATATACCTCTTTTAACTTTTTCATCATCGATAAATCAAGTGTAGTAAATTTTGTCTTTTTATAGACTTCCCGAAATTTCGTGTAAAACTGCTGTCTGTCTCCCACATATAACGTTTCTAATGTATTTTTCAATGGGCTAACATCCAGTTTCTTCAACGGACAATTAATGATAGAAAGTGTGGTCAGTGTTTTGTTGGATACTTCTTTCAAATTCAAAGATGTAATATAACAATTTGATATTGACAAACTAACAATCCCGGTATTCTTCAAAGGTAATAACGTTAATTTTTTGATCGGACAATTGTCAATATCTAACACATTCAATTTTGTTTTGCGAAGAGGTGCCATATCCAATTTACTAATTTTAGTTTTTTCAATTTCCAATCGATGTATTGTTATTCCCGACAAAAAGGATAAATTCATGTCTGTTACCTTTTTACCACTAATGAATAACGTTTCAATGTCTTGAAAGCCATCTAACGTACCAGATTTTCCAACATTTGTATCATACAAATAAATGTACTTCGCCTTCGGAAAACATTTTCCTAAAGAATAACTTTTTGTCGAGATATTTCCAGTGATATCTATTTCTTTAATGTTTGGCGCATACATTTTGCATACTACTTCTCCAGTTTTTAATATTTCATTTTCAAAAGAAATATCCAACGCTTCTAATGTATTAGATTCTCCACTAAGTTCAATTGATTTAGTTCCAAAAGAAACAATCGACAATTGCTTTACATGAGGAAAACATTGGAATAAATTAGATGCTTTATAATTCCAATATATTTCCTTTCCATTGACCTTACAGCCCAATTGCAGTCGAACTTTGGTGATTTTTGGGAAATTCTGCATTCCTGTAAAATCTATTAAATGGCTTCCATCTACCCCATATGCAGCTGCCGTATACCAATCCCATAATGCATAATCAACTATATTTCTTTCCTCATCAGACAAAACACCATCTTTATTGACGTCTTGTTCTTGTGCAAATTTGCGTACACATGAATCCGGAAATGTTGCTTCATCTATAGTTACTGTTGATGCATTTGCATGAATTTCCGGTAGATACAAAATTCCCAATGTAATTATCATACATGCCAATATTTTTTTTAGTTTATTCATAAGATCTCCTCCCATTCTACCATCATAGCACTAAATTTCTTTGTTACATTTCCAGTACACCATACATTTCTGCTTGCGTCAACGACCTTGGGGCAATCTTAATAATTCTTAAGAATTTGGACATACTCGTCATTCTTGCGACAAAGCATCTCGTAGGATACTGCCATGTCAGATAACTTTCCAAAGCAGTCACCATCCACCACATAAAAACGATCCACGGCGTAATGGTTGCCTTTGTCACAGGATAATATCTGATTTTTGGCATTCAACAATAACGGTTCTGTACTTGGATATTCTTCCCTTGAGATTCCATTCAGAAACACATATTGTTCTTTCGGATTTTTCTGAAGTAATTCCGCGATCGCACTATCTACTTCCTCTAATCCCGCAGCAGATACACGCTGTCCATCATTTATAAATCGAACACAAGCGCATCCCTTGGTGTTCTCTGGAAACACATACCGCGCAGACCCTCTCATATCCACTTTATTCGCACTAATATTCCAATAATAGATTGATTTTTCAGAAACAATAATCGTTTGCTGTCCATAGAAAGCAGGTAGATTTTCATCATCTACAGCACAATCCAAGAACCCTATAAATTTTTCATGTTCATCTTCATATCCTTTCGCATCACGAATAATATTATTGATTGCTGTTTCTAAGGCAGTGGGTGACTTAGAATGTATTTTTGATGCATGTAGAACATAAGACTCTTCCTGTGCCGGAATCTCGGTTGTCTCAAATTCTGTCGAAGTATATGCGATAGGATTATTTGTTTTCTGCTTTTCCTGCTTTGCTTCAGAACAGCCGCCTAATAGAAACATACAGCAGGATAGTGATAATATAAGTACGATTTTTTTCTTCATAGAACGTCTCCCCCTAAATCTATCATTCATCTTGTTCCATTCAATTAGCTATGCTCTATTCATCTATATAATCGTATTACCATATTCTTTTCAAAAACCGTCATCTTTCTGTATGCATTTTTATATACTCAAACTTCGCACTTCAAAAGATTCTGTCAGGTCACATATTGCTTATTATGTCGCAATAAATAGCATATTTTGCAGTCGACAAGCTAACTTATTCTGCCAGCAGAGAACTAAGATAATTGCCGCAGAACGCAGAGTTTTTGAGTGATTTCTTATTTTGTTAAGTCTCTGATGAATACATGCCCGAAGGGATGTCTGAGATGTCCCGGTTTAGCAAGGTATCATCCATTTTTGGACGGGACGCTTTCGCTACGATGCGCTACGTCACGTTACTTAATGTCTCTGAAATACGAGACATAAGTAACGACGAGCGCAAAGTCCCTTTCAAAAATGATGAATACCTTGCTTCCGGGACTTCGAGTTTCCGAAGGGCATGTAGATCAATCATCAGAGACAACAAAATTTAGAAATCACTAAAAACAAAAATGCGGCAAGGCAATTACTATAGTTCTCTGTCGGCAGAAGCCGCTATATTGTGGCTGCAAAACACTTAGCATGCTTTGACATAATAAGCAATATGTAACAGCATGATAATTTTTGATGTGCGAAATTTGAGTTATATACAATAATTCCATATAGAAAGTGAAATATTTCTACTACAGCCAAAATAGCCTTTTGCCTGCACAAAACAGGCAAAAGGCTATTTCCTTATTAACAATTTCTTATGAGTTTTTAGAGGATCTGATTAGCCCGCAAATGGGATAACTGCTCCATCATATTTGTCTTCGATAAACTTCTTAATCTCATCAGATTTTAATACCTTTACCAAAGCTTTGATCGCATCGCTGTTCTCATTACCTTCCTTGACACCAATGATATTTACATAAGTCTTAGCAGCCTCAGAATCGGACTTCTCATATGCTAAAGCATCTTTACCAACGCTGTATCCTGCCTCTAATGCATAGTTACCGTTTAATACTACATAAGCAACCTCACCTTTTACTTTGGATACCTGTGCTGCTTCAAGCTCCTGGAATTTTAATTTCTTAGGATTGTCTTTAATGTCGTTGATGGTTGCTGTCAGGCTTGCACCGTCTTTAAGAGTCAATAAACCATTATCCTGCAAAAGTAATAATGCTCTCGCTTCGTTTGTTGTATCGTTTGGAATTGCAATGGTATCACCCTCTGCAACATCTTCGAGCTTTGTCTTAGTTCCACCGTAAATTCCAAATGGCTCATAGTGAATATCGCCGGCATCAACGATATGAGTACCATTCTCTTTGTTAAACTGCTCCATGTATGGCTTATGTTCTACATAGTTGGCATCAAATTCGCCACTCTCTACTACGTTATTTGGCTGTACATAATCATCAAATACTGTAACTTTCAGATCATATCCCTGTTTCTTTAAGGTCTTAGCGGCCTCTGCCAAAATCTCGGAATGTGGTGTCTGTGATGCAGCTACTGTAATTGTTTTGCTATCTGCTTTGTTATCGTCTTTCTTTGCATTACCGCAGCCTGTTACCAAACCTGCTGCCAATGTCAACGCTAATGTCAATGCTACTACTTTCTTCTTCATAATAAATTTTCCTCCAATTCTTTTTGTGTTCCAATCTTTCAATACGAAAGCTGGTATTTATTTTCTTCGATCAAGCTTTGCGGAGATCAACATGCCAATTCCCTGCAAAATTTGAACGAGGACAATCAAAATAACGATCGTTACGATCATGATATCCGGCTGATAACGATAATAACCATACCGAATTGCGATATTTCCCAAACCGCCGCCTCCGACAGCACCTGCCATCGCAGAGTATCCTAGGATCGTACCAAGTGCGATCGTCACACCGACGATCAAGGATGTTCTTGCTTCTACGAGCAATACTTTCCAAATGATCGTAAAGATGCCGGCGCCCATGCTCTGAGCAGCCTCGATCACGCCATGATCTACTTCCTTGAGCGATGATTCCACCATACGTCCAATAAAAGGAGCGGCAGCAATAACTAGTGGTACGACTGTAGCCGAAGAGCCATAAGACTGCCCCACGATAAATCTGGTAAGCGGGATCACTAATATCAACAAAATAATAAACGGTATACTTCGCAGTACATTCGAAATCACATCCAGCACACGATATACAACCGGCTGTGGTCTGATTCCGGTTTTGTCGGTAACCGCAAGAGCGATTCCCAGTGGAAGCCCAAGCACATATCCCATAAAGGTTGACGCTAAGGTCATGTACAGCGTTTCCCAAATACCATTAATGATCATCTCCTGAACAACTGCATCAAAGTGAAACATCTGCTTCCACCTCCTTTACCGTCAGCTTACAATCACGTAAATATGTGATCATCTGCTTTGCAATATCTTCATCCTCCGGCAACTGCAAGATCATTTCTCCGGTTGCAATGCCGTTGATATCCTTGGTATCGGCATGCAATATATTAACCGGTGTCTTGTATCGAAGGATCATATTACCGATAACCGGTTCAAACGATGAATTTTCGCTAAAGACGATTCGCACCAGATGCTTTCCTTCCATCTTTGGAACACTGGTATCTTCACCAAAAATCATCTTCTTAGCGGCCGCAGATTCCGGATTGGCAAATATCTTGGAAACACTTCCCGTCTCCACCAAATGTCCCTTTTCTAAGATTGCAACTTTATTACATATCTTTTGTACCACGGACATTTCATGGGTGATCAGCACGATCGTGATACCGTAATCATGGTTGATCTGCTGCAACAATTCCAAGATAGACTGTGTCGTCTGCGGATCCAAAGCACTCGTTGCCTCGTCGCAAAGCAGGATATCCGGATTATTCGCTAATGCTCTGGCAATTGCCACACGCTGCTTCTGTCCACCGGACAATTGTCCCGGATATGCTTTTGCTTTATCAGCAAGTCCCACGATCTGAAGCAATTCCACAGCTCTCTTCTTTGCCTGTTTCTTGCTTACTCCGGCGATCACAAGCGGAAAACAAATATTGTCCAACACGTTCTTCTGCATCAACAGATTAAAATGCTGAAAGATCATTGCAATCTTCTGTCTCTCTTTGCGAAGCTGTCTGCCTTTCAAAGTCGATAAATCTTTGCCATGAATCTTGACAACACCGGCGGTGGGTTTCTCTAAGTAATTAAGACATCGTACTAATGTACTCTTACCCGCACCGGACATACCGATAATTCCATAAATATCTCCACTTGCAATTTCCAAATTAATCTGGTCGAGTGCTTTGACTTGATTACCAAAATCTTTCTCCACACCCTCAACCGTGATCAATGCATCCATGGAAGTATCACCTCCTACGATTCTTTTCCTTGTTTTCATATCATTTATATATGAATTGTATGTTATAATATAGCAGTCTCATCCATTTGTCAAGAACTTTTTTCATTTTTTTACTCAAACTTTCCATATCTTACATCAGAGACTTGAACAAATAAAGAGCCTGCACACGAATTTATTCGCGTGCAGGCTCCATGTTCAAATACCATTACAGTTCGTTATCAAGTTGCCGGATGCAGACAATTGTTCAATAAATATTCCACATCATCTGCTGTTACTGCCAGCAGTTTATCCGGTGCATCGCTCAGCTCCAACACCATAACAAACCGCTCCCCACAGTCATTAAAGGTAATACGTTTCAACACATTCTCTTCCTTATATCCTACGTACTTACTCTTGTTGATCTCGATCAGCTTATCATTCAATATGCCAAATCCATAGATCACTAACATGGTAGAAAACTGAAAGGTTAAACGCTTTGCAAAGTCTGTATTGATATTAAACACAGCCTGCATCTCGGTAATACCACCACGATCTGTCATTGCGGTACCCGGTATGGTACGAAACTTGCCGGGCGTAAAATAATCAGATAACTTTACCAGTTCCAGATCATTTACTTTCTCTGTTGTCATTACACTCCCCTCCTTTATCTGGGATTCATCTCTGTAAGAGATGACTTATTTCTTCGTTGTCTTATAGAAAAAAGTATAAGCGAGACCATCTGTATAATAACCTGTCAGAGATGGATCGATCAAGTCCTGATTGGATGGGCTAAATAATGGGCAGATAACCGTATCTTCGGATACTAAAATCTTTTCTGCTTCCATCAACTGTTTCTGACGACTTGCCTCATCTAGGTTCTTGTCAGATTCCTGAATCAGTTTATCATACTTCGCATTGCTCCACTTCACATCATTCTGTGCATTGCCGGTCTGGTACATCTTGAGCCAGCTGGTCGGATCATTGTAATCAGCGTACCACTGCATTCTTGCCATCTGCAGCTTACCGTTACGACGCTCATCAACGTATACTTCATATTCCATTGCCTCTAATTTTACATCTACTCCCAGTTTCTTCCACTGTGCCTGCAATACCTGTGCTACGTTTGCCTCATAACTCATTGCCGGATAAGTATATGTGATCGTTGGAAGGCCCTTGCCATCTTTGTAACCGGCCTCTGCCAAAAGCTCTTTTGCCTTTGCGAGATCTTCATCTAACAGAGCTCCCTGTGCTTCGCCCCATTTCTTGCCATCGGCTTTGCTCTTGTAATTCTTGCCAACGAAACTGGTACCCGGCTCGCAAGCCGTACCAACGACTGCTGCAATATCTTTACGATTCAATGCCAGTGAAAATGCCTGACGTACTTTAACATCATCAAATGGTTTTTCATTAATATTGAATAAGATGTAGTTTGTCTGTGGAACCTCTCGGATCGACAAGTCATCTTTGCCTTCATAAGATTCTGCGATCTCACTAGGTGCACCCTGCAGGATGTTGATCTCACCTGTCTGATATGCCGATGCTTTTGCCTGATCGTCATCCATAAACTTATCCGTAATCTTTAATACATTGGTGCTCTTTGCATCACGGTAATATTTATTCTTCTCAAAAGATACGTGATCTCCGTCCACATGCTCAGACAAATGATATGGTCCATTACCTAAGTTCTGTTCCGGATTCATATCCCAATCCTTATTATCATCTGTTGCATATTTGCAATTAGATGGCATATAGGTAGGCAATTTACAAAGATCTAAGAAGTAAGAACATGGCTCTTCTAATGTAAACTTAATCGTCTTGTCGTCGATACACTCGATGCCGACATCTTTGAAGTCGCATTTTCCATTAAAGCACTTCTCTGCATTCTTAACAACGAACAAGAAGTCAACGTACCAAGAACCATTGTCCGGCTCTAGCGCTCTCTTCATCGTATTTTCGAAGTCAGCACTTGTAACATCCGATCCATCGGACCACTTCTCATCGTCTCTAATATAGAAAGTATACTCTGTCGCATCATCATTGACATCCCAATGATCTGCTGCCGCAGGTACGATCTTTCCTTCCTTATCATAACTTACAAAACCTTCGTAACAGTTCGTCTGTACACTGAAGTACTCGTATGCAGCAGCTCCTGCAGGGTCATACTCACCACTTTCCGGCTGTACCGCATTGATCAGTTCCGCAATTTCTCCTTTGTCATTGGTACTTGTTGCACTGTTTCCTCCACCACAGCCGGTAAGACTCCCTATCACCATTGCCGCTGTAAGTAGTGCCGCCATAATTTTCTTTGTCTTTCTCATAAGCGTTCCCTCCTTGTGTCTCAAACATTGTGTCAGTTGCATTCCCATTACCCTAATCCATTCGCAGACAATGCACTTCGCACTATCTGACGCATGAGCGATGTTTCTAAAACATACTCATTATATCTAAAAGATCCTTAAAGATCTTTTAAGCAATAATTTGTTCAACAGTTTTGCCAACTGCCTTATACTGTGCCAAATTTTTGGGCGAATATAAGTTGCAGGCAACCTGTCTGTTATCATACATATATGTGTCCGGTTTTTTGGACTTACATTCCTCGGTTGCGTACTTACATCTTCCCGCAAACGGACATCCTTTTGGCGGATTGATCGGACTTGGTACCTCGCCCTCCAGGATGATTCGTTTCTTTTCTTTGGCCATCTTTGGATCAGCAATCGGTGCTGCAGAAATAAGTGCTCTCGTATACGGATGCAATGGTTTCTTGTAAACATCATCGGATGATCCAAGCTCTACCATATTTCCCAAATACATAACACCGATTTTATGGCTGATATGATGTACCATTTCCAGATCATGTGCAATGAAAAGATAGCTAAATCCTTTTTCACGCTGCAGCTTTTCAAGCAAGTTGATAACCTGTGCCTGAATTGATACATCCAACGCTGAGATCGGCTCATCACAAACGATAAACTCCGGACGAAGTGCTAATGTTCTGGCAATACCGATACGCTGTCTCTGTCCACCGGAGAACTCATGTGGATATCGTCTGATGTGATCCGGTTTTAATCCAACTGTCTCGATCAACTCCTGTACGATAACTTTACGCTCGTGTGCGGTACCCATATTGTGAATGATCATTGGCTCTTCAATAATCTCTCCAACGGTAAATCTTGGATTTAAGGATGCATAAGGATCCTGAAAGATCATCTGCATCTTTTTGCGATAAGGAAACATTTTACGGTTACTAAGTCCGGTAATGTCAACTCCATCAAAAATAATCTGACCACTCGTTGGTTCATGTACCTTTAGGATCGTACGTCCCATGGAACTTTTACCGCAGCCGGATTCTCCGACAATACCGAGTGTCTCGCCACGTTCCAGCTTAAAAGAAACTCCATTCACCGCATGTACTTTTTGGCCATGTGCTGCGGGAAAGTGCTTTGTTAAATTTTTTACCTCTAATAATGGTGTTGGTTCGTTACTCATGTGCATCCTCTCCCTTCATCACTTCCTGCCAGCGCTCCTTGCAGTGAAGCCAGCATTTGCATTTATGTGTCTCGCCAAATTCTGTCACAAGCGGTGTTGCCTTTGTACAGATTTCCATTGCCTCGCTGCATCGGGAAGCAAACGGACACTGATCACCAAGTTTTAACAGATCCGGCGGTGTACCGGGAATTGGCTTGAGTGGTTCTCTATGATCTGCATTGGAATTAGCAATACTATTTAACAGGCCTTTTGTATATGGATGTTTTGGATCATAAAAGATTTCATCCGTTGTTCCTTCTTCCATAATATTACCACCATACATAATGCTGATACGGTCACATAAAGAAGCAACTACGCCAAGATCATGTGTTATGATAATAACACCGGCATCACTTTCCTCGGTAATCTTGCGAAGCAGATCCAAAATCTGCGCCTGCACGGTTACGTCCAATGCTGTGGTCGGCTCATCCGCCACGATCAGCTTCGGATTACAGGCCAGTGCGATCGCAATAATAATACGCTGTCTCATACCACCGGAAAACTCAAACGGATACTGTTTCAATCTGGATTCCGGTGCCGGAATACCTACCATTTTCATCAGTTCTATGGCACGCTCTCTAGCTTCCTGCTTGCTGCATTTATCATGTGCCCGTATCCCCTCTGTCATCTGCTTTTCGATCGTTACGATCGGATTTAAGTATGACATAGGATCCTGAAAGATCATGCTGATGTCGTTACCCCGAATCGCGTTCATCTTCTTTTCATATTCTTTTTTCTCTTTCTTTGTCTTATATTTAACCGGAGAAATGTCTTCCCCGTCGAAGATCATTTCTCCGGCGGTTACGGTACCATTCGGTGCCAGTAGTCCCATCAGTGAAAGCATTCCCACACTCTTACCTGAACCGGACTCTCCTACGATTCCAAGGACTTCTCCTTTGTCAACGGTATAATCTATTCCCCGCAGTGCCTTTACTACGCCCTGCTCTGTCTGAAACTCTGTCTCTAATCCTCTGATCTCTAACAAACTCATATCCATCACCATGCCTTTCTCTCGTTTTTCTTCGCCGTCCAATGCTGTCCAAAATCTCGGACACGTTATATACTGTCCAACATATAGGACACCAGACAAATTGCTTAACGTTTTCTCTTAGGATCCAACGCCTTTTCTAATCCCTCACCAACGAAGTTGAACGAGAAGATCGTGATACAAATTGCAATCATTGGATATACCGTCTGCATCGGATATGTCATGATCAACTGTCTTGCATCCTGTGCTAAAGTACCCCAGCTTGCCATCGGTGCGGAAATGCCGACACCTAAGAAACTCAGCCAAGCCTCGGTAAAGATTGCCTGCGGCACCATCAAAGTTACCGTAACAATGATCTGTCCCATCGTATTGATCAGCAAATGTTTGATCAGGATACGACTTGGGCTTGCACCTAACACAAACGCTGCCATCGTAAATTCCTGTTCTTTCAAACTCTTGACCTGCTGCCTTACGATACGCGCCATATCGATCCAACAGGTGATCGATATACCAAGCATGATACTAATCACGCTTGCCCCAAAGATCAACATGATCAATACAATGTAAAGCATTGCCGGTACCGAATAAATAATATCTACGATTCGCATCATGACCATGTCGACCTTACCACCAACATATCCTGCGATACCACCATAGATCGTACCGACGATCAGATTGATCACGGCTGCCAAACAACCAACTGCTAAGCTGATCCTTGCACCGAATAAGATTCGTACAAAAATGTCTCTTCCCATTCGATCAGTACCAAACCAATGATCCATGCTGGGACTTGCATTTCTCAGTGACATATTCTGTTCGGCATAAGAATATTTACACATCATCGGTCCGAAAATCGCCATCAATACAACAATGATCAAAATGATCGCCCCAGCTACAGCTCTCTTATTTCCGGTAAAATCATGCCATACCGACTGAAGGAACGTTCTGCTCTCTACAGCAATAAACTCGTCGTTTTTTTCATCATCATCTAATTTACGAAATAATTTTGTTTCCATGGCATCCATACGCGTTCCCTCCTTTACAATGTTTTGCGGACTCTAGGATCAACGACCGCACAGATCAGATCGGATAACAAGTTACATATAATAATGATCGCACCGATAAAGATCGTAATTCCCATAACCACCGTATAATCATGGTTGGTGATCGCTGATACGAATTCTTTACCAATACCCGGTATTGTGTAGATCTGTTCGATAACGACGCTACCTGTTAATAAGAATGCAATCATCGGTCCCATATAGGTAATGACCGGAAGCATCGCATTTTTAAGAATGTGCCGGAACAATAATGTCCGTTTGCTGATTCCCTTCGCCTTTGCCATCGTTATGTAATCCTGCTTAACAACTTCTTCATAACTATTCTGTGTCTGTCTGGCAACTGCTGAGATCGGATACAATCCCTGGGCGATAGCCGGAAGCACATAATGCATTGGTGTTGTAAGACCAAGCACAGGGAACATCTTCAGTTCTACACCGAATATAATAAGAAGAAGCAATGCTACGATAAAGTTTGGAACACTGACACCAAAGGTCAATGCCGATAGCCAAACACCTTTTACTGCGTTACTCTTCGCTCGTGCCATCAGGATTCCCGAACTGACACCAACCACTAATACTAATACAAAAGTTACAATACCAAGCTGCAACGTTGGCATCATTGTCTGTGCGATGATCTCATTTACGGATTTACCAACCTTCTTATAAGAGGTTCCCATATCGCCATGCAGCAAGTTCTTACAATATATAATGAACTGTTCTACCGGCGGTTTGTCTAATCCATAAGTTGCTTCCATCTTTTTCAATACATCACCGGATATATTTTTGGATTGTAACGGACTTCCCGGCATAACCTTGGTCATTGCGAATGTGATCGCGATCAATACGAATAAGGTTAATATACCGAGCAGCACACGCTTTATTATGTATTTGACCATATACATCCACTCCTTTCTTTTGCAAAAAGAAAACGGCAAAGGGACTTTTTTGTCAGCGCCTTTGCCGTTATGATCTTACTATTAAATTTTTGCTTTGCATCTCTCACACAAGCACATTTTTATCATTTATCCAAAGCGGTGTCAACAAAAACTGACGTTTTTTGTAATTTTTACAAACAAACTTGTTCAGATTCCAAATTTTACGTATTTTTTTCAAATGGATTGACTTTTTTACGAACTTCTCTTATTCTTTCCCATATGATTTGCTATTGACTGAATTAATATGTTAATCAATCCAATATAATATACATTTGGATTTCACGAAAATGTATCCGCTGCTCATGCAAGTGGATATAAGGAATGGAGGCTTATTATGAAAGTTGTAGTTATCCCGGAGCCGGTGCTTCAGCCGGACATTACAAAAGAAGATATGGACTTAAAGTGGAACCTGTTAAAAGAATTACCGGAAGTCGATGAGCTGGTAATCAAGCATTTTGACGGCTATCCCAGCAATGAAGAACTTCATCCCGTCATCGCAGATGCCGACGCTGCTATCGGCGTGTGGGTCAACGGCAGCAATATAAATGAAGAATTCTTAAGCAAACATCCTAATCTCAAATATGTTGCAACACTTGGTCATGGTTTTGGCGAATTTGATGTTCCTATGACAAAGGAAAAGGGGATGGTGATCACCAACACCATCTATGGTGCACAGACTATTGCGGAATATGCATGGGCACTTCTTATGGAAGTATGTCATCACGTGGATCTTCATTCCAAAGATGTCAAACGTGTTGATTGGGCACATGCCACCAAAGAAGATTATGAAACCTTTGGCCGTGTATTAACACCGCAGATTGAATTGTACGGTAAAACGTGTGGTATCTTTGGTCTGGGAGCGATTGGTTTTGCCTTTGCCAAGATGGCGCAGGGATTTGGCATGCGTGTGATCAGCTACTCCCGCCACAAAAAGACAGATCCGAAATATGACTTTATTGAGCAGGTTGATTTCGATACGCTGTTAGCGGAAAGTGATGTTATTTCCATTCATGCACCACTAACACCTTCCACGGAGGATACGTTTGATGCTGATGCCTTTGCCAAGATGAAGGATGGTACGATCCTGATCAATACAGCACGCGGTGGCTTGATCGTCGAGGAAGCTTTGGTCGATGCTCTGCAATCCGGCAAAGTATACGGCGCCGGTTTGGACGTAATACGGGATGAACCTCCAAAGGGAGACAACCCTCTGCTGCATCAGGACAATGCTGCAATTACAGCTCATATTGCATGGCTTACCCGCGCGTCACGCTTACGTGCTATTGATATTGCCATTGATAATTTTAAGGCATATCTACGGGGAGAACCTGTATCCGTGATCAATAAATAAACACCCTTATCACAAAGCATAGAAACAGCTAACAGGGGATGTGGCATAAATGCCACATCCCCTGTTAAATAATCTTATTATTCCGTTTACAAGCTCATGAATTATGCTTCTGCTGTCTCTTCTGCAACAGCTTCCTCTTCATCCTCTACAGTATCATTCCGACCTGCTACAACGCTTACAACCGGTGCATCCAAACTCGTCTGAATATCAACCTTTCCGTCCTTTGCAATCGCAAGATCGCCGACAGTAAGTACATCTCCAATGTGCATACCAGTGCAGTCAATCTCAATCTTCTCAACCAGATTTTCTGGTGTGGCCTTATATGCGATCTCCTCCAGATGCTGCTCCAAAATACCCTCTGGAACTTTCTCCTTATTATGCAAAATTACCTCTGCAACAGAATGTACTTTTTCACCTTTGACCAAAGCCTGAAAATCCATTTCCAAAATCTGATGATCCAGCGCATTAAAATCTAACTCTTTGATCAATACATCATAAGTCGTGCCTTCCAGCTCTAAGTACAACTGACTTCCTTTCATGCACTCTCTCTGAATACGATCAGCTTCGCCCTTTTCAATCTGCAACGGTATTGAGCCTTCAAATTCCTTGCCAAACAGATTGCCTGTCACATAGCCCTCTCTTCTGAGTTTCTTTGCCTTAGTTTCCATGTTTCTTCTTTGTACTTTTAAAGTAGTCATTTGTCTGTTCCTCCATTCATACAAATCGATAACATAGGGAAGTTTGCGGAATGTCGATATTAAATTGGCGTTTCGTTTCTCATGTTATGTTTTTTAGTTGCAACTATGGTTTAGCACTTTTTTTCGATTTTGTCAAATCTGACCAAGCAAATTCTCTCATATTCTCTCATACAGCATGCCACAGCCAAACATAATTTACTTCATTTTCCTCTTGGTTGACTGTTTTCTCATTTTTTTGATTTCCAGCTTGCCTTTCTCGCCCTCTTGGTTGACTGTTTTCTCGATTTTTTGATTTCCAGCTTGCTTTTCTCGCCCTCTTGGTTGACTGTTTTTTCAATTTTTTGATTTCCAGCTTGTCTTTCTCGCCTAACTGGTTGACTGTTTTCTTCATTTTTCAATTTATGGCTTGCATATTTGACTTTTCACATATAATGATCTCTACAAATAAAAAGCACCCTCCAGAAAGACTAAATCCAAAGATTCATCTTCCAAAAAAGGTGCTTTTTAACTAACAAAGAACTGCTGTTCCGTTATTTTTTTATTCTTAAGATACTATTATTGTATTACTTTGTCCGGCTGCAAAATGTGTAGTATTCTTTGACATAAAAAACAATCTATGAAGCGCATAGTAGTCTGCGTTATTAAATAACTGCACCGCGTTTCCATTTGCCGCTCTTTAATCGCCATGCATTGCAGACGCATCTTGCAAACCAGTCGATCGTCATGGCGATCCAAACGCCCCAGACGCCAAGTCCCATTGGCTGCATCAATCCACCGATCACATAGGCCAAACCAATTCTAAATACCCACATAATGATAATGGAGCTGACCATGACAAACTTGACATCACCTGCCGCACGCAAAATTGATGGTAATGTCCACGCTGCCGGCCACATCACCATACAGCAGGCACTATGATACCAGATTAAAATACGTGCTAAGTGATCTGCCTCCGCAGACAGATTGTACCAGCTTGCAATTGTTGGTGTCATAAAGATGATGACGATATTCAATCCCCATAACATCACATATGCCCATTTCATTAACTTCCAAGAATACTCTTTCACCGACTGATAGTCGCCTGCCCCAACACACTGGCCGACAACAGTTGTGAGCGCTAATCCCATTGCCGCAGCCGGAATTGTAGCTAACAGCTCGATCGTACTTCCGGTCGCATTGGCTGCGATCGCCGCCGTTCCGTAACTGGTGATCAAGCTCTGTGTAAACAGTTTGCCGATCTGGAACATACCATTATCAATACCACTCGGAATACCAATCCTTAGTATTTTGCCTATAATCTGACCGTCCCAGCCAAATCGAAAATACTTGTCGATATGAAGATCGTATTTTTCATTGCGCAGAATAAATACAACAACGATACCTGCTACCACGCGCGAGATCAGAGTACCGTATCCAACACCTGCGATTCCCATATTATAACCAAATACGAATATTGCATTAAATAAAATATTCAAACCATTCATAATCGCAGATACAAACAAGGATATTGATGCCTTTCCCATTGATCGAAGCAAAGAAGATGCTCCGTCATATACCGCAATAAAAGGAAAAGAGAAACCCGTAATAAAGAAATAAGTAACGGCCTGATCCATAACGGCCTGATCAACCTTTCCATAAATTAATGATAAGATCGCACGGTCAAATACGATACACACTGCCGATATGACAACGGATACGATCAGGCAGATCAGTACAAGCTGATTAGCAACAATCTGACCAGTCTTTTTCTTCTTGGCACCTAACGCCTGTGCCGCTACTACTGCGCCACCGGTTGCTAGTGCATTAAATATGTAGATCAACAAATTGCTGATCGTATTGACAAGGGATACACCGGATACTGCGGTATCCCCGGCACCCGACACCATGATCATGTCAGCCATGCCTACAGTAACTGCTAAAACTTGTTCAATAACTAATGGCAAAACTAATGCAATCAGATATTTTTTGTCAAACTGAACTCGTGCTGTCGTCTCTTGCATATTCATTCCTCCATTCTTAAGAAATGTACTCTCGGAGTCTTCTCAAAACGAGTTATTTCGGCTGCATTTTTATATAACGATTCCGAAACTACATATATCTTGTGTTCTGATAATTGCTAATTGTAAGTAGGCACTCATAAAAAGTCAAATGTTTTGGAAAAAATGCCAAAAAAATGTAAATATTGAAAAAAAAATGGATTTTTTTTGTAATTTTTACATTGCTTTTCTATCTTAATCGTATTAGAATGCAGGGCATAGCAGTCATAAGCAAATCAAAGCATGACCTCACACAGAACACGTTGACCCAGAATTTATGACTAAAAAGGAGTGTTGATTATGCAGAAATATGTAGAATTACTTAGAGAGCCAATGCAGGTAAAACCGGAAAGTTTACGAGCAGCCCGCCAGAAGAGCAGCTCTACACCACCTCATGTGTACCGTCTCAATTATAACGAAAGTCCTTATGGTTTGGGACCGGCATCACAGGCCGCATTAGAGGAAGCAATAAAAACTCCTTATGTGTATCCGGATTGGTTCTCTGTAGAACTTAAAACGAATCTTGCCGAATTGTATGGCCTTAAATTTGAAAATATCGCCGTTGGTCCCGGATCCAGTGCAATGATCAATATGCTTGGAGAACTTTTCATTAATCCAGGTGATGAATTCGTATTTGGTGATCCAAGTTATGAGGCATTTCGTGATGTTGCCAATGATTATGGTGCCGTTCCGGTCGCTGTTCCTTTGGATGATAATATGAACTATGACTTAGACGCTATGTTGGCAGCTATTACTGACAAAACGAAGATCTTAGTTGTCGTAAATCCTAACAATCCAACAGGAACTTTCATCGACTCTGCTAAGCTGGAGGCATTTATCCGTAAGGTTCCAAAGCATGTCATTACTGTAATTGATGAAGCATATATGGAATTTGTCGATGACCCAAATAGTTACAGTATGATGAAGCTGATCAAAGAAGAAATCGATCAGCCGCTCATTATCATGAGAACATTTTCTAAGATCTACGGTATGGCAGGACTTCGCGTCGGCTATGTGATCACAAGTCCGGACATGACGGATCATTTCGGTAAATCCAGCAATGCTTGGAATGTAAGCTTCATCGGTCAGAAAACTGCTGCTGCAGCTACGAAGGACCAGGAGCATGTCTCTATGGTACACGACATCAATGCGAAGGAGCGTGAGAAAGTCACTAAGGCTCTCTGCGATCTGGGCTGCCGCGTTTATGATTCACAGGCTAATTTCATACTGTTTAAGGCTCCGATCGATACAATGGAAGTTTATACCAAATTGGAAGAGCAGGATGTGTTGATCGGTGTTCATGTAGGTATGAACCGTGTCAGCCTTGGTAAACCGGAAATGAACGAAAAATTCTTAAAAATTATGAAAGAAATTCTCAAATAAAATTCGGGAAAGATCAGCATCACAAAAGCAGCTTGCAAGGTATGATTTTGTACCTTGCAAGCTGCTTTTAATTCTTTCGTAAAAGAAGCTTTGCCGTTCAGCTTATCTTTGATGGTTATATAATCACACCGTTCGGCTAAGTCAATCATTCAACGTCATTACATTATGCAGTAAATAACAGCGAATGATCAATGCCATCTCTTCTGCCGTAGCAAAATCCGGCAATCCCAGTAACTGTTCTGCTTTGCGAATGCGATAGCGCACTGTATTACTATGCTGAAACAACTCCTCCGACGTCTTTGCAAAATCACCATTATTTTTGACATAAGAAATAACGGTTTCCAATAAATTGACATCATGAGATGCATCATACTTTTGCAAAATGGATACGCTTTCCTCTACCTCATGGTATAGCATCGGATTATTTACAAGCGACATAACATATTTGTAAATTCCGATCTGGGAATACGCTGTATCCGTCTGCTCGAAAAACTGTCCGACGATATTTGCATTTTTTGATTTAATGATAGCCTCATTCAAGCGATCTAATGGCAAAATTTCATCACAAATACCAATATGATACGACTCAGGTAAAAAACCCGCCTCTACCAATATATCATTAATATGATGCAGCATATTCTGATAATCCTCCGGTATATTATCTTCCTGATAAGAACAGATCAGCATAATGCCATGCCCCATCTTTACAAAAGAATAATCGTGTACTTTTGTGTCACGATACTGACGGTACATTAACTTGTCAAAATATGTATGGATCTTCAAGTTGTTCGACATATCCCTCGATGTAATATTTGCCGTAATAATACTCGGATGAAAGTGCGGATTGATCTCCAATGCAATTTTTTCTACGGTAGACGGTTTATGTTTTTCGTTCACAATAGAATTTAATTTTTCCTCTGCAATAACATACTGCGCACGCGTCTTCATCGACTCATTGATACATATGATCAGATCTTCCATAAATTGCTCATAAAAAGAAAACAACGGTACATGATACAATTTCGCTAACTTGATAATATCTTCCGGCAGTTCCCGATCCGGCGGAATCTTAATTGCAATACCGGATACCTGCTTTTGGATCAAGGTACGGAGTGTCCCATTGACCAATTCCGGATCAGAATCAGCAAAGAAATAGGATAACAGTACAAAATATCCATAACCATATCCTTCATAATCTATCCGGCTGCTCTCATACTCCAAAATAACCGTCGCATTCACTAAATTATTAAGGTATTTTTCCCCACATATTATCTTAAAGTCCTTAAATAGGGACAGTTCCAAAATCTCGCTAATCTGAATCATAACTATCCTCCACGCCTATACAATCTTATACTTCCAATCATTAGGCATATCTGTGCATTGCGAATCATATTCGCATTTTGTCCGCCTTGGTGTCATTTTGAAAATATTATACCTTGGGTTAATATGCTTTGCAATGCCGAAATACTAACATAGAGATGATCGCCGTCAATCCTTCTGCAATCCAAAACGCATGCCATACTCCCGTCGCTCCTATTGCGTAACTCAACAACATCGCTGCCGGAATAATGATCACAATATAACGGCACAACGAGATTACTAACGATTGCATTCCTTTCCCTAATCCTTCTAATGCCCCGGAGGCTGTCACAGAGATCGCAGATGTTAGAAAGCCTGCACTGATCAATCGAAGTGCCGTTTCTCCAACACGGATCGTCTCCGGAGTATGCGTAAACAGTCCCATTAAAGTTGCCGGGATCGTCATGCAGATCACCGTTCCACCTAACATGATCAAACCATTCATTACAAGAACAAGTTCAAAGATCTTTTTCACACGCTTGTGTTCTCCCGCACCGTAATTATAACCGATCAGCGGACGCATCCCTTGGATAATGCCATTCGCCGGCAGATATAAAAATGTCTGCAGCTTATAATAGATCCCAAGTACTAAAATATAGGCTTCGGAATACACTGCCAAAATTGCATTCAGTGCAGAGATCAACACGGAAGACAACGCCATATTTAAAGTCGCAGGAATGCCGATCGCGTACAACTTTCCAACCATATGTTTATCCGGCCGTAAATAACTTCTTCTCACATGTACCGACAATGGCCGTATTTTACAGATTACGAAATAAACGCACAGCGTTAATACCTGTCCGATCCCCGTAGCAAGCGCAGCACCTCTGATCCCCATTTTCGGAAAAAATCCCAGTCCAAAAATCAGGACAGGATCTAATGCAATATTGGTGCAGCAGCCGATCAGCAAACTGATCATTGTCACTTTCATACGCCCCACTGCCTGAAAGATCTTCTCAAATGCCATGCTGAGCGAGACAACCAAAGCAAAAGAAAATGCAATATCGGAATACTGTATTCCTAAAGCTGCAACCGCTTCTGATCTGGTAAATAAACGCAAAAAAAACGGCATGATCTCAATACTAACTATGGTCAAAAGCACACCGTGCACTGCCGATAAAAGCAGTCCCTGCGTCGTTGCCATATCTGCTTTTTCATAATCCTTTGCACCCAAATAAAAACTGATAACCGCATTCATTCCAACGCCAAAACCAATACCGGCAGCATTGATAAAATTCTGTACCGGAAATACGAGCGATAGCGCCGTCATCGCATCTTCACTGATCTTAGCGACAAAATAACTATCCACAATATTATATAAAGAATTGACAAGCATCGATATCACCATGGGAAATGCCATCGATACCAACAATGAAAATACCGGTTTTTCTTTCATAAATGTTTCATTCATAACAAAATGAGTCCTTTCTGTTATAAAGAGTAACGCTCACTGCGCCTGACTCATTATAACAGAAGGACTCCTAAAAATCATCTGTTTCTAAGGTATCTTCTCAAATTTTACCGTATCATGATACGAAATTCACAACATTATTTCGTCTTTGCCGAAACGACACCGGACCACTTACCAATATTTTTTCCTTTTTTACTGACAGCGCAAATCTTAAAATAATATCTCTTAGATTTTTTCAATTTCTTAATGGTCTTTTTGGCGCTTGTCACCTTGATAACCTTCGTTCCCTTTACAGCTTTGAGTTTTCCGTTCTTTATCTTTGACAGTTTCTTTTTACTTGTACTGTACGCAATACGATAGGTCACATTTTTCTGACTCTTCCAGCGAAGTGATAATGCCTTTTTCAGCTTCTTCACTTTGATCTTCGTAACCTTCTTCGGAGCTTTAGCAGTTTGTTTTGTGCCCGGATTTTTCCCGGCATTATTTATGCTGCCACCGTTATTACCGGTATTATTGTTTCCAGTATTTCCAGTGTTATTTCCGGTATTGTTTCCAGTATTACTGCCACTATTATTTCCACCGTTGTTATCATCTTCTTTCGGCGGATTCAAAATTGCTTCATCCTCATCGACCGGATCAGCTGCAGGCTCTCCGTCTGTCACCACCGGATCAACTTTTTCATAAGAAACCTGATCCATATCAAATGACTGATCCCTGTACTCCTTACCAACAGTCATGCTGTCATCCGTATTGCTGACAGGTACCAATGTGTAACGATAGTCATACACTTTATTGTTTTTCACCAGGTATGGATCCAACGTATCAAATCCACAAGACGCATTACCCGTTCCGCTAACTGCAGCATCGACAGTGACAAACGTTTTGGTAAGTGGCTTTAACTCGTTAACATGTTTTGCTTTGTCGAGCTGCTCCGTCATAAAATGCAAAGCAGATGCATTGACATCCTCATTGCCACAGATCAACATTCCGGTTCCATTTGTTTCATTGTCAAGACGGATCCATTTCACACCTGTCAGATTCCCACAATCTTGAGGTTTTGCAAATGGATAGAACATCTTATTAACCGTAGAAGTATATGCTCCTACCCTCGTATAAGTCTGTCTGTCACAGTAACTTTCATCATCACCATTTCCATACCAAGAGACATTTTCTGTCCCTTTCGCAAGCGACAATCGTGTTCCAACTTTAATAAACTTTTTGACTTTTGTTTTCGTAAAGTCGAGTTTCATACGTACCGTTACCGCCCCAGTATCTTCGATCAAATAACTCATTTCTATCGTTCCCGGAGTCTTTGTTTTGCTGTCCAACAGATAGGAAGAATTCCATTTCGTGGTAAGCATATAATTACCATCTGTACTCTTTCCCACCGTTGGTTCCCCATCTAATGTCAGATAACTCATTATATCCTTGAAATGAGAAGAATCATTGTCAAGCTTTGCTCTGGAAATATTAGGCTTCGGACCTTCCTTCATGAGCAATTGGTCTTTGTAATAATAGGACTCCAGTAATCCCGTATCCAAATTCAATTTGAACCGAAAGTCTTTGCCGGATACTATAAAATAATGGCTCTGCTTCTTGATCTGCACATTCTTTCCATTCAAAGTATGTGCCACTTTTGTACTTTTAGCATCAATGGTGAATTGCGCATATGCAACTTCGTAACCTGCCTTCGCCCAGTCTGAATCTTCTTTTGTCTTTACATGAATATTAAGATAATAATCTGCACCAGACTTAAGCTGTTCCGGCATCACATAAGGAACCGTGATCTTTTTCTCCTCTTTCGGAAGAACTTCATCATTCAGTGTTCCCTGTGAAATGATCCGGTCATTTTCCTGCAATGCCCATGTCACATCATACTCGGACAATTTTGCAGAAATACTTTCGTTGCTTACCGTTAATTCATTATTTGTCAACTTATCCTGATCGGATTTAAACCAAAAGCTCTGGTATTGATATTTCACTTCCTTCAACTCTGGCTGTGGGTCGCGATCTGCAGACACAAGACCATTTTGGCAGAAGTTTTCGTCTCCACCGGTGTCGCCCCAGTCACCACCGTATCCCAGGAAGTATCCATCTAACTGATTCAAACCGCTCTGATGAGCATCTTTACTGCTATAATAATTCCAATCTTTTTCTCCGATCTTGACTTTTCTGGACTGATCCACCCAATCCCAAATAAAGCCCCCAAGCATACTATCATATTTGCGGATCGCATCCCAATAATCGCTTAAATTGCCGACCGCATTACCCATTGCATGATCATACTCATTCAGCAAGAACGGCATTTGACTCTTACTTGTACCATAACCGATAATGCTGTCCGGTGTATAATACATATGACTTATCATATCAATTGCCGTAGAACCTTTGTCTCCACCACTCATACCTTCATAGTGAACCATTCTGCTATCGTCGCGATCCTTAAAATACTGCACCATATGAGCAAATGCGCCGTTAGCATAATTACCATCTCTTTGTGTCCATCCTTGAGAGCTTTCGTTACCAATAGACCAGAACAAGTTACTCGTCGTATTCTTAAATCTTTCGTACGAAGCAGTCTGTCTTGTCATTGCAGCCTTTTCAAGCGTTGCTATTGCATCCTCATCTGTGATCAATGCATGCGATTCATTATTCGATTCGCACATCAGGTACAGTCCATATTTATCGCATAGATAATACATATAATCATCATTTGGATAATGCGATGTACGGATTGCATTGATATTATTCTGTTTCATCAACATAATATCTTTTTCATACACCTTTTTGGAAATATATTTGCCGGTTTCCGGATCGGTGTCATGTCGATTCACGCCTTTGATAAGAAGTCGTTTCCCATTTAATTTAACGGTATCATAATGGTCGGTTGCATTGTTATACTTTCCATCATTTGTCACTTTTGTCGATGTAAAAGTCAACTTACGAAATCCTACATTTTGACTCACACTTTCGTAATGAAGTTTGGAGCTTTTATCATACAAAGATAATACCATTGTATACAGGTTTGGATGATCACTGTCCCAAAGTTTTGGATCTGTAATCTGCATCTGCAGTGACGTCTCCGTCTGTTTACCGGATGCGATTGCTGCAATATCTTCCTGCGTTGTGGCGCATAAATTTCCCTGATCATCATACAAATTAAGCTGCGCTGCCATGTTCGATGATTCTGTTGCAGCATCATTGATCGTCTGCATTTTCACCTTAAGATCAGCTGTAGAATAATCGTCTGACAAATCTGTCGTCAACGTATAGTCCTGTACATGCACCGTAGGTGTACTTGTCAAATATACATCACGGAAGATTCCGCCATCATAAATCATGTCCTGATCTTCCATCCATGTTCCATCACAGAACTTATATACCTTTACGGCAAGTACATTCTCCTTGCCCGGATCATTCAATGCATCTGTAATATCAAATGTGTGTGGATCATAACTATCCTCACTATAACCGATTTCCTTTCCATTAATATATAGATAATATGCCGACTCCACTCCACCTAAAGTGATATAAACCTTTCCATTCTTTTGCAGCATAGAATCTTTCACCTTGAAAGTTTTACGATAAAGACCCACGGGATTTTTCTTCGTTGGTGCCAATGGAAACTCTGTACTTTCTTCAAATGGCATCGCTGAATTCGTATAGATTGAGTGATCGAATCCATAGCTTGTCCAGCTGGCCGGAAGAGTGACCTTTTTCCAGCCGTCTTTCGCATCCATCTTATAGTTCGTATTTTGGAATGCACCGGCTGCTTCTGCTTTTGCCGGATTATCAAATACGGTCAGATCCCAGTCCTGTCCCTCTCCGGTAAGTAACTGGTAATACGACGACTTGTCTCTTGCATAATCTTTGGCACCGGCATATGCAGATGCAATATCTGCATACGGAACCAAATTAGAACTATCCGGCAATGTATTCACCGAAGTAATATCTAAATTATTATCCTCTCCTGTCCATTCTCTGCCGGTAAGAGATTTCCTCGTAATCTTAGCTGCCGTAGAATCCGGCAGTTTTCCGTAATCAAATGCCTCACTCTTAAACTCTGTATCCGCCGCCTTTGCCTTATGTGGTAATGCAATCGACAATTGTGTCGGTAAACTGCTAAGCATCAGCGATATTGCAAGTACACCGGTGCCTATTCGCTTTCCCCATATTTTTTTCATCCTAATCCTCCATTCTGACATACATCATCTTATATATCTGCAAACGCCCGACTAAATAGCCGGGCTTGTTTGCAATTTATTTCTATTTTCGTGTTACACTATACTACCTTGATCGTTACCTTCGCTTGTTTCTTTCCAATCTTAATTTTCAGAACACTTTTGCCTTTCTTAACACCTTTTACTTTAATCGTACAAGTCTTTTTCCCTAAGGTTTTCTTCAGTACTTTAGCCTTGTTTTTTCCAGATAATTTTACACTTTTGATCTTATCTGTTGTTTTCGTATTTTTGAGTGCTGTTGTCAGCTTAAATGTTACTTTCTTGGTTTTTCCTTTTTTGATCACAACTGTTTTTTTCGTTGCTTTGATCTTCTTTACAACATTTGCTTTATTTGTTTTTTTAGAAATTGGAATAACCTTTTTGCTGTTGGTGTCAGGTGTTGCCGTTGGTGTTGCTGTATTCCCAGGTGTCGGTGCAGTTGTTTCTTGTGGTGTTGTCGGAACCGGAGTCGGTGTAACATCAACAATTGGTACTACCGGAGCTGCCTTCACCTCATCGGATGCGCTATATGCATAGCATGCCTTAAAGTTTACATGAATCTTCTTTACATTTGCGATGTCTTCCTGCTTTGCCTCTCCCAGTTGGAATACAAGCTGGATAGACGCCGCACTAATATCAGCACTTGAAATCGTCTTTCCAATTCCATCGGTCTCACTAGCAAAATCAAGTATTGCTTCATAAGTACCACTCTGGTCAATGGTTACCCCTGTTGGCTTACCAGATGCCCATCCTCCGATACCTGTTGCCCAAGTAAGCGGATATGCTTTATCCAGATCATAATTTGTAATGTCAAACACTACTTTTACTTTCGCAGTATCATCCGGTAACTGTGCATCGTCCAAAATATTTTTTTCTCCATCAAATTTTGAAAATAATTTAACCCAATGCTTTCCATTGTCTTTTTCATAGCTGCTTAACTCCTCTTCGTCAGATACCCTCGCCAGATCAAAACTGGTTTCGTGAACTGTTCCATCCTCACTCTGAGCAAACGGAAGCTGTGTTTCTGACGCATGCACAGTCTTTACCACAGTAGCTGCCGGTATCGTCAGTGCTACAGCAAGCAGACCTGCCAAAATCATTTTGTGTGTTTTTTGTAATCTCATATTTTTTCCTCCTTTTAGCGGCTGAATTTTTTATAACCGCTTTTCTTTAATTTTTTCAGGTTCGCTCTTCGCACTGCTGCAGTCGAACCTTTTAATTTAATTTTGTGTTTACATCCTTTGTACGCATTCTGGGACACCTTT
Organism: Clostridium sp. OM05-6BH; assembly: GCF_003481635.1. NCBI lineage: Bacteria > Bacillati > Bacillota > Clostridia > Eubacteriales > Clostridiaceae > Clostridium > Clostridium sp. OM05-6BH. The sequence goes on along the minus strand of NZ_QULH01000016.1, from coordinate 8,178 downwards.
GTTAATTTTCCTTTTACAACAAATGTCTTGAGCTTTTTCGCTTTTTGGAATGCATACTTTCCTATCTCTTTCACATTTTTTCCAAGAGTAACTTTGGAAGCCTTAATGCCCTGACACGCCTTCGTTCCAATTGCCGTAACACGATATTGATATGCTCCAATCATGATCTTGTCCGGTATAACCAAAGCAGCCGCTTTTTTGTACTTTTTGTTCAAACCGGACAACTTAACAGTTCCGGCTTTTTTCATTGTTGCCGCCTTAGTCACTTGATAAACTCCAATATTCTTATTGACCTTCGTTCCCTTTTTCGGGCTGTTCGGACGATCCGCCTTCGGCGTTTGCTGCGGAGCTGCTGTAGGTTTTACGGTTGGATGCACAGACGGTGTCTGTGTCGGTTTAACGTTTGGACGTTTCGTTGGCTGAACATCCGATTCTTTTTGTGCATGTTTAGCGCCTAAGATGCCAACCATATCTACCGCCATTGTTCCATCTAATACCTCTACAGTTACTACATGCTTTCCATAAACAAGATCTGTTACTGCAACTGTCATATTCATATTAGCTGATTTTTGTGTTTCTTGTTTCGCATGCTGATTTCCATCGACGGTCATCTGCACAGTACAGGTCTTTTTCATCTCTCCTAAGATTTCTAATCCTGTTCCGGTAAAGGTATACGTAAGAGTTGCTCCATTGTCCGTATTTTTGGACACACTTCGCTGATATACATACATTCCCTGACCGTTCGTGTGCAACCATTTGTCATTGTATTCAAGTTTTGTGTTTTTCTGTGCGGACAGATCATATTGTTCCATATTATCTAACAATTCTGTATAATATGGTACATAACCGTCCAGCTTTTTGACCTCCAAATTATCAAACTGTGTATATGCATTGGAACTTCCTAACGCTATTCGTCCTGCAGTGATAGGCTGTTCATCTATATAACTGCCAACCAGCGTATAATTGACATATGCGTTAATCGTATTGCCTTTTCCTTCCAGCGTGATCGTATTCCACTGATTTGCTCCTGCATCAAACTGTGTTTTGGCATCACAGGTACCGGTCACAACTTTTTTGGCTTTACGATACAATTCCCATTTACCATCCGGATATAATTTGAATGTGTAACCGCTTGCAGATGTAATATTATGAGAACCACCCATTTCTCGTATTGCTACAGCCGCATAATTTTTAACATCTTCCCGTTCAAATAAGACATCCACAGAGGCTTTGTAATTTGTCCAGCGGAGATCTCCAATCAAGGTTACCGGAGCACCGGAATTCCAGCTGCCACCCACACCGGTCTCTATAAAATCTGTCTGCTGACGCAGTACATGGTCACCAGACTGTGTCTTATATACTTCAAAGGCACCATTCATGGTATGCGTATAACGTGCCATTGCACCGGTATCACCACCGCGAGACTGGATATAGTCCTCCGTCTCACCGGTAAAACCACCTTTGCCATCAAGCACCGGAACCGTCTTCCCAGCATACTCAAAATCATCTGCATACAGATAATCGCTGTCGACATCCTGTTTACTTCCGGTACGATCCGTATCCAATACCGTTCTTTCACCTTCGACAGGAAGAGCCTTTGTATGCTCTTCATCTCCTGCAACTTGCAGCGTAGTAACTGTCACGGCAGAATAAGGATTAACCTTTACCGTATAGACTCCATTATCATCTGCCTTCGTTGTACCGATGCATTTCATATAATTTTCATTAAAAGCACCGTCATCTGCCGCACGTGTTTCCCATATTTCCAAATTCTGATCTTCAGCAAGCTTCATATTCTTGGTTTGAATCTTATATTCCATTGGATATTCACTATCATTAACGATCATTGTCGAGAAATTGTCCTTGGCAGGAGATGCCAGTGTCATATAATTCTCTCCGCCGTTACGTCCATTTACCGGATTCGTTCCATCTGCAGTACATTTACTTGCCTGCGGCACAGCACGCCAGATTCCTGCTGTATTATCCTCATTTTCCCAGCCGGTTACCGCGAATTTGCTTATATGTGCAAGCATGAGTAATCCGGCATCATAATGGATCCAGCCTGACCACGGATCACGCGCGCTCACTAATTCCTTGAAAGAAAACTGTGCGCCCTCATAAAATGATCCAATTGCCGGCTGATAGATTACATGTGATCTTCTGGACTGTACAAAACCTTTGATAAATGTATTTGCCATTTCCAGCGCACTGCCGGTTCCTCCAAGACCTGTTCCTTCTGTCGTTGGATCTTTTACATTATTAGCAGGGCGAAATGCTGAATTAGAAAATGTAGCCTGTGCCTCACTATTCCAAACCTCTTTATCTTTGGTCTGTGCAAGCCATTTCATTCCGCCATTGGAATCATCCCAAGGACTGTAATGGTATCCAACAACGTCTACCGAATTATAAAAATCACTGTCCGATTTCATGGACTCCACAACGCTATCAGACGCTGTTCCGGCTTCATCCGAAACAACTAATTTAATCTTATGATACAACGCAAGTGCTTTCTCATCCGGAATCGTTTCTTTGGTTTCTGCCGCGATCCATTTTGCAAATTTTTTGGTAAACGCTACATCACTGTCCACATCCCATTTTTCATTGATATTTGGATTAATATAATCGACCATATAACCGTACTTTTCGTACGCGTCTAAAATTGTCTCTTTATACCATTGATAAATCTTTTCATCCGTTCCTGCCCACACCGGAGCTTCCCAGCGCAATATACTCACTTTGATTTTAGGATTGATCTTCCTAGCATCAGCAGCTAACTGCCATCCCGGATTGCGCAACACATTTGCCTTCTCTTTTTCTGTTCTCTTCGTGCAAGATTCCGGTCCTGTTGATGTGTTACGATCATTTCCCATTTCCAATTTTACATGATTCATGATCGGATAATTGCCACCAAACAAATACTGCATAAGCTCCGCATATGCCTTTGGCTGCTCTGCCTTATAATCCATAAGCAGATCACTGGTAGAATTACCGCTAAGCATACCAAAGCCTTTATAGGTAAGACCATTCACATTATTTACGGCGATATCATTTCCATCCAAAACAACATTGCCCATTTTCGTTTCGGGCTGTGAAACATCCTGTTTCCCCGTTTCAGACTTCGCAGCCGCATAAGCTTTCTGCGTCGATGCACTGATTGACTGCACTGGCAATCCATTCATCGTAAGTGCGCATGCCAAAACAATGGCACCTATTCGGTTTCCCCATTTTTTTCTCATACCTTGCTCCTTCCGTATAAAATGTTATACTTACTACTCACAAGGTATTATAATTGTCATCCTTAATTCTTTACAATCTGAAATATTTTGCAAACCCTTAAAATATTAGTACATAGGTTGTGCTTACTACATTCTTTTTATCCTATGTGATTATGACTATTTCTATATTCTCTCGGAGAGATTCCCTCATATTTTTTGAACACAATTCCAAAATAATTAGCATCCTTATACCCGACCCTCTTTCCAATTTGTGCGATTGGTGCATTTGTGTCCAGTAATGCAACTTTTGCACTGCTAATACGTTTCATCGCCAAATACTCCATCGGTCTCATGCCAATTTTGTCATGGAATACCCGACAAAAATGCTGGGTAGATATCCCACAAACAGATGCCAACGTCTGCAAACTAATATCATCTCTATAATTCTTTTCCATATACATTATGGCATTATCAACCACTGTTCCTGTGCGATTTTCCTGTTGTACGATCAATAATTTATGCATAAGCAAAATGTATTGATAAACTAACATTGAGCAGTGTCCTGCACCATCTCCCGGTTCTCTTGCAGCAGCCGCAATCTGCTCATAAAGCTTTTTGACTTCTGTAATATCATTGATCGTTTTTACAACATAACGTCCAAACCCTAAGCGTGCCATCATAGCATCCAAAGAATCTCCACGAAAAACCACCCAGTATGTCCTCCAGTCACCATCAATTGGATAATATGTATGCGGCTCACCGGAAGCCACATAAAAAATACTGCCTTTACCGGCTGTGTATTCCTTATCACCAACAATTATTTTTCCTTTGCCCGACATTGTAAATAATATTTGATGAGATATTAATCCTTCCTCTCGATGCGTGTGAAATTCCGGATCTGATATCCCTATTCCGGTCAAATAAACCGGATAACATTCCTGTATTCCAATAACCGGGTAATTCGCCTGAAACATAATAACCTTCTCCTCTCCTATTCATCTGCTTTCATCGTCATTTATTTTTCTCTGAGAGTTATCATTATTATACATGAATAAGTATATATTTGCACCGACAAAAAAATCCTATCTTCCTTTTTGCTAGGCAATTGTATGCCTCCATTCTAATAAGAACGAAAAAAGGAACATAGGATTTTTTATTTTAATTTGTGATGTATTGCATTTTGTAATACGACGTTTCAGCAAAACCCATGGATCATATAATACACATAAAGGCTTGTTTAAATTATGCTTCCTCACCATGATCGCTGTCAGCCAGCGCAGCTGTGATGATTGCCATCGAATATACCTCTGATGCATTGCAACCACGTGACAGATCATTAACCGGTGCATTCAGTCCAAGCAAAATCGGACCATACGCATCAAAATTACCCATACGCTGTGCAATCTTATAACCGATATTTCCGGCACTGATATCTGGGAAAATAAAAGTATTCGCATGACCGGCTACTGTAGACTCCGGACACTTCGTGCGTGCCACACGAGGAGATACTGCTGCATCAAACTGAAGCTCTCCATCGATTGGGAGATCCGGATACTTCTCCTTGGTCTTCTGTGCTGCATTTCGCATCTTATCTACTGCCTCGCCCTTACCGGATCCGTGTGTGGAATAGCTAAGGAATGCTATCTTAGGATCTACATCAAAGATACGGGCACATTTTGCTGTTTCTCCTGCGATCTCGACCAGATCGTCTTCCGTAGGATTAATATTGATCGCACAATCGCCCATAGCAAGCACTTCATTATCACCGGTAGCACTTGGACGAACAAGAATAAAACAGGAAGAAACCAAATTATTTCCAGGTTTTGTCTTGATCAACTGCAAAGCAGGACGAACAGTATCTGCTGTTGAATATGTTGCACCACCAAGCAGTGCATCTGCAAATCCCATCTTTACCAACATTGTTCCAAAATAGTTAGCCTGCTTCAGTACTTCTCTTGCCTGATCCGGTGTGACACCTTTCTTCTTACGAAGCTCACAATATAACTCCACCATTTCATCTATCTTGTCAAACTTCTCCGGATCAATGATCTCTGCACCGCGAATATTAAATCCACTTTCCTCTGCAGCGTCCGCGATACGTTTCTCATCACCGATCAAAATAGGGTGCAGGAAATAGCTTGCAAGTAATCGTGAAGATGCCTCCAAAATACGTGGATCTTCACCCTCTGTAAATACGATCTTCTTAGGATTCTTCTTTAAGATTCCTATTAACTGTCCAAAACCGAACACATCATCATCTCCATTCTTTCGTTTCACTTAATAATATTATAATGGGAGAATTTCTCATAACTCCTTAAATTCACCATGCCCATTGTCTAACATTATGAGGGCGATGTCAAGGGATTTTCTCAAACAATTTTGATCTTTATTTGAGACTTTTTATTATTATACGTGTATACATAAATACACACTGTCCCTCGTCTTTTTGCCTTGATTTTTCCGGCACTATTTACCGTTGCTATCCTCTTATTGGATGACACAAAACGCAGTTTATAACTCGCACTCCCCTTGCTTAATATTGTCCTTGTCTGTAATGCTTTTCGTTTTTTTATTTTTGCCTTTTGAGCGGTAATCTTTATTTTCTTAGGCGCCTTTTTTACTGTGACACGTATGGTCTTTTTCTTGCCGTCTACCGTCTGAATAACGATTTTGGCCGTCCCTCTTTTACACCCTTTAACCACGCCATTATTCGTTACCTTGGCAACCTTAGTATTTGAGCTGGTCCACTTAACTGCTGCCTGCACCGAACCGCCGGTAACAGTCACCGGAAGAGTGATCTTCTCACCTTTTCCGATCGTATATTTGGCTTTCGCCTTAATCTTGGTCTGATAACGGCCACCGGCATTTGGTGAAACCGTCCATTTCGGCTGTTCTGTCGCATCCGAAGGTGCTGCTGTCGATGTCGGTGTGCTTGACGTCGATGGTTTTGCTGTCGGTGCCGGCGCGCTTGACGTCGATGGTTTTGCTGTCGGTGTCGGTGTGCTTGATGTCGATGGTTTTGTTGTCGGCAGCACCGCAGGTGCTACCGTAGGTGTTGCTGTAGGCGTTAGTGTTGCCACCGGTTCGTCAGCAGGGTTGCCAAATACTTTGATGCAGGCATTATTCAGATCATATTGCACATCATCTACAGATATCGCCGTATTGTCATACCACTTAGCATCTTCCGCGAAATAAGTATAACTCTGTCCCGCTGAGGCACTATAACAGTGTCCATTCTGCGGATCATTTTTTCCCTCTAGCGGAACGCAGGCAGAATCATCTACGGTCGCATATGTAATAACCACCGAAAACTTCTCGCCATCTGCAACGCGAACCTCTTTCGGAAGCTGTACCGTATGATAGCCTGTTTTGGCAAAGATGCCACTCACACTCGCTTCTTTGATCTGCGTTCCGTTGGTTGGATCTTTCCCTGATACAGAACGATAAATATCTACTGTATATGGCTGATCCTCCTGTACCGTATAAAAAGCAACTGCCTGTAACTGCTGTGATCCATCTGCTGTAAACACATTGGCCGTCTTCACTTCTTCTGGTGAACGAAGCGAATTGTTCCAACCATTGCCATCATATTGAAAGATGGTCTGGTAGGTATCTGCCGAAACACCTTCAAATGTGTAATATTCACAAAGTGATGGATCATAATAGGATACCCAGAAATACCCATTTTCATCTTTGGAGTAATTGGTACCGTAGCTATTTGCAATCAGCCACGCCCCAGATTCCGGAGCGTCCTCACGAAAATCATTAAAATCATCATCCCAACCGACAATTGTGACACAATGATTCGCCTGATCAGGTCCCACCATGTAAGCATAACTGGCGTACACACCATTCGTCTCTTTGTAATATCGATTGGACGGATTATAATACAACGCCACATCCATTGCCCCATGCGTCAATATTGCTTCCTTGATCTCATTTCTTGATGTGATATCGCTTGCCAGATATGGATCATAACATTCGGAGTCTGTCAACTGGATCAACGACTGTGTACGCAGCGAGGATGCCGCATTTTTCATGACAGATGCCATATTAGAAGCCGTATCAAAGGGAGCCTCACTCTCTGCCACAGCCCCCCATTTGTTTGCTAAGACAGCCTGTGCAACATCTGCATTTCCACCTTTATTATAACTTGCTCTATCAGAAACATAGTCACGCGACATATGATCACCATACAATGGACTGGTCGTATCATCCAGGGCATGATAGGCGTACCATGCCAAGTGATTTTCGGACAGATCCGCAGTATCTTTGGTTAAGATCCCCTTCATCAGACAATCAGATTCCAACGCTTTTAATGCTCCAAACGCCCAACAGGCACCTGTATCCTGCTGATTGCGTATTGGCGTTTCCTGCTCTGTTCCACGCGGATCATAGCTCACTGGAAGTGCCATGGAGCGTTTATTCTTAGCCGCAGCAGACGATGTATACCTAGATAACGTGTTGCCTGTATCATCCTGCAGCGAATAGGAAATATGGCCCGCCGTATTTTCCTTGTATACTTTATGATATAGCTCTGCTTGATTGGCCAATTTGGTTATATCTGCTACAGAGCTCTGTGCGGTGTCAGCAGTCATCGCATCTGCCGCCTGGCGATCCCAATTCCCCACCCCAGGCACAGCAAGCGCAATTGCTACTAACACCGCAATTCTTTGTTTCTTTTTCATATGCCACCTTCCTTCCATTCTGATCACATACGTAATTTCATAATAATTGCTCATTATATCATGCAAACACGAAAACTATCCCTTAATACTTCTATTATAACATGAAAATCTGTTTAAATTATGTCTCTTCTCATTTTTGGACCCATTTCGCATTCTTGTAACCATATTTATTTTACATAGGCAAATGATTATTTTACTAAAACTTCCCATACCGAAAGTTACTATAAGAACCACATATTGCTTATTATGTCACAAAACTAATAGCTATTTTGCAG
>NZ_QULH01000015.1:0-68506 GCF_003481635.1 Clostridium sp. OM05-6BH | reverse complement strand
CATTATAAAAATATTAAATTTTTGTCTTGACAACTGAGCCATTATAAATCGCTAAAGATGAAGCGCTGGCAGATGACCTTACAGATAAACTAAAAACATATCAAGAACTAAAAGAACAGTATCTTACACAAAAACAGGAATTAAAAGATGAAGGACTGGAACAAAAGAGTTTGACAGATCCCGATTCAAGAAGGATGAAAAATAACGGCTCATTGGATATCTGCTACAATGTACAGTCTGTTGTAGATGCAAAGAATCATTTTGTTGTAGATATTTCGACGACTAATGATATAAATGACCAAAACCAGCTTTACACTATGGCACAAAAAGCATCCGAACTTTTAGAAAAAGAGTCTTCTACAGTTCTGGCAGATACAGGTTATTATAACGGAACGGAGATAAAAAACTGTGTTGATGCCGGAATGAATGTCTTTATAAAAAAAGCTAAAGCGAATAATGCTACAAAGGATAATGAATTTCGCAAAGAAAAGTTTATATATAATGGTGAAACTGATGAATATACATGCCCAGCAGGAGATAGATTACGATTTTTTGAAAATACTTCGAAGAATGGTATGAAGTATCGCAAATATAAAAAAGACTGCACTACTTCTTCATCTGGAAGAACGATACAGCGTTGGGTACATGAAGATGTTCTTGAAACTGTGTATAATGAAACACTAAATAATAACGAGGTTTATAAACAGAGAAGATGTATCGTGGAGCATCCGTTTGGGACTATAAAAAGAAGTCTCGGATATAGTTTCTTTCATCGACGCAGACAAGAGAATGTTGACGCAGAAGCTGCATCTATGTTTTTCGCTTATAACTTTAAGCGATTATTAAGCATGTTTTCAACAGAAGAATTAGTAACGAAGTTTGAAGGAAGTGTGATGTAGCAGGGAGAGGAACGCATGTAATTCATGTGAAAAACAAAGATAAAAATGGTATTAAAAAAATCGAAGATAAAAATACCGTACATCAGACTGAATTTTCGAATCGTTAGACAGTCTGACGTACCGTTCGGTATACGGCGGTTCTTTAGTTTTCACATATTTTCAGGTAAAACTCTGTGAATGTTGGATATCCCCATTCACGGAGTTTTTCATTACTCAAGGCAAACTGTACCAGTCTATTATTGCTACAGTTCCAAATGCCCTGGCGCATATTTGCGTGCCATTGAATAAAGTCTTCATTCATTCCGAGTTCTTTCAACTTTCGGTATTTCGTTTTAGGTTTCTTCCATTGTTTCCAATAGACTGCCCTTATTCTATGGCGTAACCACTTGTCATTACTCTGCAACAGACCTTTCATATCTGCCATTCCAAAGTAATTTACCCATCCTCTAATAAACTGTGTCAGCTTTAATGCTCGATATTCATTTCCCCATCCGTTATGTCTGTCAGTAAGCTCTCTGATTTTATTCTTCATCTTTGTTACTGATTTAGGATGTACCCGAAATCTGCATATTCCCTTGTATCTATAGAAGCTATAGCCAAGGTATTTGACTTTGCTGATATGTGCCACGCACGTCTTGGTGCGATTTACTTTAAGGAATAGTTTTCCCTCAATATATGGCACTATGTTGTTTAAGGTTCTTTCTGCACTTTTCCTGCTTTTACAGAAAATCATACAGTCATCTGCGTATCGGACAAATCTATGCCCTCTCCGTGTAAGTTCCTTATCCAATTCATTCAGCATGATGTTACTTAAGAGTGGGCTTAATGGTCCACCTTGTGGCATTCCGACCTCTGTCTTTTCGAACATTCCTCTGCTGATAACTCCAGCATTAAGATATTTGTGAATGAGTGATATTACCCGCCCATCCTTGATGGTTCGTGATAGTACTTCAATTAGTTTGCTCTGACATACTGTGTCAAAGAACTTCTCCAAATCCATATCTACCACATATACATATCCATCATTGACATTTGTCTGGCATTGTTTCAGTGCGTCATGCGCACCTCTGTTCGGTCGAAATCCAAAACTATCCTCCGAGAACTGTTTCTCGTAAATCGGCGTTAATACCTGTGTGATTGCCTGTTGAAACACTCTGTCAACTACTGTTGGCACTCCCAGTTTTCTGACCTCGCCTTTTGTTTCTTTGGGTATTTCTACCCTACGGACTGGATTAGGTTTATATTTCCCATCCTTTATCTGTTGGATTAGTTGCTCTTGGTTGTCTTTCAGAAAGCCTAGAAGTTCATCTACGCTCATTCCGTCAACGCCGCCTGCTCCTTTGTTAGATTTCACTTTCTTATAAGCCTTGTTAAGGTTATCCTTGTGTAAAATCTGTTCCAGTAGATTGTCCGTCTGAAAATCTGTGATGATGTCGTTGTTTTCAGTAATCCTCTGATGGGCGGACACTTCTGCATACTCTTTCTGTTCCGCAGATACCATTTGCAGATAGTCCTCAATATGAAGTTGTCTGTCCTTAAATCCATCTTTGGTTACATTCATTTACTCACATCTCCTAAAGTTCAGTCCTTCCCACTATGTTTGCAACCATAATGGTACTATGACCTCTGCTGACTTCTCGCCATTCGTTGTTACTGACGGTTTTCATACTCTGTTTCCAACCGCTGACGAAACCTCCCTTGGTACCACACGTCACTTTCTCTCCATATATCTGCCACATTTACTACAGTTAATTCCGAGTAGTTATTGGACTTTGGCTTGTGATGCAGCCTTATCCTTAACTATAGCCTGATGTGATTTCTGTTCGTCAGACCAGAGATTTGCCTCCACCTTCCTTCAGATTCCACCTCACGATGGACACCCTTGGTCTTGGCTGTATCCTTCCCACTACTAGGGCGGATTAGGGACTTTCACCCATTAGCGACGTGCGCCGCAAGGCGCACATCAAAAAAGAGCAAAACCAGCGTTTTGCTCTGCAAGCCTCTACCATGTCAAGCTTGTACCATGTCTTTTTCTGCAATCGGTCGGCGTTATGCCTTCATACTTCTTAAATACCATGCCGAAATACGTCGGATTCTCATATCCGACCTCCGCCCCGATCTGTGCGATGCTTTTATCTGTTGCTAACAACATACTTCTTGCAACCGAAACTCGTTGTCTTGCCAGATACTCCATCGGACGCATCCGCATCTGTTCCTTAAAAACCCGACAAAAATGCTGTTTCGTCACGCCGCTCATTTCTGCCAGTTCTTCTAATGTAATATCTCTCGCATAATTTTTATGAATAAACATTAGAGCACGCTGCAACATGCTCTTGGCACTCTGACCGCCATACTTCTTATTTGCCAAAAACGCCTGTCGGACATTCATAATATATTCATACACTAACATAGAGCATCGCTCATCACCATACAATGGATCTTTTGCCGCCTTAAGCATCTGATGAAAAATTCCGGTAATCTTTTCATTGACAATGTTTTTATCATAGGCAAAACCATCAAAACCCATGCCTTTCATCAATTCCAGCAAATGTTCCCCACGAAACACCAGCCAACAGGTCGTCCACTCATCCTCAACAAGCGGATAATACTCATGTGGGATCCCCGGTGCCATATAAAACATACTTCCCGGCTCTAACGGATACGTCGCGCCGCCAACAACAAGATTGCCACGGCCACTTTGCGTATAATGAAGCTGATGGGATACCAAACCTTCTTCTCGTATCACATGATACTCCGGTTCTGCAATGCCAACGCCCGACAAATAGAAGGGCAGACACTTTTGCTTACCCAAAATCGGATAAATCCACTCCATAAGAGCTACTCTCCTTCCCAGTCATTCTCAACAAGGCTGTTTCTTATATCGTTTCTCATTCACCCACCGGGGCTATGCTTTCTTATACAAGTGCACTTCACTCAATAAAGCTATGCTTTCTTATGCAAGCTCACGTTCACTCAATGCGAGCGCTGAGGCGATAACCGCATCCATATCATAATACTTATACTCGCCCAATCTTCCGCCAAAGATCACATTAGTCTCCCCGGCTGCTAACTCCTTATACTTCTCATACAATGCACCATTTTTCTCATCATTTACCGGATAATATGGTTCATCTCCCGGCTTCCACTCAGAACTATACTCTCTGGAGATTACCGTTTTCGGCAGATCATTTCCCTCTGCATCTTTACCAAACTCAAACCATTTGTGTTCAATAATTCTTGTCCAAGGTGTCTCGGCATCCGTATAATTTACTGCAGCATTGCCTTGGAAATTCGGTATATCTAATGTCTCTGTCTCAAAACGCACAGAACGATATTGCAATGTACCAAGCGTGTAATTAAAGTAAGCGTCAATCGCTCCTGTGTATACGACACGTTCTGCAGTTGCAGCAAGCTTTTCCTTGTCTGCCAAATAATCCACGCCAAGCTGCACTTCTATCCCGTCTAACAAATTAGCAACCATCTGCGTATATCCACCAACTGGAATGCCCTGATATAACGCATTAAAATAATTATTATCAAATGTTAATCTCACCGGCAAACGCTTGATAATAAATGCCGGCAATTCCGTACATGGACGTCCCCATTGCTTCTGCGTATATCCTTTGATCAATTTTTCATAAATATCTTTACCGACCAGACTGATCGCCTGTTCCTCTAAATTGTGTGGTTCTGTAATGCCTGCTTCCTGCCGCTGCTCTTCAATCTTAGCTGCTGCCTCCTCCGGCGTCACAACACCCCAGATCTTATTGAATGTGTACATATTAAAAGGCAGGCTATATAATTCCCCCTTATAATTTGCGACAGGGCTGTTCGTAAAACGGTTAAACTCTGCAAACCGTGTAATATAATCCCACACTGTTTTATTATTCGTGTGAAAAATATGGGCTCCATAACGATGTACATGGATTCCCTCCACCTGTTCTGTATAAACATTTCCCGCAATGTGATCCCTTTTATCGATCACAAGCACTTTCTTGCCCGCATCCGCCGCCTGTCTGGCAAATACTGCTCCAAAAAGTCCTGCTCCTACTACTAAATAATCATACTGTTTCATATTTATAATCCGCCTTTCTGCTTTCGCAAATTGTACCTCTGCTCTATGCTCTTCTGTCTTCGCAAATCACACATCTGCTCTATGCTCTTCTGCCCTAACGAATATAGGGTCTCATCTCAAAGCCTTCCTGCTTAGCAAGTGCCACAAGCTGCTGCTCATTAGCATACTGTATTGCTTCCAGCTTACGCCGTCCCTCCGGCGTTCTACAATTCGGGGCTGTCCGAAAATGCTGCAGCAAATCTTTGCGAAGCCGTTTCGAATCAACCGTACCAATCATAAAATCCATTGTTAATCATCTCCTAACACTCAAAGATGTTCCGTACAAAAGCAAAGCCAGCGCTTTGCTTTGCAAGAATTGCTAAAGCAATTCTTGGTGGTGTAACACAACATTACGAGCAATTTCCTATTAAACATTACGGGCAATTTTCTATTAAGGATCAAGGTGTCAAAAGGCGGCGTACTGCCAGCCAAGCACCAAGGCCAAGTGTTCCTCCAACCGTATCAATGACCACATCCCGCACCTGACCACTCCGTCCCGGCACGAATAACTGATGATATTCATCCGTTGCTGCATAAGCTGCTACCAAACATATCACCGCCAACAGCTGTTTTCGCGTGATCCGATCCTTCGTGATCGTACCTAACAATAACAACGCCAAAATCGCATACTCCGTCATATGTGCCGCTTTACGTACCGGAAACTCAATCCTTCTTGCCATCGTCTCTTGCTGCTCTACCGTTTTATCCTCAAAATGCGGTACAACCATCCGACAGATCGACATTCCAAACCGCAGGCTCATCTGCCCGGATTCATCTGCCGGCTGTGCCGAAAAATGAAAGATCGTCGTCATCCACACAATCACCAGCAATAAACAGCATAGCCTTCTCGCCATCGTCCTTCGACATATATTTACAATACCATGATACAGCAGATATCCCACAAAAGTTCCTGCTGTATTCATTATAACATCATCCAACTGACAAAATCCATACCCCGTAACAAGCTGTGTCACTTCAATCGCGATGCTGCACACCATGCCAATAAGAACAACAATACCCTTTTTTCCAGTTGGAAACCAAAAAGAAAGTAACAGGCCAAACGGAATAAAGAGCAAAACATTTTCAAGCACCCACGCATGATCCTGCATCGTCGTTCCCCATGTTCCCAGAATGCGCATATCTATGCCATCTCTGGAGCCAAGTTCTCTTGAAAAAAACACCGTCATCAATACCACGACAACATAAATCACTAACAATGTGCTTATAGTCAGCTTAAAAACACTATTTTCGCCAAATGGCACCTTACCGGGCGTATCACCGCTACTCGCTGCCCGTTTTCTCATAAAGCGGAAGACAATTCCTGCCACCAATGCATATGCTGCTCCGACTAATATCGCTGTCGGCAAATACGACAAGACTTCCGCAATGTCTGCCATCATACAATCTATTAACATATTCTAACCATACCCTTTGTCATTTCCTCGACAACTCAAACCTTCCATACCAAAAATCCCTTTTAGAATAAGTAATCTATAACCATACAACTATAAAGAACCGGAACGTTTGAATCCATTTATCGTCCACATAAAATCTCATAGCCATCTAAAATATAAGATGTCGTGTGTTCTAACATTATGTGAAACGCTATCTAACAATCATAAATATTACCATTCCACCTAATAAATGGCAAGTTGCCCATGAATATTTTCCTTAAGACAAACATTTCATACGTAATACATTTAATTTGTTATTTGCAAAATAACTCATATTACTTTTCAAATTATGTTAAATTTATTATTTTCGGTTAAACTAATGATATAGGACATACGATGTAATGGAGCACTTTTAACATTGTGCGGATATGCATTACCACACAACTTGTCTCCGAGTGCCAGAATTATCATATAGAAAAGGGGATACATTATGAAGAAAGATACAAATCACTGGGAACGCTATCGCGAAATCGGTTTTCGCATTGCTTATTGTCGTAAATATCAGAAAATGACACAGGAAGAATTGGCTGAGAAGTTAAATGTCAGCAGACAACATATTGGTGCTATCGAAGCACCAAATGTAAATCGTAAAATATCATTGGATCTCATCTTTGATATTGCTGATATATTAAATGTAGAGCCAAAATATTTTCTAGAATTTCAGAATTTTCCGTTTCAAAAAGCACCCGAAACGGATAGCAATAACAACAAATAAGCGTTACCGACAAAAAGGAACAGCAAAACTTAAAAGCTGCCGCCCTTGGAATCAAAATTCCAAGGGCGGCAGTTTTTGCGTAATTAATTCAAACTTCACACATCCGAAGCTGCCATCCAGTCACATATTGCTTATTATGTCGATGGGCTAATTATATTTTGCAGCCGCTATATAGTGAGTCCTGCCATCAATAAACTATAGCAATTGCTTTAGTTTTTTTGATGGCAGGATAATTTACCTTGTTGGCTGTAAAATAGCTATTATTTTACTGACATAATAAGCAATATGTGACAATATGAGAATTTTTGATGTGCAAAGTTTGAGCAATTAAGAAAAATGTGATGTGGAGTAGTGTATCGACTTGCATTTTGGCGAAAAGTGGCGTAGAATAGAAAAGTTGCATTTTACATGGTACAACATGAGGTACGTCGAAATCATTTTGATCATGATGAAAGACATTCAAATA
This sequence comes from Clostridium sp. OM05-6BH, assembly GCF_003481635.1. NCBI lineage: Bacteria > Bacillati > Bacillota > Clostridia > Eubacteriales > Clostridiaceae > Clostridium > Clostridium sp. OM05-6BH. Next base: position 60,858 of record NZ_QULH01000015.1, on the reverse strand, counting down.
CGATCAGAAAATCATTTTGATAACGATGAATTATACACAAACACAGGAGGTAAATATTGCTATGAATTCAAACCGAGATTTATTTGAAAAAGCATCCGTCCCAAAGGCGGTGGCACTTATGGCTATTCCAACGATCGTCACAATGCTGGTAGTTGTTATTTATAATATGGCTGATACCTTTTTTATCGGCCAGACCGGTGATGCCATGCAGGTGGCTGCAGTCTCTCTTGCCACACCTGTATTTATGGTGTTTATGGCGCTCGGCAATCTCTTCGGGATCGGCGGAAGTTCCGCGATCTCACGTGCACTTGGCGAAAAAAATGAGCAGCGTGCGAGACACATTTCTGCCTTTTGCTGCTATGGTTCTCTGGGTGTCGGGATACTGATGACACTAATATTCATCCTCTTTATGGATGGTATTCTCAAAATGATCGGTGCCAGTCCGGCAACCATTGATTATGCAAGACAATATCTTACTTTCGTTGCGATCGGTGCCCCTTTTGTCATGTTTGGCACTGCTTACGGTAATATTGTCCGCGGTGAAGGAGCAGCCAAAGAATCCATGATCGGAAATCTGATCGGTACCATCACCAATATTATTTTGGATCCCATTATGATCTTATGGCTTGGCTGGGGTGTATCCGGAGCAGCTGTCGCTACTGTACTTGGCAATGTAGCAGCTTGTATTTTCTATCTTCACTATCTGTTGCACAAAAAAGGCACTGCCCTTTCCATAAAGCCAAGCGACTTTCAATGGAAAAACCGTATTGCATCCAGCGTCTTTTCCATTGGGATCCCGGCATCTCTCAATAATATTTTGATGAGCTGCGCTAACATCCTATTAAATAACGTATTGATCAGCTATGGAGACACACCTGTAGCCGCCATGGGCATCGCCATGAAAGCAAACATGATCGTTATCTTGCTGCAGATCGGACTCTGCGCTGGTATTCAGCCTCTCATCGGTTATAACTACGGTGCCAGAAATGTAAAACGCCTGAAAAAAATATTCTTTTTCACTGGGCTGTGCGCCGTCATTATGGGTACTGTACTCACGCTCCTAATGGTGATCGCCCGCGAGCCGATCATTCATGCATTTATCAACGATCAGGAAGTTGTCACTTCCGGCATCAAAATGATGATCGCACTACAGCTTTCCGGCCCTGTTATCGGTATTTTGTTCTTATGTATCAATACCTTGCAGGGAATGGGAAAAGCTTTGCAATCTCTTTTGCTTACGGTATGCCGTCAGGGACTTGCCTTCATCCCAATGCTCTTTATCCTGAATAAATTGTTCCAATTAAACGGTGTGATCTATGCACAATCCGTCGCAGACTTTATTTCCATCGTCATCGCCGGAATTATCTGCGGCGTAACGCTATGGCATGTGGAACGTAAATTTACGGAGTAGCATTTTTCCTGCGAAACCGTCTTATCCGCTCTGCTCCAACACTAATTTCATCCGGTGAACAATCCTCCGGCATATAAATCCCTTTCTCATAAGGGAGATAAGAATTTACAGAAGCTCTAGACAGACCTGTTTCCATGCAGGTCTGTTTTAATGCTTCTTTGTACGATAGCTTGGCACGATGCTTCGCAAACACGGCATTTACATGATCTGCGATGTCACTCTCATACACCCCTGCCGTGATCAATAGCTTGCGCACTTTAATAGGATTCATCTCCATTAAGCGTCCGATCTCAGCTAAAGATCGATGCTTTGCATCTCCTGCCCTCTTATCGCCGGAAATCGTATAATATCTAACAGCCTGCTCCACCGTGTCCTGTAAAATGGCAGCCGCATCATAATTTGGTTTCTTGAGCGGCCGACCCGACTTATGGATGTGTTGCTCTTTCATAGTCCCACGCACCTTTTCCATTAATATAAGCTAAAATAAAATTATCTTAACCACGTTATCATCTAATGTCAATGCAGCATTGACATAATTTATTTCATCTTTCGCTCCAATTCACACGCAATGTCCTGCTCTACCATGACTGCTTTCTCCCGGTTCTCAGCACTCACCGAAATATATGTTTTTAACTTAGGTTCCGTCCCCGAAGGACGCACAACAACAGAACAATGGTCCTCTAGGAAATATTTCAATACATCTGACTTTGGTAATCCATCAACGCCTTCTTTATAGTCATTGCATTTTATCACTTTTTTACCGGCAAATGAAGTTATTCCGGTACGAAAATCAGCCATGATCCTCTGCATCTTATCAAATCCAGCAGCACCCTCAAATTCATAGGAATGCAAGGTATTTAGACAATATCCATACTGCTCGTATAATTCGTTTAATTTATCCAATAAACTAATTCCTAAAGCAGCATAATATGCAAACATTTCGCAAATTAAAAATGCTCCATTCACCGCATCTTTATCACGGACATATCCTCCCGACAAATACCCATAACTTTCTTCAAAGCCAAAGATATATGAGTCTTCCTTCCCTTGTTTTTCCAGCAAACCAATCTGTTCGCCAATAAACTTAAAACCGGTTAAAACATTAATTACATTAACACCATAATGTTCTGCTATTCTTTCTGCCATATCGATGGTAACTATTGTTTTTACAGCAACCGGATCCTCCGGCATCGTCTCCATTGCAATTCTTCTGCTGCAAATATAATCTAACAACAACATTCCCACTTCATTGCCGGTTACTAATACATGTTCTCCCTGCTTATTTTTAACTGCAATACCAACCCGGTCGCAATCAGGATCCGTCGCAAGTAATAAATCTGCATTGCACTTCTTAGCATATGCTATTCCAAGTTCCATCGCTTCTTTAATTTCCGGATTTGGATATGGGCAAGTTGTGAAATATCCATCCGGCTGCTCCTGCTCTTTTACTACAGTAATATTTGTATAACCAGATTCTTTTAATGCTCGTAAAACCGGTTTTAACCCCGTCCCGTTCAACGGCGTATATACAATAGAAACATCTTTATTAATGGCAAGATCGTCCGATAGTAATGATTGTTTTTTCACTTCTTCGATAAAGTCATCATACACTCTGTCCGAAATATAGGACACCTTATTAACGTTTAACGCCTCTTTAAAGGATACTCTTTTCACATCATCAAACAAATCTAACTTTTCTATCTCTGCTAAAATAGCATCTGCTGCCTTTGTTGTAATCTGACAGCCATCTGCCCCATATACTTTGTATCCGTTATACTTCGACGGATTATGAGACGCTGTTACCATAATACCAGCAGCACAATGAAGTGCCCTCACAGCATAGGACAAACAAGGCGTAGGCATAAGTTCTTTATAAATATAAGATTGGATTCCGTTTGCCGCAAAAACTCCTGCAGCAACCCTTGCAAATACGTCTGATTTGATTCTCGAATCATAACTGATCGCAATACTTCTCTTGTTCGGTGCAAACTGCTTATTTACATAATCTGCCAAACCTTGAGACGCCTTTGCCACAGTATAAATATTCATTCGATTTGTTCCGGCACCAATTACTCCGCGCAATCCTCCGGTTCCAAATGCCAAATTACGATAGAATGCATCCTCGATCTGCTCTTCATTGCCGTCCATACTTTGTAATTCTGCAGCCACATCCTGATCATCTGCTAATGTCTTCCACCTTAAATATTCTTTTTGTATCGTCTCTTTCATGCTCTTTACCAAACCTTTCCAACAACTACATACTCTTCACCATTTTGATGATAATATTTTGTAATTGTCGCATATTCATTTAATTTTGTCACATTTAGCAAACATTTACTATGTCAATCTGATCATTTAACACGTCACTTTCAACATCTGCGCACTACCATGAATCTTGAGCGGCACCGAACCAGCGGGTACAAATATACAATCCCCCTTAAAAAACTGCAACACTCCTGATCCGCCATAAAGCAGTAAACCACATCCTGACGTGCATAATAATACCTGAAATGAATTTTTATCTGTGTAAAAATCTGCCATTTCACGACATGATTCCGTATTAAGCAGCATACGCTCAACCTGAAAATATTGGCACCGGCATAATAGTTCACTCGCCCAGCCTCTTTGATACTTTAATACTCGGAGCGGTTGTCGTGGTTCCGAACTTTGCCGCAGATCAACAACATCAAGCGCTTTATCGACATGTAATTCTCTCAGCTTTCCCTGCTTGTCGCGACGATTATAATCATACAAACGATACGTCAGATTAGAATTTTCCTGAATCTCCGCGATCAGTGCTCCTGCGCCGATCGCGTGCACCGTTCCTGCCTCAATAAAAAATACATCATCTCTATGCACCGGCACTTTCTGTAAGTATTTTTCCACTGTTCCATTCTCTATGCTATGACGTAATTTTTTCTTATCCATATCATGATAAAAGCCATACACAAGTTTTGCATCTTTAGCCGCATCCAAAACATACCACATTTCTGTTTTGCCAAAGAGTTCCCCCTCCTTGTTTCTTGCATATTCGTCATCCGGGTGCACCTGCACAGAAAGATCCTTCTTCGCATCAATAAACTTGATCAAAATAGGAAGTTCACCTGCCTCAAGATACGGATTACTCCTCGGATGTTCTCCGATAAATTCCGGAAAACGTCTCAAAAGTTCTGCAAGTTCCATTCCCTCAAACTCACCACTTGCAATAACACTTGGTCCATCCGGATGTGTCGAGCATTCCCATGTCTCCGCCAGCGGCTGCATATTAATATTTTTCGAAAAATCATCATTTAATCTACTGCCACCCCATAAATAATCCTTAGCGGCAGGTTTCAATAAAAACGGCTTTCTATCCATGTTCATCCTCCGCACTATGCCTTACCTTGTTGCCGGCAATTCGTACACCTTCTTATCATGCACATTGATTTCCTTACCAAGCTGTACTTCCATCACCTGTAGTTCTGTCTTAGCAATAATAGTATGACGACATCCTGCAGACATCGTAATAACATCTCCTGCCCGGACACTCTGTTCCATTCCATCCACAATTGTTCGTCCCTCACCGGAAAGAATTGTCCACACCTCATCCCTGTGCTCGTGACTATGATAATTCATGCTGTGTCCCGGATTTAACGTTACCTTTATCGTAATACTTTCTTCCTCAATATCAATGACACGGTAGCTTCCCCACGACTTTTCAGCATACATGATCTGCTGATCGATCTGATCCACATATGGCTTAATTCGATCTGCCTGCTCAATATCTGATACTAAAATCCCCTCCGCACTCGCCGACACAACAATATTCTTAGTACCCATACACAAGATCGGAACATTCATCTCATTGATCACAAATGTGTTCTCTGTCGTTTCATCAAAGATTGCCTCACCGATCGTATTTCCCTCCATGATCTCAGTCAATGCATTCCATGTTCCAAGATCATTCCACGCACCGGAAAAGCGCATTACTTTAATGTTTTTTTCATGCTCTACTACCGCATAGTCAAACGATATTTTTTCCAAAGTTTCATACTTATCAAACAGGTCCGCATAATCCGTAAAATCAATCAACTCATGTGCTCTGTCCAAGACATGACCTAAGCGAAATGCAAAAACGCCACCATTCCACAATGCGCCTTGTGCAATATAACCTTTTGCAATTTCTTCCGTTGGCTTTTCCTTAAATACAGATACATCACTTACTGATTGCGTTGATGTCGGAATAATGTATCCATATTTTTCACTCGGATACGTCGGTTCAATTCCCATTAAAACCAGATTAGCCTCTTCCGTTTCTGCTAATTCTCCCAGACGCTTTAATGCTTCAAAATAATCATCATTAACATATGGATCTACCGGACAAACCACAACCGATTCCTCTAGCCCAACTCCTCGAACATCTTTCAAATAAGCGGCAGCCAACACAATCGCCGGAAACGTATCACGGCGGCACGGTTCAACACTGATCCCTACATCTTCGCCCAACTGATTGTGTATCGAGGAAACCTGCGTCTTAGACGTTGCGATTGTTACTTCCGCATTTTCGTCCACCAACTTAATCTGACGATATACACGCTGTACCATTGATTCATATCCATTTTCCGTTTTCAAAAATGGAATAAATTGTTTTGAACGAACATCATTCGAAAGCGGCCAAAGACGCTTTCCGGATCCACCAGATAATAATACTAAATTCATAATAACTAACTATTCCTTTCTCAGCGCAACAATTCGCATTCAACCGATCACTCTACCCCCAACATTGGGAGTCCTTTGTAAATCAACTGTAATAACACTTCTATATGATCAACGCTCTGCTCTCATCGGATTATTCAAAAAGTCCTCATACGATAACCGAATTCCATCCTCTAATTCCGTCTTATATGTCCATCCAAGCTTCTCAGCTTTACTAACATCAAGAAGTTTACGCGGTGTACCATTTGGTTTCGAACTATCCCACTTGATCTCTCCATTGAATCCAATCACCTTAGCCACTAATTCTGTCAATTCCTTAATCGTTAATTCCTTACCTGTTCCCGCATTGACCGTCTCATCACCACTATAATTGTTCATTAAGAACACACATAGATTGGCCAGATCATCTACATACAAAAATTCACGAAGTGGAGAGCCATCCCCCCAGCAAGTCACTTCAGTTGCTCCACTCTCTTTCGCCTCATGAAAACGGCGGATCAACGCCGGAAGCACATGGCTGTGTGTCGGATGATAATTATCATTTGGTCCATACAAATTGGTCGGCATCACCGAAATGTAATCCGTCCCATACTGTTTATTCAAAAACTCACAATATTTCAACCCGGAAATTTTAGCTAGTGCATACGCCTCATTCGTCTTCTCTAATTCTGAAGTAAGCAGGCAGCTCTCTTTCATTGGCTGTGGTGCCATTCGCGGATAAATACAGGAAGATCCTAAAAACTCAAGTTTCTTACAACCGTTCTTCCATGCAGAATGAATCACATTCATCTCCAAGATCATATTATCATACATAAAATCTGCAAGTGCATTTTGGTTCGCCACAATGCCGCCAACTTTAGCTGCTGCTAAAAATACATACTCTGGCTTTTCCTGTGCAAAAAATGCTTCCACTGCATCCTGTCTGCACAGATCAAGCTCTGTATGAGTACGAGTAACAATATTCGTATATCCCTGTCTTTCCAACTCTCTGACTATTGCAGATCCAACCATCCCCCGGTGCCCTGCAACGTATATTTTGGCATCTTTTTCCATCATTTCGATCATCCGTCCTTTCGATTGGTCTCAAAAAATATTTTGTCTCTTAGCTGATACCATGAATTATCCGGTACTATGCATCTGCATCTTTCACCGCACGCTCCCTCTTCGCTAACTTACGGTCATGTTCCGCCATGATACGGACCAATTCTTCATAACTTGTTTTCTGTGGATTCCATCCAAGTACTGTCTTTGCCTTCGTAGGATCTCCCCAAAGATTATCTACATCGGTTGGACGGAACCACTGCGGATTGACGCTGACTAACAGCTTGCCGGTCTCTGCATCGTATCCCTTTTCATCCACGCCTTCACCTTCCCAACGGATCTGCATTCCATTTGCTGCAAACGCCTTTTCCGTAAAGTCGCGAACCGTATGCTGCTCTCCCGTTGCAATCACAAAATCTTCAGGCGTATCATGCTGCAAGATCATCCACATACATTCTACATAATCTCTCGCATATCCCCAGTCGCGCAGGGAATCCATGTTGCCCAGTTCCAAATGATCCTGTAATCCCTCAGCGATACGTCCTGCTGCTAACGTAATCTTGCGGGTTACAAAATTTTCACCACGACGCTCCGATTCATGATTAAACAAAATGCCATTCACTGCAAACATGTTATATGCTTCACGATACTCTTTTACAATCCAAAAGCCATACTGTTTCGCAACCGCATATGGGCTGTATGGATGAAATGGTGTTGTCTCTCTCTGTGGCACTTCTTCCACCTTACCAAATAATTCAGATGTAGATGCCTGATAAATCTTAGTTTTCTGCGTTAGTCCCAAAATACGGACAGCTTCCAAAATACGAAGTACACCGATTGCATCAACATCGCCGGAATATTCCGGGACATCAAACGACACCTGCACATGCGACTGTGCAGCCAGATTATATATTTCATCCGGCTGAATTAATCCAATGATACGAACCAATGAAGAAGAATCAGACAAATCTCCATCATGCAATGTAATAGCATTCTTTTCTAACAAATGGTCAATACGTGATGTATTGGAGATTGAAGCTCGTCTTGTAATACCATGTACCTCATATCCCTTTTCTAACAAAAACTCTGCCAAATAAGATCCATCCTGACCTGTAATTCCTGTAATTAACGCTTTTTTCATAATATAATAAACTCCAATTCTGCACACGTTTTTCCAGCATAACCATTTGTATCCTGTGTGCGCCGATACAAATTGCTATGCTCTTATTTCATAAATACAAGCGTTATTTTACGCACAAAAAAAACGTAAAACAAGACAATATATTGGCATGTTTTACGCTTTTTAGCACAATATTGTTTTTTATTCATTACTCAAACTTTCCATACCTTAATATCTCACGCATAGACATATTGCTTATTATGTCAGTAAAATAATAGCTATTTTGCAGCCAACAAGGTAAATTATCCTGCCATCAAGAAACTATAGCAATTGCTGCAGAACGCAGAGTTTTCACAGTGATTTCTTATTTTGTTAAGTCTCTGATGAATACATGCCTGAAGGATTGTCTGAGATGTCCCGGTTTAGCAAGGTATCATCCATTTTTGGACGGGACGCTTTCGCTACGATGCGCTACGTCACGTTACTTAATGTCTCTGAAATACGAGACATAAGTAACGACGAGCGCAAAGTCCCTTTCAAAAATGATGAATACCTTGCTTCCGGGACTTCGAGTTTCCGAAAGGCATGTAAATCAATCATCAGAGACAACAAAATCTAGAAATCACTGTGAAAACCTATTGCGGCAAAGCAATTGCTATAGTTTCTTGATGGCAGGACTCACTATATAGCGGCTGTAAAATATAATTAGTCCATCGACATAATAAGCATTATGTGAATCGGTTAGTAACGTCCGGTATAAAGTTTTAGTTCATTACAGTTTCAATGCATCTATCACACGTTTTACCTCTTCCTCATCCAACTCTACAATGTCCGCAATAGATGCAATACTATCACCCCGTTCATGTAGCTTTTGAATCGTTCGTTCCCGGCCTTCCGCACGGCCTTCTTCCTTTCCCTCTAGGTAACGCTGACGATATTCATATTCTAATGTCATATAGTCCAACCTCCATCTCTCGTTTTGGCGGGCCGAACACACTGCTTCCTCCAGCTCCTCTGTAAATTTGTCCGACGCACCTTTTCCATCAATATAATCTAAAATCCGTTGCATTTCGGGACTCACATCGTCCATTGTTCCCTTTGTACTTAAGATTATCTTAACTGCGTCATCGTCTAATGTCAATGCTGTATTTTCCTGACATGTATTACAAAATGTGTAAATATGCCGGCCTTCTCCGAATGGATCAAATGTGCAGATGAAGATTACGTAACTTTTCTTTAATGTCGTATAATCTTGACCTTTATCCAATATATTGAGATCTATCATCCCCTGGTAATAACGCATCCTCTTCGGCAGGTTTGCGCCATCGGACGTCTGCATTTCCAGATTGAATACCGTGTTCTGATCATCCTCCACATATACATCCAGCCGAATCCCTTTCGCCTGTAGGGACAGATCAATGGTTTTCTGTGTTTGTGGATATACGATCTTTCGTATCTTCACACCTAAGATTGTCTCCAAAAGCGGTTTCACAAATTTAGGATTGCTCATGATCCGACTAAACATAAAGTCGTCTCGCAGTTCCAGTTCCTCATATTTCTTCATCTTCATTGCCATAGTAATCTCCTCTTCCCTAAAATATGCTACATTTATTGTTTCGTATGTTGCAGTATATCATTTTTGACCGAGGATTACTATTGACATTTTTCACATTCTCATGCATTAATTTTGTACATATCTCACAATATTTGTTCGTTTTAATTTTCTATATTTTGATCAATCAGTTTATAAAAAAGAGCAAACCAACGTTTTGCTCTGATTCCCTCTACGTTGCGAGCATTTTAAGATTATCTTAACTGCGTCATCGTCTAATGTCAATGCCTAGTTTCCGTTACAATCTATACGATAAAAACCAGTCATTGCTCACCACATCATCCGATATCTTCTCGGTGTCAATCCTTCTATCTTCTTAAATGCCCGATTAAAATAATTGGGATCCGATATCCCACACTTCTCCCCGATCATCTCCACTGACAGATCCGTAAATCGCAGCAGCTGCTTTGCACGCGTAATACGAATCTGCAGCAAATACGAATTCACCGTAACACCATAGGTCTGCTTAAACAGCTTCGTCAAATAATACTTATTGATGTAAAAACGTTTCGACAAATCATCTAATGTCACCTTATCCTCATAATGCGATTCCAAATATTCTTTCACAAGATGAATACTTTCCTGCTTTGCTCCACCAATCTCCTGCTCCGGATGATATGTTTCCTCCATTAACAATGTCAAAAAATTCTGCAGATACCCATTAATCCGCATATCACGAATATAATCTTCCGAATCAGCTACGCGATATACCGCATCAATCACATCCATATATTGATCGATCCGTTTAGAAGGAAAAACATTTTCTCCGCCTCGGGATAAATACTTATCATAAATAGTGGCTGCCATACTGCCATTAAAATGCATCCATTTTAGAGACCATGGATCATCCTTAGAACTTCTATGGTAATACGGATGTCTGCAATCAATAAACACACAGTCCCCCACAGAAAGCGAATATTTTTGTCCGCGAAACTGCAATTCTCCCCGACCATTCTTTACGACAAAAAACAAGAAAGAGTCCAGCGATTCTCTATGACTTTGATGTGGCTTCAATGCCTGCAGCGAACCAACCTCTTGCAAATATAACAGTGCTTCTTTTGCAAATAAAGTCGGTGTATAGATAATGCGGTCTGAACGCACTGCACGATCCGTGAAATATCCCATTTCCTCTATGCTCATACCGCACCTTCTCTCTATCACATTGCAAGCTCTACAATTCTACAAATGCTTTAGTTCAGCACAACACCCTTGCGCAGCATAAAGTTGCCATATTGCCGTTCCTCGCCCGTCTGTATAATTGCGTAGGCTTTCTTGGCATGCTCATAAAATTCAAACCGCTCATATTCTCCGAGCTGCACCTCGAATCCCTCAATCTCACTGGAACGAGCACGAACCTCTTCCCACATCGTCGGTATCGGCATTCCTTTATCTATATCCGACTGCACCAGGCTCATCACCATGATCGGAGCCTTTACATACGTGTCTAACGGCATAACTTTCACAATAGCTTCCACCATCTCCGGTGCACTAATACAAGGGTACTGAATAACACGCTTTCCCATCGCTTCTGCCGGAAAATGTGCATCTGCGATGACAATTTCGTCATCATGTCCCATCTCGCATAGTATTTTCAACATCTCCGGAGTCAGCACTTTCGGAATTCCTTTTAGCATCGTTTAACTCCTCCCTTATTCCCAGATAAACTCCGTATCCCAAACATCAACGCCACTATCCTGGAATATGCTATATAATCTCTGGTGTAGCTGTTCTCTCGTAACGCCCTTCTTCATGATCACCTGTAAGAAACCGCCACCACCGGCGCCGGAAATAAACTGTCCATCCACCAGATCTTCACAAGCAAGAAATATCTGATCAATGCACGTATTCGTCGATCCCGCATCAAGCTGCTTGCTAAGTTCCCAATGCTCATTCAAAAGTGCCGCAAACCGATCCACATTACCACGTTCCAACTCAAATTGCATCAATGCCGCTGTCCGCTGCATTTGATCCAACGCATCGGTAGATTCCTTACGCCCACCGATATATCCACCAACAACATCCCGCAACAAATTTCTCGCCAAACGTCTCTGTCCGGTATAGATCAGCGCAAATCGCTCCTGCAGCTCCTTCTTGGTTGCCTCACTCAGTACCACATTTTCTACTTGAATCACCTGATTGATTCCAGGTTCTGTCGTAATCATCTTAACTCCCGCTGTCACGCCACCGACTTGATCCTGCCAGCCGCCACCGGTACTCATGATCTGCTCCATGCAAAGCACAATATCATAAAGCTCTGCATCTTGTACTTCCTGTCCAAAAAATTCAAAGATCGCCTTCACACAAGCCCCCGATAGAATGGAACTTGTGCCAAGTCCAGACCCCTTCGGCACACCGATCACCTGCGTCGACAAATAAAATCCGCCACCCAGCTTCTCCAATATATCCGTCAATTCATAATGACCTTCGATCGGAATAATGCCACATGCGATCAATGCTGCTTTATGAAGGGCAAAGAAATCATAAGGATTATGGCAATCCTGAATCTCCTCTACCGTCTTTGCAACACCACTTACACCAATGTCCTGACTCTCAAACTGTACCTCCAGCTCGGGAATTCGATGCATCGTCACCTGAATCGGATAATTGCCTTTCAGCTTAATCGCCGCATTTAATACAACACCACCCTTTTCGTTACAATGTGGTGGTGTATCCGTCCAACCGCCGCCCCAATTCACACGAACCGGAAGCGAAACATGCACTTCCTCCTTCGCAATATGAAAATCATCAAAATCCGGAATCTTATCTTTGCCATTTTCGTAGATAACGCGCTGGATCTCATCAAAGCATTTGCTCTCTAACGCATCATACTGTGCTCCTGCAAAGCTTTGGCGATGATTTCTCATATATCTGGACAACGCATAATAAATGCGAATCTTCTCCGAAAATGCACTATGCTCTGCGCGCTCCATCAACAACTGATATTGCGCCTCGTTAATTCCTGCATCACCAAAGACACGCAATGCATCCTCGTAATACTCTCCCTGCATCAATCGATCCACGAAACAGGTCACAAGCACCTGGTTCTCAATGCTCCGTTTCCACGGAACAATAGCGCGTACATCCGCTGCATTAAAACTGCTGCACAAACTCAGTCTCTTTGACTCCAACCAACTCTTCACATCATCCGGCTTCGCTGTTCCTGCCACAATACGGCATAAACGCATCGCACTTGCAACACTGGCAGTACGATCTGCCTCTACCGTGTAGAGATCAGCAAACCACAAATAACGCTCCTGTCCATTCCATATTTGCTCCGGCAAAATGTCGTACACCGCCAATATTTTTTGTATCGGTATCCCCATCCATAGGCTATTCTTCTCATAGGTTCCCTTTGGATTATCCTCCGTACCATACACCCTCGTCACAAAGGTGCCATCCGAGAGTGCCAACGTGTGAAACACCATATTTTCCGGCAACGTCACATTCTCAATGCCGGCATTCGAAATGATCGTACCGGCTCCAACGACCGTATTCGGTCCAATATAACTATCCTCTATATAGGATCCCTGTCCTATCACGGCATCTGACGCAATGTAGGCATTATTCGTCGCATATTCGTCCGCATCCTGCATATTCGTCAAAACACGCTTCTGCCAGCCAAGGAATTCATAATCATCCACGCCAACCGTCACAAGCTCTCTAAGCTCTCTCGTAGTTCCAAAATGAATAAACTCCGCCGGAGACAGACAGATCAGCTTCATTGAGAAAGCATGCAGTGCCTCCCAGATCTGATTACGACACTTTGTCAGTTCTTCACAAAAGCTCCCCTCCGGAGTCTCCCGCTGAAAATCATCCAACGTCGCTTCGCCAGCTAACGGATACAAGAAGTCCGCATAAAAACTTACTCTTGCTGTCTCATTCACGAACTTATGAAACTTCTCCTCACAGACAATACCATCTGTGCTGATCAGACCAAACAACGCATTCAGTAGTTCAGCATCTAATACCACTGCACCGGTATCAATATCAACCGCATCATTCTCATTCACCGCACCGGCTGCTCGAAGTGTCTCCACCGACTGTTTCTGTAGGCAGCGTGCGACATGATCGTGACCATCATTTAAAAATACACCGTGATTTTTGCCTGTCTCAACATCTTCCTTGATCGATATCGCTGCCGCACCGTGATACTGTAGATCGATCTGCAACGGGTTAAATAAAAGCAGCACATCTCCCGATAGAACAACCATTCCATCCGGGAAACGTCCTGCTAAAGAAGTCATCCCTATTATAAATTCATCAAATAATGTCGATGGTCTGCCATTTGGCAGCTCCCGCGGCACCGGTGAAAACAACTTGCCACAAGCCGAATACTGCGGAACACGCTTACTGTCTCCTCCAGAGTGGATCACCAAGATCCGCTTACCCCGGAAATGGTTCTCCCTTGCATCTCCATCCTGCTCAGCAATATACTTCAATACATTAAAAGTTGCTCCACCAGATCCAACACGCTTACCATCCGGATCCGGTAACACCTTATAAACTGTCTTCTCCGGCAGCAAGCCTAACGTCAGCCGATCTAAAATCTGCTGCTCATAGGCTAACGCCTGCTCCTCATTGGAAGCTGTTAATATCACATAATCCCATGTGATATAACTGGATTTGCGCAAACTGCGCTGATACTCGTCCCACGAGTCAAGATAACTCTGAGCGAGGAATAGTTTTTTCAGTTTTCTTTTAGTCATCGGTATACGCTCCCTTGGGTTATAATACATATGTAAGCTCTCCAGAAAACTTTGGTCAGTATAGAGTCTTGACACCATACAGTGTTTCTGCGAACTCTGTGTAATTAAAATTAAGATATTTTGCTCCAGACTTTACCACATTCTACAATGGTTTCACACTTGCATCCAGCATTTCTGGAATCGCCATCGAAGGCGTATCTAAATCGAGGTCAGCCAATGCTTCTTCAAAATTCCACCACAATGCATCATTTCTGATGTATGTCTCCAACACTTTCCTAAGATCACTATGTCTTCCGAGCCAATCCCGGAACTTTGAATAGGACGATGAAACACCATGCGCCAAATCGGAACCGTTTCCTATCACATAAAGAGTTGTTGTGGGGGAAGGTTCTAGTTCTCTTCCTGAGGTTATCTCCCAAATCCCTATCTTTTCCAGTAGTTCTGTTTCAAAGTTTCCATAATATTTAGCCCCACATTTAAGAAGGGAGTCTTTGTAACCTTGTCATTATCGTTCTTATTCCATCTTCAAACTTCCATTGTGCATTCCATCCGATACCTTTTAACCTGCATATATCAGGGTTTACGTTTACAATCCCTGTTGCAGGGTATGGCACTGTTCCATAGTGCAACTCGCTTTTACTATGCGTAACATCTATCATCTTTTCAATAAATACTTTTAATGGAGCCGAATATCCTGAGCCAAAATTATAAACTCCTTCGACATTATCTGATTCTATAAGCATACAAAGAGCTTTAACTGCATCATCGATATACAGGAAATCCCACATTTGGATGCACTTTGTCAAATCACAAGGCTCGTTAGAAATCATTTTCTTCAATATAGAAATCACCAAAGTACCTGCATAATCATTTGGTCCATATAAGCTAAAAAACCTTGGTTCTACCAAAACACAATTATGATTCTGGCAGTAATCTTTTGCATACTCATAAAATGCTAACTTATATTTTCCGTATTCCGTGTTAGGCTGTGGATCAACATTCTCCGTTAGCTTTTCCTGTTTAGTCCACAATCCATATTCAGCTTGAGACCCAGCTGTAATAAATCTATTGCATTCAAGGCGTATCATTGCCTGTAAAAAATCAACATTGTATTGTAGATTTGTCTTTTGGAGTTTCTGATTGCTCCGATCCTCCCCACGAGTTCCGTTCCATGCTGTTGCTACAGCGACATCAACTTTTCCATCTATCAAAAAGTCCAACGTACGATAGTCACACATATCACACTTTACAATTGTAATCAAATCACTTTTATTTAAGACGCTTAATTTTTTGCAATCATTTCTGACAATTGCAATTACTTCGTGTCCCTGCCCTAATAATTCGTTCGCAAGAGCTGACCCAATCATGCTTGTTGCTCCGGATATAGCAATTTTCATCCACCTATTCTCCCTTCAGCATTTTAGTCATTTCCATTTTCAAACCTTCTGCATCAATACCAAATTGACGGTATAAGTATCCTGCATGAGCCATTGCTACAAACTTATCAGGAACTCCACACACCTTGAATCTTGTAGATAAATTATTCTCAGCAATTACCAACGATACCATACTACCAAGCCCACCATAAATATTGTGATCCTGTGCAACAATAACGTTTCCCGTTATTGTTGCTTCATAAATTGCATTTTTATCAATCGGCTTAATCGAATACATATCAACAACTCGAATTTTCTTTCCAGTTTCTTCACGAATGCGCTTTGCAGCAGCTACCGCATGCTGAACTATAACACCCGAACAGAGGAAAGCTCCGTCATCACCATCCATTACCAATGTGGAACCACCTGCACATACATCAACATCCTCATCATAAATATTTTCTGTCGGTTCTACACTACTACGAATATACATGGGACCATTATATTTCAATGAATAGTCCAATAAATTTTTAGCCTGATTGGCATCACTCACTTCAAATACCGCAATGTTAGGAATAGATGTCATAATACCGCAGTCCTCAATTGCCCAGTGCGTTGCACCTGAAATTCCTCCAGATACACCAGCATACACACCAATCATACGAACATTTTGATTTCCATAAGCCACATCGGTTCGGCATTGCTCACATGCACGCATAGTTAAGAATGGTGCCATTGAGAACACATAGGGAATAAATCCTTCGCATGCCAAACCAGTGCCAAAGGAAATCATATTCTGCTCTGCTATGCCCGTATTAAATGCCCTATGAGGATTTTCTTCGACAAAATTCTGATTTCTACAAGTTCCAGATAAATCTGCATTGACAACAACAACTTTGTCATTTTTCTTACCCAGTTTACTCATGTATTCGCCAATTATATTACGGAGAAAGCTTTTATTTTCACTCATATATTCCACCTTCTATCATATGCTTCATAAAGGGATTCAACAGATTCTTTTAGCTGTTCATCAGTAATTTTTCCAGCATGCCAACGCACTTCATTCTGCATATATTCAACACCGCACCCCTTAATTGTATGTGCAACAATTACTGTCGGCACATCAGAAGTTACTGGCGGAAGCTGATCAAAACACCTCTTAATTTCTGAAATGTTGTTCCCATCGATTTCAACCACATTCCATCCGAACGCTCTATACTTCGCGGCAATATCTCCTAATCCGGTTACATCTTCAATCGAACCATCAGCTTCTAATCCATTAAAATCGACAATAGCAACTAAATTTCCCAAATTATATTTTACTGCATTTAACGCAGCCTCCCAAATGGATCCTTCCGACTGCTCTCCATCTCCCATAATCGTGTAAACACGGCTAGTATTATTTCCTTTAAGACGCAACCCTGCTGCAATTCCACAAGCTATGGGCATACCATGACCTAAGCTTCCAGTAGAAACCTCAACAAAGGGGTTCACTAGATTGCAGGAGTGCATCGAAAAACGACCCTGATCTGTTGCATATTCGTTGATAACATCTTCAGCTGTAAAGCAGCCAATAGCAGCTTGATTAAAACTTGTAACAGCCGATGCATGTCCTTTCGATAATACAAAACGATCCCTGCTCTCATCCTGAGGATTTTGTGGATTATAATTCATCTGATATTGCCATAGAACAGTCATAATATCAGCAATAGATAAATCTCCACCAATATGAATTACTTCCCTGTTACACAGTTTCAATAGATTCACACGAATCTCCAAAGCAGCCTTTTCCATCTCTTGAATGGTTGTTATTCTCATGCTGTCACCTCCTGTATGTTACGGTGAGCAATGCAAGGTTCTAGATGCCATGCGACACTCTGATAATTTTCTAAAAATCTCCTCTTAATTCATGCCATTACTGGTTCACTGCCTCAATGATTATCTTGGCCATATAGTCAATCATCTCATCAGTCATACCAGGATATACTCCAACCCAAAATGTATTATTCATAATGAAATCAGTGTTGGTTAAATCGCCAAAAACACGATACGCATCCGTACCACGAATCTGATCAAAACAAGGATGTTTAATAAGATTTCCGCTAAATAACAGTCTTGTCTGCACATTATGATTTTCAACATAATGTGTTATCGCATTACGATTTAATCCACAATCTGGTTTTACAGAGATCAAAAAACCAAACCATGATGGATGACTGTTTTTTGCCGGTTCAGGAAGAATCAACTTATCTGAAACAGGTTCCAATGCAGCACGTAAACGATCCCAATTATGACGACGGCGTTCAATAAATGATGGGAACTTCTTTAACTGTTCACAACCAATCGCTGCCTGCATATCCGTAACTTTCAAATTATATCCGAAATGGCTATATACATATTTATGATCGTATCCTGTCGGAAGTTCTCCATATTGTCCATCAAAACGATGTCCACAAAAATTATCTTGACCAGATGGACATACACAATCACGCCCCCAATCCCTAAACGACAATATTAAGCGATTTAATTTTGAATCATTCGTATATACGCAACCACCCTCACCCATTGTCATGTGATGTGGCGGATAAAAACTGGATGTACCTATATCTCCCCAGGTACCAGTAAAACGCGTCTCGCCATTGATAGTATACTTTGTTCCCAGTGCATCACAGTTGTCTTCGACAAGCCATAAATTATGTTCATCACAAAATGCTTTAACTGCCGACAAATCGAAAGGATTTCCAAGTGTATGTGCAATCATGACAGCCTTTGTCTTTGGAGATAATGCTTCTTCCAATTTAGTAACATCAATATTATATTGTGGCACTGTAACATCAACAAACACAGGAACTGCACCATACTGAATTGCAGGAGTAACCGTAGTTGGAAATCCACATGCAACTGTAATAATCTCATCACCTTTCTTAATCTGACGATCACCTAACTCTGGTGCTGTTAGTGCCATAAATGCAATAAGATTTGCAGAAGATCCACTATTAACAAGATGTGCATGTTTTACTCCGATCCATTCTGCAAATTCTTTTTCAAAGCGATCTGCAAATCGTCCGGTAGTCAGCCAAAAATCAAGTGTTGCATCTGTCAAGGCACACATTTCCTTTTCATCGAACACTCGAGCTGCATATGTTATTCTATCTCCTTCTTGAAAAGTTTTTTTATTTTCCTTAAAGTCATGATAATATTCTGTTACCAATGCCTTAATCTGCTCACGTGCTTCTTCTTCATTCTTCCAAGTAGTCATTTATCTCTCCTCCATAAATTCTTTTATTTCTTTGTTCATTTCCGCAGCTACATTTCCACTCGCCAACCATACCTTACTAAAACGACAGGTCATTTCCATACATTCTTCCATATGCCAGCGAGGCTTCCAGCCAAATGTCGACTTTACTTTACTGCAATCAAGTTTCAAGAAATTAGCCTCATGTGGTGCATTATCTTCCGCCTGATTTTCCCATTTTGCTTCTTGTCCCCAACATTTACAAAAAAGATCCACTAACTCACCTGTGGTAACACAATCACAATCATCCGGTCCCACATTGTAATAGCCCTGATACGTTATATCTTCATACTGTTTTTGAGCAATCATAAGATAAACAGCAAGAGGTTCTAACACATGCTGATATGGCCGAGTTGAATATGGATTTCGAACCCCTATCACCTGTCCTTTTTCCATTGCACGAACGCAGTCTGGAATGATTCGATCATTTGCAAAATCACCTCCACCAATAACATTTCCCGCACGTGCCGTAGATATTGCAACACTATTATCTGCAAAAAAACTATTCTTGTAACTATGTGTTACTAGCTCAGAACAACTTTTACTATTAGAATACGGATCAAATCCATCCAGCGGTTCATTCTCTCGGTATCCCCATTCCCATTCATTATTATGATACACTTTGTCCGTTGTGACATTTAACACACTCTTTACGGAATGCGATTGACGAACGCATTCTAAAATGTTTACAGTTCCCATAACATTTGTATCATATGTATATCGCGGATCTTTGTAACTATCGCGTACAATAGGCTGTGCCGCTAAATGAAAAACTATTTCTGGCTGTGCCTCGTCAAACGCTGCCTTAAGTGCGTCATAGTTTCTGATGTCACCAATTATTGAGTGAATTTCCTCTGAAATCCTGGATATATCAAATAATGAAGGGGTTGTTGGTGGATTTGTCGAATAACCGGTTACTATCGCCCCGGCATTTACTAAAATCTTACAAAGCCATGTACCCTTAAATCCTGTATGACCGGTAACAAACACCTTTTTTCCTTTATAAAAAGAAAAATCAATTCGTTTATTCATCAATCAATCCTCCCATTTTTTCCATGGTGCCACTCCCTTAGAGAGTAATTTTTCTAATTCATCCATCTCACGTTTATTATCCATACACTGCCAAAAGCCTCTATGCATATAAGACATTAACTGACCTTCCCCGGCAAGTTTTTCTAAAGGCTCGCGTTCAAATACTGTCTGATCCCCCTCAATATAATTGAAAACTTCTGGTTCAAGAACCATGTATCCCGCATTGATTGGTGCCTCGTCAATCTGACTCTTTTCTCGAAACGATTTAACTGCATTGTCTCCACCAATATCAAGGATTCCTTTTTGTTGCTCCAACATAACTGCTGTTAATGTGGCAACCTTTTCATGTTCTTTATGAAACTCTACCAACTTCTTAATATCCACATCACATACACCATCACCATAAGTCATCATAAAAGTTTCATTTCCTATATATGGCTGAATACGTTTAATTCTTCCTCCTGTCATGGTATGCAGTCCGGTATCAACAACTGTCACCTTCCATGGCTCACAATGCTGTTGATGAATCGTCATTTCATTCTTGCCATTTGTAAAATCAAATGTAATGTCACTATTATGAAGGAAGTAATCTGCAAACCACTCTTTAATCACATGCTGTTTATAGCCCGCACAAATTATAAACTCATTAAAGCCATAATAAGAATATTCCTTCATAATATGCCATAAGATTGGCTGTCCTCCAATTTCTACCATCGGTTTTGGTTTAAACTGTGACTCTTCTGAAATTCGGGTTCCAAAACCACCAGCTAATAACACTACTTTCATTATATTCAGCCTCCAAATTCATGATTAGATTATATAGCAATCCAGCTTTCCGGATAATAATTGCCGTTAATATAGTTCTCCTTTGTATTTTCGTCAACAAAATTTCTTGGACATATCACCTTTTTATCGGAAGAATCATTCAAATATCCACCCCAAAAAGAAAATGTCGAGTTAGCTATAATATTCCCACCAGAGCACTTTGTCATGAGATACATGTCAATTGCTGCACTGTTACCGCCATCCATGTAAATCACATTTCTATTATTAAATAAACCCAATCCTTTTACCTTTTCTATGTCATCAGAAAAAACAAGGTAAATGCAATTAGTATCATCAAAATAGCCTAATGCTTTTTTATAATAATCCAATTTCAAATTAAGAGAAGAAAGCACCAAATAATCAGTAAGCCTGAAGTGAACACTTACTGGCTGTAATCCCTTAAGATCCAATCTTTTAAAAATTGAGTCACCGTCATTTACTATTCCCTGTCTAAACGAGAATTCTACTTTGACCCTGTTTTCCACACTTTTCCAATCCTGATATGTTCCAAAACCATCTATCACGTCGTAATTATTTGAGTCTCTAAGTATCAATAATGTTTTATCACAATGTACCGCACCAGAAAGGCCTTTAAATTGCTTAAAATTATGATAACTTTTCTTTATAAATTCATATACTATTCTGTCTTTATAATATTTGAATTTAGAAAAGTATGTCATTTTCATGCTATTTTTCCAATTAGAAGAATCTATTCGTTTGATACGCTGTGTTAAGGCTCGGATAAATAAATTTCTACTCTCAATTAATTTAATTCCAGAGCAGTTAAAGACATCTAAAAACTGGTAACCTCTTCTGAAATTTTTTAGTTCATTATAAAATACCAATTCTTGATTATTTACTTCCGATAAATACATGAGATTCGCCAATGTTGTCATCTGTGCTCCTAGCTGGTCGCCATGTGCAATTCTACTGTTTGTTAACATTTAGGTTCTCCTTTGTTTGTTAATACTTATTTTTCCTCATATAAAAAAATCACGTGTCTTTTCGTCACTTCTAAATCGCTCTACCGAATCCAAGAGATTAATATCATTTCTGATTTCCAATTCTTGATCTGGAAAAATAGATTTGTGTTCTGTCATGCATTTTTGAATATACTCCTTGCTACTTAATCCCTTATGTTCAGTCACATGCGCATAAGAATTTATTTTATTTTCAACAAATTGTTCATCACCAAGCCAAGAATGATGAAACCCGATAAAATCGTCTATACAATGAATTTCATTCATTAATTCTCCGCATTCACCTTTTTTTCTGAGTTCATCAAAACTCCAAGATATATTTTTATAATACCTTCCAGTCATGACAAACATTCTATAGCTATAATCTGCAGCTCCTCCCCAATTTTTGGAAAATAAATTAAAATAGAACAATGTAAAATACAGTTTTCCTGTAACTATTCCATATTTTTTTGCAGCATCAAATACCATCTTTGCTTTCTTGCTGTCTAAAATTTCATCAATGTCACATAATATAATTATGTCATCATCAGTGATGTTCAAATGTGGAGCTTGAGATATATTTCTTTGAACAGCTTCATTATACCAGGTCTGAGCTCTCAATATATGCCTTTTATAAGAATTTGAAGATATGCGAAATCGAGAAAGTAATAATTTCCCTATTATATTATTTTGAACAAACTGTTTTTTCACATCTACAAATTGATGTACAACATTATCAATTTTATTTTCGTAGTTTTTTTTCTTCGGTCGATAATGAAAGTCCCTGTTTGATTCAGTTATATAAATAGTTCCTCCGTAGTTTCTACTTTCATCTGCAGAAATTCTTAAAATTAAATTTTCATTTAAAAAAGGGCTAAACTGATATATCATTTTTTTCCTCTCATTCTATTAGAGGTAGTGTCAAACACTACCGTGTTTTATTGTCTAATTATATTGCTAAAAACCTCTTGAATAATTTCTTCTCTTAAAATTGCCAATATTGTAATATAAACGGCAGCACCAACTACGACTTTTACCACTAAAGTAATAAATAAATTGTCAAAACTCAGCCAATATATAGTAACAAACATTATTATTGCTGAAATAATTGCTTTCCAGTCCATTTGAATAATATTCTTTAAGCTAATTATTTCACGGCTGAAAATTAAAACCACCAAAAATAAAGCGCCAGAAGAAACAACCGAAGCCACTGATACCCCTACTGATTGCAGCCTTTCAACCATAAACAAATTTAGTATAACATTCAAGATTGCGCCCACACTGATTGCTATATTGTATTGATTCTGTTTATCATTAGATATTAGACACTGTTGTCCAATATAATTAGCCAAAATACTCATCAACACGTTAAATGCCAGAATTTTCAGTAAGACAGCACTTTTCTCATATCCCAAACCAAAGAACAATGGAACAAATTCATCTGATATGCAAATAATCCCCACCGTCACTACAATGGCAACAACTGATGCATAGTGTAACGTTTTAAACATAAATTTTTTTGATTTCTCGTTGCTGGCATTATGGTTCAAATATGTAACTCTAGGCATTACAACGTTGCTGATTGAATTAATCACCGAACCACATAAAGAACATATTTTAGATGCTTGTTCGTATACACCGACTTCATAACTATTGGCAAATGCCCCCAATACCGTCTTATCCGCTGAGGTAAATATAGTATTTACAATTCCTGGTACAAAATAAATTAAAGATTTTATTGTATGTTTTAATATATTCTTAAAAGACACCTTAGATGAAATAATGTATTTTTTTACTGTTGGAAAAACCACGATATAGCTGATTACATTTGATAGTTGCATAATTATAGCATAAATTAGAAAATCTTTTTCTGATTTAACTAGTATAATAATTAAAACAATATTAACTAATCTAACTGCAATATTTCTTAACGCAGTGGTTTTAAAGTCCTCCATCCCCATTAGAAACCATGTCGAATCAATCCCCGTGGAGATAATATTCATAATCATAATTGCACACAGAATCTTATTACCACTGGAAGTCCACACAAAAGATATTGTATAAACAATAATACATGTCACCATTAAAAAAAACTTTGCAATCATTATTTCCTTAAACAACGTACTTATATATTTTTTATCTGCTCTATTTGCAGACACCTTTAGCATACCATAAAGGGAAAATCCTAATGCCTCTATTAAAACAAAATAGGAGCTATTTGCCAAAGCATATGAATAATCTCCAATAAGTTCAGCCGACAATACACGCGCAACATATGGTGATAATATCAGGGGAACTATAAACGATACAATCTGATTTAATATATTATAAAAAATATTAATAGAAATCTTTTTCTCCTGCATTAGCTAATCTCCTATAATTATATCTGCCATACGATTTACATATGAATCAATAGAAAAATTACTTTTATATAGATCGCTTTGCAAATATTCGTTTATATTGCTAATAATTTCTTTATATTTATTCTTATCCATGCTATGTAAATATAAGTACAATTCATCCAATGAATCAAATTTTCTGTAATCAATAAAAGTATTCTCTGGAACAAATCTTGATATATCTTCTGCACCATAATAAACAGGAACACAACCCGAAAAAAAGGCATCGAAAATTTTTTCAGTTATATATCCAGACTTACTTTTCATATTTTCAAAACAGATTGAAAATTTATATTTCGCCATTGTATGAAGCTTATCCTCTACTTTTCCACGATAACTTTTTCGGTCCGACTTGTTCCAACCAAAACCATATAGGTCAAATTCTATATTGTTTTGTTCAAAATACTGTATTATATTTAATCTCTCAGAATATAGTTCATATTTGTCAGTACTATGTTTATTTCCACATATCATTGTGATAAATTTCTTATTTTCATAAGGAGTATCCAATAGCTTTTTAGGCATTGCCTGCGGATAAAAAAATTGAAAGTACCTTTTATTATCAACCATTCTTTCATCCCATGTTAAAATTTTATCGAACCATTTATGATTCTTTTTATCGTATGAAGCCCTAAAAACTGTAGGAGGCTCCTGGATAATCAAAATTGCTTTGCATTTTCTGTTCAATTTGCTGTATTTATAGAAATAATCCTTCTCCCATTTTTTCTTGAATATATATTTCAACCAATCAGTTAATCTATTCATAGTCAACCTGGAAGCATTATTCAAATCTTGGAACAACCAAACATCAATTTCCTCTTTATTATCATACATATCCACTGTATGATATTCATGTCCCAATTCTTCTAAACGCTCTCTTAATTTTATCCCCGGTAATAATAAATTTTGACCTATGCTACACATAGCTGGATCAAATAATTTATCGTTTGAATATGACTCACCATATGGGGTTACAATTGCAATCTTCATCTATTTCTTCACCTTTTTTGTTAATTTATAAGCTAAACTTGCCGGTCTCGAAAATATATCTGCAATTCGAAGCATCCTTTCATACTTGAAAGTACTAATTTTTGATACTTTCAATTCTTGATGCATTCTTTCAAGATATCTTACAGATTTTTTATAACTAATACATTTTGAAGTTTCTCTTGCTAACAATCGTCTAAAATACCATTTGAAATATTCAGTTCTTCCTAGCTCATCTTCTTTTAAAAGATTTCCGTAGTATTCATCATTCGACAAAAAATGAATTAACTTAATCAACATTTCTTCTAAGTTTGATGAACTATCCTGACTTTTGTAAATTCTATAGTCTAATAATGTTTTTGGTATTTCAGCTATTGTTCCACCTTTTTTTTCTAACTCCATATATATAACAACATCGATACACGGACCAGGTGTCGACAATATGGTAATGTTATTATTTTTTATAAATTCTGTTCTATATACAGTTGCCGGAAAAGTAAAACTCTTTTGCTTATTTAAATACTCATGGAAAAATTGCTCATGACAAAATGTACGCTCTACATATTTTTCTTCATTTATAATTTTGGTATATTCACCATCCTCGTCAATATTATTAGCGAGACACGATACTGCCATACAATCTTCATGATCATCTAAATAAGTAACTTCTTCTTTCAATAGATTATCATGTAAAATATCATCATCGTGAAAAATTGCAAAATAATCACCATCGCAATTTTTGAATGCATAGGATATGTTTCCAATTCCTCCAAGGTTATGTTCATGCCTAATATAATTAACTCTCTTATCTTCAATAGACTTAACATACTCTTCTGTTCCATCGTTCGAACAATTATCCAAAACATTAAGTATGAAATCTGAATATGTCTGATTCAGAATACTTTCTATAGCAGATTTAAGATAGTTTACTCTATTGTATGTTAGAATAAAAATCACTACTTTAGTTTGCATTTTTACCCCCTTCATCTAAATAACAGGAATATTTATACCCTATCAATATTGCTGAATAAGTTGCTGAAATAGCCTCAGTAAATGTATGTCCACCTAATATACTATACGAAATCATACATATAAGAGCTATATTGAGAAACAAATTTTCGGTCATATCCATACATTTCCATGAAAATGAGCGAATAACAAAATAATAAACTTCTATGGCCACAAAAATACCATAAGCAAATATAATTTCGAAGAGATCCATTTCTACAGCAATTGCAAAATTCGTACGACCTACTCCAAATAATAATTTCAAAGCAGTTAGCCCTTTGCCAGAAATAGTATTCCACTCATTCAATAACATATTACTTCTTCCACTAGAAAGATACTCCCATATAGTATTAGTTTTCAAAGCTTTTTCTATGAAATATGTATGATAATCAATATATCCTAACATATCACTGGCAAAATATTTTGAAACAAAACAATATGCCACAATCGCTGTAACTATAATAGTAATAACTGTTCGAATTCTGTGTTTTGAATAGAATAATATTAACGCAATTACAACAGCTCCAACATAAAGATACGGGGATTTTGTTCCTAACAAGACAACTGCAATAATATTCAACAAAGTCACAATCAAATATTTTTTTTCACCTCTTGAAAAATACAAGCTCAAAACAAACTGAATTACAAAAATAATTGACATTGCATTAACCGAAGAATATAAACCTGCTAACGAATCGTTTGCCACGTTACTCACATTAATTGCTTTACATAGTAATAAAGAGAGTGGCACAAACCAACAGCTAAATTTCCAAAAATTTTCAAAACTGTCTTTTCTTATCGTTCCATTCTTTGAATAGTTAATTAACATTTGTGTTTCGGATAAAAATAGTATTAATTTCATTCCAAAATTCAAGCCCACCATCGCATTACTACTCGTAAAAATCATTCCAGTAATTACAGATTGAATTAAAATATATCCTTCAATAAAAAAGAATGCATATGTTGTCTTTTTTTCTTTCAATGGTATCCGTCTTGTACAAAGATACGAATTGACTAATATTAAAAGTATTCTAATAACCTGACCAATCGGAAAAATCTCTCCATAATAACCATTAAGTAAATCTATGAGCGGCGCAAAAAACATAGAAAAGATTATATATTTTTTTATACTAAGTGTTTTTTTCCCTATAATGTGCGGTGTGCTAATTACTATTTTCATTAAATACCTCATTTATCTGTTCAGCCATTTTACAAGGTGTAAAATTCATTGCCATTCTCTTACAGCAATCTTCATAACCTATTTTACCATTCTTAATAATTGATTTGATTTTATTTGCATACTGTTTTGCATCATATCCATCTACAATATATCCCGTTTTCCCATCTTTTATTACATACGATATATCACCAACATCTGTAGATACCACAGGAACACCCATATATAAACTTTCCAATACCACTAAGGACATCGCCTCATTCTCAGACGCAAAAACAAAAACGTCGGAATATTTCAATACTGTTGCAATTTGCACGCGATTGAGTAACCCCAAAAAAACAACTCTATCAGATATTCCTAGATATTTAGCTTTTTCTTCTAATGCATCTTTTTCCTCTCCATCGCCACAAATCAATATATCAATATCAAATCCTTCTTCAATTAATTTGTATGCTACATCAACAAGAAAATCCATTCGTTTTACACGGCTTATCCTCCCAACAGTAACCAGATGTTTTCTATTTGATAATATAGGAATGGAGTCTTCATCTACGACAAGTTTTGTATCAAATGAAGAATGGATAGTAATGCTTTTTTTATTTACAATTTCCTTCATTTTGGGCTGTTGTTCAAGATACAATTCTTTTGATCTGTCAGCGGCCCAGATAACTCTATTGCTTTTCTCGATAGTTCTTGAAATTATTTTCCAATAACAGTCTGTAAATAGTTGGATTCTAAAAATTGGAAATCTTGAAATTCGTAGTGTTTGGCATGGATCACCATGAACATGATAAACACATCTTATATTCTTTCTCCAAAAAGGAATTGCTAATTCAGCTGAATGAATATAATGGTAATCTGCATTAATCTTTTCTATTTTTTTCCAATATTTTCTTATTCCATATACCATTCTTAGTCTGAAGGGCACGTG
The DNA here is from genome assembly GCF_003481635.1 of Clostridium sp. OM05-6BH. NCBI lineage: Bacteria > Bacillati > Bacillota > Clostridia > Eubacteriales > Clostridiaceae > Clostridium > Clostridium sp. OM05-6BH. The sequence goes on along the minus strand of NZ_QULH01000015.1, from coordinate 32,284 downwards.
AGTTTTTTCCTTATCGGCAAGCACCTGCGAAACGGGAAGAAATTTATAAACAAGATTTCCTATCTTTTTATCACTCCATTTCCCAACCTTGTCAGACTCGTTGAACGACATCCCTACAAGATAATACTCAATCATCTCACTCTTATTTGCTGATAAAAAATTATTCAGCAACATTACTTCTCCACCGTTAGGTAAAGAAAAATAATCACATACCGCATATACCAATACTCGTTTCATTTGTTTTCCTCTTTGTTCTCATTTTTTTTTGCGCTAAATCTTGGTACAAAACCATTACGTTCGACAAAATAATATATCTCATTAAGCATCTGGTAATTAACTTCAGCACTGTATTTGTCTTGATATATCTTATATATTTTGTCATAATTCAAAGATAATTCTTGCATCTTTACAACAATACTAACAATTTCATCTACAGAATTTAACGGAAACTTATAACCTGTTACGCCATTCTCTACAACAGTAGCACAATTGCCCACATCACTACATAGTACAGGGGTTCCAACAGTATACGCTTCTACAATACTCATCGGAAACCCTTCATACCATTGAGTCGGCAATACAAGTGCCTGGCTATTTGCTATTATCTTTAGGATGTCAGCATTTGGCACAAATCCACGCATTTCAATGTTCACATCATTTTCTCTAATGAAGGACTTACACCAATCTTCCATAGGCCCCGTACCACAAACAATCAGCTTAGGCGCATGAACTCCCATGCGCTTCCACGCTTCAAACAGAAAATCAATTCCTTTTAGCTTGTCTAGCCTTCCCGCAAAAACAAATTGATTCTTTCTGTCTTTCTTTGAGATACATTTATTTTTACTTTCAACAAAATTAGGCTTTACAAATACTCTTTCCGGTTTAATTTGCTTTAATTCCAATATTTTATTCTTATTAAATTCAGTCAAACAAATATAATTGATTTTTCCGTAAATTCCTGTCATTCGATGAAATACTGTATTAATGACACATGCCAATGTCTGAATTTTACTTCCACGATAACAATTATGTTTCACTGCACACTGCAAACCATGCTTCAAACAATCTTCACAAATATGCCCATCTCTATAAAAAGTTGCACCAGGACAAAGCAATCTAAAATTGTGGATAGTCTGCACCACTGGTACTTTCATAGATCTTGCCGCATAATAGACTGCTGGGCTTACCAGATTAAGTGTATTATGAACATGAACTACTTCTATATCCTCTTCTTTTATCAACTTCTTGATATCTCTGTATGTTCTTGGATTAAACACCGTTGTAACTGTAAGAGAAAGTTTCTGTAGTTTTGACATTTGCTTTAAATCAGCATTATTACGGCTGTATAAAAAAACTTTATGACCATGCTTCTCAAGCATTTTCATTTCATTAACAACAACTGTATCCTCTCCACCTGGAATCTGGTAATAATTATGTACAAACAAAATATTTTGTTTTTTTTTGTCCACGGTCATTACATCATTTTCCCCTTATCATTGCATTCCAAATAAACTTGGTGTTAGTGCTCCAATATCGTTTGAACAATCTCTTAGGATCTTGCATTAAGCGATACACCCATTCCAGATTATGTTTCTGCATCCACATTGGAGCACGCTTAATATTTTCTGCATAATAATCAAAGCCTGCGCCAACACCAAGCATCAGTCCATCAATTCTCCCCTGATGTGCTGCCATCCACTTTTCCTGTTTGGGTGCTCCAAGACCAACCCACACAAAGTCAGGCTTTGTGTCATTAATCTGTTCTACTATCGCTGCATCTTCCTCCTCCATCATCGGTCTAAACGGTGGACTATACATTCCGGCGATTTGAATTTTTGGATAGCGATTCGTGAGTTTTTGATATAATAATTTCAATGTTTCTTCTTCACTACCATAAAAATAATGGCGATAACCTTTCTTTGCAGAAATTTCAAAAATCTCTCCCATTAAACTAGGACCTGTTGTTCGCTCCATATTCTTATAGCCGCGTTTCTGACCAACAGTGGAAAGAGGTCCACCATCTGGTATTGCCATCAGTCCATTATTTTGTATCTCACAATATTTCTCATCTTCATAACTAGTTACAGTTGTATGCACATTGGCGACGCATATATAGTCCCCTTTTATTTTTGAAAGATTTTTTTCGAGATAATATACCAACCATCCCATGTTAATCGCTGCAATATTAACTCCCATAATATTACAGGTTGGAATGAGTTTTTTGTCAATCTGTCTCTTATACTCCATTCCTCGCACCTTTTCAGTTCTCCTTTTTCCATGGGGTTCTACTTTCTTTTTGTGGGATCTCTCACCCCAATCTTTTCCCATAGTTCTCTACTTCCACCCCCCCACAACTACAACTTCCCCAACCCCTAGCACCACTTCTGTCTCTCGTTCAAACAACCGGATCTTCGCTTTTACCTCCTGCCGTTTGATATCCACACTGACGAATGTGCCTTCCATGCCTTCAAACGTACCGCTTGTAATGCGAACGGTATCTCCAGCTTTCCAGCTTTCCATGGTCTTTTGAAATTGTTGTTGCTCTTGTTGCTTTGTAATATCACGTTGTTGTTCTTGCTTTAGTTTTTCTTCACGTAAGTTTTCTTCGGTTGTTTTGCCAATGACTTCGAGTGCAACTTTTGCCTTTGTGTATCTACCGAAGAGTTCGACTTCGATCTCTGCGACACGCTTATGACGATCGACGTAGCAGATCTTAGCATGTCCATAGCGAAGTGGACCGCTTAGTATTTCAATGCGCTCACCAACCTGGTAACCGACCGATGGTCGTACGATGTCTTCGTCATCCATCATTTCCCGCAGATATGTCTGCTCTAGCTCATGGATCGGCGTAAAGTTTTCGGCGCTGCGAAGTACTTTGGTCACTTCCGGGATCGCATAGCAAGCACGGATAATGTCTGTAATGCGATTCTCGTCGGTATCTATAAAGATATAGCCGGGGAAGAGCGTCTGGATCAGTTCTTTCCACTCGCCACAACGTTTCTTAAGTGTTACGCATTTTGGCAGGAAGATCCGTTCATACTTCTCGGTATTGATCACCTGCTCACACAATTTTATGATCATTCCTTCATTACCTGTCTGCACCTGCATCACATACCACATACGAATCCTCCATTCATTTATATACGAAAAAAGCACAAATCATGTTCTGATCTGTGCTCTCGCATTTCACATATTCAAGAATTAGTACGGTAATTCACTCCCTGCAGTAAACTTTGCTGGAAGAAAAGTATCTCATGCCATTTTCTGCAGAAAGATTCTCTAAAAAAGGGTATGCTTCGCCACTTCCTATCAAATACTCAAAAAAAATAAGCAATCAATAGAAAATCATCAGCAAATATAACCATCCTACTCTCATAACGCGACAATGCGACGATTACTCAATCAGATTTTTGTAACTTACGTATACACTGCTTGCAGGGACGAGCCTCTACAGGCAATTGCGCTTAGATACTTTGAGAGTGTACCTCGGGAAAGGCACACTTCTCAAAACACAACGTATAATATTTATATCATGAAGCGGCTGCTTTCACAAGCCGCACCATAACCATATTTACATCGCACCTTCACGATGCAGCACGACTAACACTGTCTTGAACAGGATCTTAATATCAAGTCCAATGCTCCAGTCATTGATGTACTTCGTATCGAGTGCCACGACTTCTTCGAAGTCGGTGATATCACTTCGTCCACTGACCTGCCACATTCCGGTGATTCCCGGTTTGGTTGCAAGTCTTGCACGGTGATGGATTTCGTATTTTCCCCATTCGTCCATTGTTGGTGGGCGTGTTCCAACGATGCTCATATCACCTTTGAGTACGTTGAAGAACTGTGGAAATTCATCGAGACTCCAGTCTCTGATATAGTTACCGACCCCTTTCTTGATCGTGCCATCAGCACGCTTCTTGCAGCCGATGATACGAGGGTCGAACTCCAGCTTAAACATCATGCCGTCTTCTACACGGTTTTGCTCCATAAGCTCCTGCTTGCGCTCCTCTGCATCGAGGTACATACTGCGGAACTTATAGATCTTGAATCGCTTACCGTTCTTACCGACTCTCTCCTGTGCAAAGAAGATCGGTCCCGGCGACTGAATATAGATTAACGGTGCCAGGATCACGAATAAGATTCCGGTAATGATACATCCAACAATTCCTCCGCAAATGTCGATCAATCGCTTGAGGAACAAATCTCTGCCGGATGCATAGTTTAAGGTTGTCGTTAGCACAGTATAACCGCCCATATGCTCTACCATCTGACGATTAAGAATGAGTTCCTTGTTTTCAAACAAGTTTTCATGCACGACGATGCCCATATCGACGAACTGTGCCACCAACTCCCTGCGCGTTTTATAATTATGAGGACACGCCATAAATAATTCATCCACCCAACCCCTGCAGACATACTCTATGACGGTGCTTTCTGACGCTACGACCGGAATACCTTTGATCTGCTTGCCGATCATATCTTTATCTAATATTACGATACCGCGCACCGTATATAGCTGATAATATGTGTCCCCCATCGTTTTCAACGTCTCGTAAATGGCATCCGATGTCGATACGATAAGTAATGCCGGTTTTTCACCGCTGCGACGCATCTTGTTGACTGCTCCTTTCATAATAAGCCTTGTCACATAAGAAATCGGCATGTAAAATGCAGCGCACAGAAACAGCACGGTTCGCGAAAATGGCTGTGCGTTTTGCACTGCAAACAAATATAAGGTAAATGCCAAAATGACGTACACATCATGTTTGACGGTTGTATACAGTTCCTGAAGCATTCCGCGCTTTAATACATTTTTGCATGTATTGCATACAAAGAGCAATACAAAATCAATAAATCCAAGCACGATCGCTGCACTACGATATAGTTGAAAATGATACGGATTCACCGCACCATGACGGATAACATATGCAATTAAGAATGAGAGTTCCAAACAGATTATGTCTAATATAATAAAGTCGATATGTTTATACCAGCCTTTTGCTTTACGTCTGTACATTCTCTCACCTTCCTTTTATCTATAGCGATACGCTTATGTTCCCCACGCCTTACCATTCGTTGTCATCTATACTACATATAAACTATAGGTCATTTCCCACAGTATTATTTTCAATTTCTTTCTCTTGCAGTTGAATTTATCATAAACTGCTATCATTATACCCACTGATGTGGCTTTTTTGTTCTTATTAATGTTCAGATATCTATTGGCTTATACGCCCCTGTCACCAGTGCAGTTAACCATTATCATGGTCTGCAACATGAATAACCCCTTATTTTGAAAAAAAAGCAAATTGCTTACAAATCAGATTTCTCCGATTTGCAAACAACCTGCCCCGACACTCACCTTAGACGGTACGATAAATTATTTTACCTTACCCTTGAAGCCTGCCTTCTTGAGAGCCTTCTTGAACTTCTTGAGAGCCTTCTTGCTCATCTTAGGAGCCTTAACAGTGATCTTCTTTGTGTTGAGACCAGCAAAAGCACCCTTCTTGATGGTAACCTTCTTGTTAGCCAAAGTGATAGTCTTGAGCTTCTTGCAGCCCTTGAATGCATTCTTGCCGATGGTCTTAACGTTCTTTCCTACGGAAATCTTCTTAACCTTCTTGCAGTTCTTGAATGCATTTGCGCCGATAGCAGTAACCTTGTATGTTACACCCTTAACCTTGATAGTTGCTGCAACCTTAACTGTAGCCTTTTTAGACTTAACAGCTGTAACAGTTGCTGTACCCTTCTTGGAAGTCTTAACAGTAACACCCTTAACGGTAGCCTTTCCATTGACAGCCTTTGGAGCTGTTACTGGAGATGTAGCTGCACCTGCAGGAGCTGCTGCTGTAACTACTAATGCTGCTGCTAAAGCACTTACTAATACTTTCTTCATTGCCTTCATTGTCATTTTCCCTCCTTTCGTATTCGGAATCATCTATGAGTAAACCGTTCCCCCAAAATAGGAACAGTAGACCCAGCATAATCATATGAACCGATCAGTTCATTCTCTGCTGTCATATCACCAAGGTGTCAATAACACCAATGCTGACAGCCCATAATTACTTGGAGGCGTAATAATATTCATTACCCTTGCTGTTACTGCCATAATAGCCGTAACCATACCCATAACCGTATTTCTTGCCGCCATACTTCTTGTAGTAATAGCTTCCTCGGTTACCACCGACACGGTTAAGTACGATACCAAGTACCGGACAGCCTGCTCTTTCCAACTGTCGAATGGAGTTGCGCACCATTTTCTTCTGTGTAAACCCACCACGTACTACGAGAATCGCTCCATCACAGAGGGAACCGATCTTCTCGCCATCGGATACGAGGTTGAGTGGCGGTGCATCGATGAATACGTAGCGGTACATATCAGCCATAGTATTCAGCATATTTTCAAACTGTTTGCTCTCCATCAACATGGATGGATTGACAACGTTTTTGACATTCGGCAGAATATCTCCACCGGATATCTGTGTATGTAACACAGCATCCTGAATTGGGATGTCATGTGCCAATATATAAGAAGTACCCCAGACTTCACTGCCATCATTCATTGTAATGTCATATTTGTCTGTCATGACGGACTTACGAAGGTCGGCATCTAACAGGATCGACGGTGTTCCGGATTCTGCCATCTGACGCCAAAGCTGCATCGTTACAAACGATTTTCCCTCGTCTGGCATAGTACTAATTACCATAATCTTTTTAATATCGCTTCCCAGGAAACTAATATTGATACGCAGTCTGTTGACCGCTTCCTCTACTGCATAGGGCAGCGTCGGCATATTTCCTATGGTTACTTCATTCATATCGCACTCTCCTTTGTGTTTTCGTGCTATCTAACGGTTTGTTTCGTTTTTATTGACTGCATAAGTGCTGCGCTTTCTACATTATTTGTTTTGTTCTTGCTTCTGATCGTCTTTTTCCTTTTGCTTTCTGGCTTTCTTGCGCTCTTTGTGGGCTTTCTTCTTCTCCTTAGCGATCTCTTCCTCTCTCTTATCGGAGATTTCTGCAATATCACCCTCAGGGATAACGGTAAGCGGCATTACACCAAAGGCTTTCTCAACCTCTTCTGCAGATCGCATCGTATCGTCCATCAGGAATAATACAGTAAGCACTGCCATCACAAGCACTAACATTCCAATAGCACCGATTGCGGTATTCTTAACCAGATTCGGCGAACATGGTCCTTCCGGAAGCACTGCCTTTTCAGCAATGTTCGGAGCCGTTGTCTCCATCAGCTTCGGCAGATACGTTACCGCTGTCGCTGCTACGCTGTTTGCGATCGTCATTGCCTCTTTTGCTGAGGTGCTCTCTACCGTGATCGCCAAAATACGAGTCTCACCCACCGGTGCGATCGTCAGCATTCCGAGCAGCTCCTCATATTCGTAGTCAAGGTTGCAATCCTTAATAACATCCTCTAAAATCGGACGTATCTTGATCAACTCAGTATAATCCTCCGAAAGAGAGGTACCGATGTTCAAGTCATTCAAATCAACGATCTTGTTATTGGATGCTGATACTACATATAACTTTGATGTTGCCTGATACTTTGGTGTGATCAGGAAGTGCGTGATCGCTCCTGCAGCAACACCACCGACTAACAATGCAATGATCAATATTAAAATTTGTGAGCGAAAATATTGAAATAACTCCAATAAGTCAATTTCTACTTCTTCGCTGTCTTGGTCCTGGATTTGAATTTTGTCCCTTAACTTACTCATTTAAGCTCCCCTTATCAACATGCTCTGTGTATATCTCTGATCTCCCATAATATGCCATTATTACCTCAGCACTATTTCTTGAAACTCTGTATGGCAGATTAGAATGCTATTTATTTGTCTTAGGCTGTTCCATCAGCGGATATAATTTTTTGACTATTTGCTCAATTGATGCTGCATCCGCATAAAATTCTCTGTGTTCTAAGCCATCTCCTAACGCCTTGCCCAGCTTTAATTTGCCATCTATCGTAAGCATTCCCTGGGATTGGTACTCATTAATTGTGTCTAAATAATGCATCAAATCATTTTGATTAATTTCGGATATTGCATATGAGTCTAATGCATTGAGTAATGTTGCTGCGAACTGATTATCTTCAGCAATCTTCTGCTTTGCCTTGTCCGCAAATGCACTCATATACTGTCTTTGTCTTCTCATTCGTGATGTGTTTTCTTCATCTCCAACTCCATAACGGTCGTGAATATAGTGAAACGCTTGTGAATCTGATAATGTGATTGTCTTGCCCTTCACCATTGCCGCATCCACGCTTGAAAAGTCGTCTTCCAACGTTACGGTAACACCACCAACCTGTTTATTAAGGACCGGTATTGCTTTCATTGGAAGTTCATAATAACCATCAATCGGTACGCCGCCAAGCAAATGAGACACTGCAGTGATCGTGTTTTCACATCCCTGCTGTCTATTGCCTCCATACCAGTGTGCTGTACACAACTGAATATCTGCTGTTGCCTCGCCTTCACCTTTGTTGTCCAATAGATGAATTTCCGTCATGGTATCACGGTTAAGCTGCAACATTCCATAGGAATGATTCTCCTCATCAAATACGACCAATAACATAAAATCTGCCATGGCACCCTGATAATCCTCGCCGATGCCATCTTGATTGCCACTGACATCTGTTCCGATGATCAACCATGAAGTTACTTTATGTAATAACCCGTATTTATGATGGTTAAGTTTGACTTTCTGAAGGGAATCCCAATCAATTGGCTGCTCCGTTTGCTCTGCTGTGCGGTTCTTCGAGCCTTTTTGTTTCCGGTTCGTATTGCCGGAACGATATTCCATTAAGAATAAGCCCGTCAGACCGATACACAACAGTACAATAACCGTAATGCATATCGCCTTCGATCGATTACTCTTCCCTACACGCTTATCTTCCATTATGGTAAGATCCTTTCTCCCAGTGCATCAATTTCTTGCAAATACTGTGCACCAAGCTTGCAGGCTATGACGTTTCTGCCCTCCTGCAGATTAGGCAGCCTCGTTTTCATGTTATGGCAATCCGATCCAAGTATTACCTCATAGTCACCGGATTTTAAAAACCCAAGCGCCCTGTGTCTGGTTCGCCATGACAGGAAACTCTCTGTATTGATCTGCGTATACACCGGAAGATCAAATACGGCTTCCCAATATTTTTTGTCTTTTTGAAATGGATAATAACGCTCAATGTGTGCAATGATCAAGGTAAGCTTTCGCTTCTGTACAAGAAACTTTACGTCCTCAACCACTCCTTTATCCCACTGTGCAAACGGCATTTCTAATAAGAGAATATTCGTTCCTTCGATACAAAGCTCCGGAACCATCTCTGCTTTGCCCATGCCTGCGAAATAATACACCTCAGCACCCTTGTAAAATACTGGAGGCTCGATGCCCTTCTCTTCCATTCGGAACAGCAAGCGTTGATATGATTTCTCACGTCGATCCAGAAAATTTTCTACCGAATCCTTCCCCGCATAAAAATGTGGTGTAAAAACGATCCGATCAACTCCCTGCTCTTTCTCAAGAGACAAAAGTTCTAAAGATTCCTGTGAGCTACCGCTCCCATCGTCAATACGTGGCAAGATGTGTGTGTGAAAATCTATCAAGTCGTCATCTCCCTCCGGCAGTCTGCCTGCGTCACAACATGTGCTTGCTTTCGTCATTATGCAAAACCTTTTGTCATCCTGTTTCGAAATGACATATTATGTATTTTTTCGACATACAAAACACATTTTGTTCACATTTCAATCAGCCGAGTGTTATTTTAATACATGACTTTTGTGTTGTCAACTTTAAAATCTGTCATGTTGTTTTTCGGTTTTTTCCATTTTTTAAAATTCATGTTGGTATCCATACATTTTATCCAACAAATAATGTTTTAATCGGCTGATTTTGTATAAATCATACAATAAAACAGATGCTTTGTTTCTTAAATTTTTTCCAGAATTTTATCGAAGTAATTCTGCCGATTTTTTTATTAATAATTTGTTTTTTTTGTGCAAAATAACTTCGTTAAAATCGGCTGTTTGACACGCACAATAAATGAAAAGATTTCATCCACTTTTTACAATATTCAATTCAATACTATCGTAATTCATTAATACAGATTACTTACTTTGAATTTACGTTCTGCCTCACGCCGTTGATCTTTCTTGGCAATATCCTGTCGTTTGTCATACAATTTCTTACCTTTTGCTAAGCCAATTTCGACTTTGACCAGGCTGCCGCTGAAATACACGCTTAGTGGCACGATCGTATAACCCTTCTGCGTAATATGCCCTTGGATCTTGCGGATTTCCTGGCGATGCAGCAATAATTTACGCACGCGCAGTGGATCTTTGTTAAAGATATTTCCTTTTTCATAAGGACTGATGTGCATATTGTACACAAATACCTCATCGTGTTCGATGCGAATGAATGCTTCTTTTATACTGCATCTGCCCATACGCAGAGATTTCACTTCTGTTCCGGCAAGAGATATCCCTGCTTCATATTTTTCCTCGATAAAATAATCATGATATGCTTTTTTATTATTTGCGATCAGTTTCTTCGCCATGTTCGTTTTCGTCCTCCTCATTCAATTCGAAGTCGATCGTGCGAAGCAGCTTGTCTACTGCCGACACGGTCACGCGCACTTTCTGGCCAAGCTTATATATTTTGCCTGTCTTCTCTCCAACCATTTGATAGCGCTCTTCCTCAAAATAATAATAGTCTCCCGGAATGTCTGCAACACGCACCATACCCTCGATCGTATTCGGCAGTTCTACATACATACCCCAGCTCGTCACGCCGGAAATCACACCGTCGAATGTCTCACCGATAAATTGCTCCATATATTCCGCTTTTTTCATTTTTTCAACTTCACGCTCCGCATCATCTGCCCTTCGCTCCAGTCTGCTTGCCTCTGCCGTCACCTCCGGCAGTATCTGTTCATAATGACTGATCCGCTTGTCTGTCAAGGCACCGTGTAGATTTTCTTTGATGATACGATGGATCTGCAGATCCGGATATCGGCGGATCGGTGACGTAAAGTGGCAATAATATTTCATTGCCAGCCCGAAGTGACCTTCACATCCTGTCGTATATTTTGCCTGTTTCATAGAACGCAGCGTCAGTCGACTGATGAGTCCCTCCTCTGGCGTTCCTTCCACTTTAGAGATCAACTTTTGCAGTTCCTTTGGATGTATTTCATCCTCTGCACCAGTCTTAATGGTATATCCAAAATTATTGATAAATATGCCGAGCTGTAATATTTTTTCGCTGTCAGGTGCTTCGTGTGTACGATACACAAAAGGAAGTTCCTGCCAATAGTAATCTTCCGCAACGGTCTGATTTGCCGCCAACATAAATTCTTCAATAATACGATGTGCATTATTGCGCTCGTATTCTGCTACATCGATCGGTTTTCCTTTGGAATCCAATGTGATCTTGCTTTCCGGAAAATCAAAATCTATAGATCCACGTTTATCACGACGCTTGCGCAAAATAGATGCCAGCTCATACATCAGTTCAAACATCGGTATCAGTTCTTCATATTCTTTGCGCTCCTCAGGATCCTGCAATTCAACAATCGCATGAACACTTGTGTAGGACATTCGACGATCGACGTTGATCACAGTTTCCTCTATGCGGTGTTTTATGATCTCACCTTTGGCATTGATGTCCATCATACAGGATAAAGCAAGACGATCTGTTCCCTGATTTAATGAACATATTCCGTTTGACAGCTTATGGGGCAGCATAGGAATAACGCGATCGACCAAATATACACTGGTTCCTCGTTTAAGGGCTTCCTTATCTAATGCAGAGGACTCTGTTACATACTGACTGACATCCGCAATATGAACACCCAGATGATATATGTCTCCTTCTTTAGTCAAGGTTATTGCATCATCAAGATCTTTGGCATCTTCACCGTCAATCGTTACCGTCTGCAAAGAGCGATAATCTACGCGTCCTTTCTTTTGTTCTTCCGGTACTTCGTCATCAATCCCCGCAACTTGATCCATCACTGCATCCGGATACTCTTCCGGCAGACCATACGCTTTGATCACAGATAAAATATCAACACCGGGATCATTGATATGACCTATAATTTCCAATATTCTGCCTTCCGGGTTGTGATTTTCACTGCCATAGTCCGTAATTTCTACAACAACTTTATGACCGGTGACAGCACCTTTGCTTTCTGCCTTTGGAATATAAATATCTTTGGTGAACTTATGGTTGTCAGCAACGACAAAACCGAAACTTTTACTATTGGAATACGTTCCCACTAAGATTGTTGAGGCTCTCTCTAATACGCTCACAACCGTTGCTTCTTTACGTTTGCCACGCTGCTTGTCGTCTACGGAAATGCGCACAGTATCTCCGTCGAGTGCATTCATCACTTGATGCGCCGGGATGAAGTAGTCCTCCTCTTCTCCCTCAACACGGACAAATCCAAACCCTTTCTGTGTTGCCATAAAGCGGCCGGTAAGCAGATTGTCGGCCAGTGGCCGCACTTTTCCACGCTGACTGATATGGATCTTGCCTTCCTCGCACAATGCCTCGACCACGCGACGCAGGTCTTTCTTTTCTGCGGCAGGCACCTGTAATACCATCGCCATTTCCTTTACAGACATCGGCTTATATTCTTTGTCTGTAACAAAATCATATACTAATTTCTTTTTATTATCGAACTCTTCTTTTTTCATACAGATCCTCCATTTTGAAAAAAGGGATTGCCAATCGGCAATCCCTGTAATAATGCATTTGTTTACAACGGCGAAACTGTCATCGCTTTAGTAACATATTCCACCAAAACAACAACCATACTGCCATCGCTTTAGCAGCACGCTCTCTCAAAACAGCAACCATACTGTTATCGCTCCATTATCATGCTCTACTGAAATATCTTCAGATTGAGAATTAATGAAAGCACGACAAATACAACAGCAAGAATCCTTGTTGCAAGCTCTAATCCACCTTCCATGGAACGACCCTTGTTCTTACCCCAGTATGTCTCAGCGGCACCGCTGATCGCTCCGGTAAGTCCTGCCTGCTTGCCCTCCTGCATCAGTACGATTACTGTCAAAACGCAACATACAAGAATATATACCAACAATAAAATAGTATGCAGTGTATGAATCATTGAAAACTTCCTCCATTCTGTGTTTTACGGTTATCTGCTACCCGCAGTACACCGTCTGAAAATCTCTTTTTGAAACTGTCTATACGCAGTTTCAAACAGATACTATCATAGCATATTGTCTATGAAATAGCAAGCTGATTCTTATTTTTTAAGAAGAAGAGACTCGCCAGTCATCTCAGCCGGCTGTGGCAATCCCATGATCTCAAGCAAAGTAGGCGCAATATCTGCCAAACGGCCGCCCTCACGAAGTGTGTAGGCTTCATCATAATTAACAAGCACAAATGGAACCGGATTGGTTGTATGTGCTGTATGAGGCTCTCCTGTCTCATAATCGATCATCTTCTCTGCGTTTCCGTGGTCTGCACAAATAAACAATACTCCGTCTGCTTTTTTAATTGCTTCTACTGCAGTACCTACGCACTGGTCAACTGCTTCAACTGCTTTCACTGCTGCCGGTATCACTCCTGTGTGTCCGACCATATCCGGATTTGCAAAGTTGATCACGATCACATCATATTTATCGGATGCAATTGCCTCATTAAGACGTTTGCTGACTTCCGGAGCACTCATCTCAGGCTGCAGATCATAAGTAGCAACTGCAGGAGATTTTACCAAGGAACGCTCTTCATCTTTATTTGGCTCTTCTACACCGCCGTTAAAGAAAAATGTAACATGCGCATATTTCTCAGTCTCTGCAAGACGAAGCTGTTTCTTGCCATTCGCTGCAAGATACTCGCCAAATGTATCTACGATATTTTCTTTTTCAAACGCGATAAGCTTGTTGGCAATTGTCTCATCGTAATCCTTGAAGCATACAAAAGTAAGTGGCATAAATCCATTGGCACGCTCAAAATGATCAAACTGCTCATCACAAAATGCATGCGTCATCTCGCGAGCTCGATCCGGACGGAAATTGAAAAAGATCACTGAATCATTTGGTTTGATCGTTGCGACCGGTTTGCCGTCTTTCTCAACAACTGTAGGAACAACAAACTCATCTGTTACGTCCGCTGCATAAGAATCTGCAACTGCCTGCACTCCATCGGCTGCTTTATTGCCAACACCTTCAACCAATGCTTTATAGGCTTTTTCTACACGATCCCAGTTGTTGTCACGGTCCATTGCATAATAACGTCCATGAACACTTGCGATCTGACCTACTCCGATCTCATCCATTTTAGCCTGCAACTCAGCAACATAATCTTTGCCGGATGCCGGTGGTGTATCTCTACCATCTAAGAAGCAGTGAACATATACATTTTTTACATCGTTTTTCTTAGCAAGCTCTAACAATGCATACAGATGTGTGTTGTGGCTGTGCACGCCACCATCGGAAAGAAGTCCGAATAAATGCAGATCGGAACCGTTCTTTTTCACATTTTCTACTGCCTGCAGTAATACTTTATTTTCAAAGAAATCACCATCTTCAATTGCTTTGGTGATACGAGTCAGATCCTGATAAATAATGCGTCCGGCACCGATATTCATATGACCTACCTCGGAGTTACCCATCTGACCATCCGGCAGACCAACTGCAAGACCACTGGCAAGACCCGGCTGCCAAGGGCATTCTGCCATCAGCTTGTCCATTACCGGCGTATTTGCCATGGCAATCGCATTGCCTTCCGTCTTGTCATTCAAACCATATCCATCAAGAATCATCAAAACAACTGGTTTTTTACTCATTTTTGACCTCCATTAATCGTTTATGTCCGCTTATGCCGCAAAGGCATCAGACATCTTTGTTCTTTATCATCTTACCCAAAATTAGATTATATAATAATCGCTGCATTTATGCAAGATATATACAGTTGTAGCTCTTATTACTCTCCCGCTTTCAGTCCAACGAGATTAACTTTTATTGCTCTCCCACTTTCAGTCCAACGAGATTAGCTTTTATTGCTCTCCCACTTTCTCTTCATAGATTTTGTGATATACTTCATCAATCTTGGCTTCGTCTAACTTTGTGTCCAAGAAAAACTCTACCGCATACAACGCCTGTGCTACAAGCATTTCCAATCCATTAACGCCAGTCATTCCAAGCTCTCTTGCCTGAGCAACTAACTTTGTCTCCAATGGATTATAAATAACATCAACTACTGCTTCACATTCCGGGAAACGTGTTAGATCAATCGGACTGGCATCACAGTTTGGATACATACCAACCGGACTTGTATTTGCAATAAATTCAGCATCTGTATGTTTCGCAAAGCATTCTTCATAAGTGATTGCAGATGCTGTCTTGATAATATCAACAATAACAACTTTTTTGGCTTCCATCTTTTTTAATACAGCAACGACTGCTTTAGAAGCACCTCCATCTCCTAGAACAACACATTTCTTTCCTTTTACGGAAATGTTATGTTTCTTTAACATATACATAAAACCGGAGAAATCTGTATTGTGGCCTTCCAAACGACCATCTTTATTTACGATCGTATTGACTGCACCGATAGCCTTTGCATTGTCATCTAAGCTGTCCAGGTAAGGAATAACATCCTGTTTGTAAGGAATGGTGACATTGATTGCCCGGAATGCATGCTGCTCCATGAAAGGCACAAATTCCTCTTTTGTCAAAGGACATAGATCATATGTATAATCTGCCAACATCTCGTGAATATCTTTGGAATAACTGTGTCCCAGCTTTCCACCAATCAAACCGTAATCCATTTTGATTAGCCTCCTGTATAATTTATTTCTTATAGCAGTTTACTTCATTAAGTAACGAATTACAAGCGCAAACTCACTAATCATGACTTGCTGTCGGCTAGTATCTTATCACAAAGCTTTTCCAGTTGTTCATACGTCTCAATAAAGTTTGCTTCTCTGCGAATTGCTGCCGAATGCGGATATCCTGTCGTATACCATGCTATGTGCTTTCGCATCTCCCGCATCCCCATTGTTTCGCCTTTGTATTCCACCTGCATTCTGCCATGACGACGTATCATTTCAACCACCTCTGAAAGCTGTGGTTTCGAGATTTGTATCTCTTCTCCGGCATCGTACTGCATGAGTGCCTGTTTGATCTCAGCAAACAGCCACGGATTACCTCGAACACCACGAGCCAACATGAGTCCATCACATTTTGTCTGCTCCAAATATTTGATTGCATCTTCTGCTGAAAAAATATCTCCACTGGCTATCACCGGGATTGTTACTGCTTCTTTGACCTGCGCAATGATATCCCAATCTGCTTTTCCACTATAATACTGTTCTCTGGTGCGTCCATGTACCGCAATGGCTGCTGCACCATTCTGTTCTGCCATCTTGGCAAATTCGACTGCATTGACGGTATCCTCGGTAAAGCCTTTGCGAAATTTAACGGTCAAAGGCTTTGAACTTGCCTGTGATACTTTGCGAATGATCTTAGCTGCCAGCTCCGGAGTTTTCATCAACGCTGAACCCTCGCCATTGTTAACCACTTTCGGCACCGGGCACCCCATATTAATATCTAAAATATCAAAATTACGGTGATCAATTTTACGTGCCATTTCTGCCATCAGATCCGGATCTGAGCCAAACAACTGCAATGCTGCCGGATGCTCTTCATCCGCGATTTCCCATAGCTTTTCTGTATTTTTGTTATTGTAATATATTCCTTTTGCACTGATCATCTCCGTGTAGACAAGATCAGCTCCCTGCTCCTTGCATAACAAACGAAATGGCAGATCTGTTACACCTGCCATTGGTCCTAATATTAAATTGCCGGGAATCAATACATTTCCTATCTTAAAACTACGCATAACACTCCAATTTTATTATTTCTTCTGCTTATCATAGATAATCTGTAGACCTCGAAGTGTCAGATCGCTGTCATACACCTGTATCTCGTCCGTATGCTCTGAAATAATCTTCCCAAGTCCTCCGGTTGCGACAACTTTCGCATCCAAGAAGCCTGACTCTTCTTTGATCTTTCGAATAATGTACTCCGACTGACCGATCGTGCCAAAAAACAGTCCTGCCTGCATTGATGTGATCGTATCTTTTGCAATAGAAACCCCCGGGCATTTGATCTCAATTTCCGGCAGATTCGCTGTATTATTCCACAACGCGTTCGCAGAAATGCGTATTCCGGGACTGATCACACCACCTAGAAATGCCCCCTCTGCAGTAACAATATCATATGTTGTCGCTGTTCCAAAATCAACAACAATAATCGGTCCGCCATACTGTTCATAGGCACTGACTGCATCTACAATACGATCCGGTCCGATTTCTTTTGGATTGGCAGTTTCTATACGTATTCCGGTCTTTATTCCGGCTCCGACTACCAGCGGATGACAATGCAGATACTTGATGATGCCACTTGTAAAAGAGTACATGATCTTCGGCACAACAGATGCAATGATCACTTCATTTACATCTTCCGGAGAGTATCCTTTCTGCTGCAGTATCGCACAGATCAACTCGCCATACTCGTCCGAGCTGCGCGGTACTTTTACTGTGACTCGAAATCTCGTGATCAATTCACTCTCACGAAACAATCCAAATGTAATATCTGTATTTCCAACATCTACTGCCAATAACATAGCTGTCCTCCATTAGTCGAAATCGACCTTTTCACCAAGTATTTTTATTCTATAATATAATTCAAGAGCCTCTAACAACTCCTGTTTTTCTGCCTGATACTGCTTGATCTTGAGCACACTGCCGATCTCATCAAACAGAAAATCATCATCCGCAGAAGTCACCTGAAACTGTAAATTGCCATCTTCGTCAAACTGCAGTGTCAAAATACCGCCAACGTCTGCCGTATACAACACACACATGACTTGCAATTCCTCTTTGACTGCTGTAGGTAATCCGCTAAACGCTTCGTTCAGGTAGTATTTTTGTTCATAAGAACTCGCTGCACATAAGACAACCGGTTCCTTTTCAGACATATCCCTGTACCCCCCTTATTGATACTTCTCCGGACATGACCGGTGTGACGCTGCCATCGATCTCAACTAACAGTGATCCGTCTTTATCAATGCCACGTGCAATACCCCGTGATATTTTGTCCGGCGTGGCATCCTCAACCATGCCATGGTAGATGATCACTTCTTTGTCTTTATTGGCAAGCAATTCATCATACTCTTCCACAAACGCAGACAGATCTCCGTCCTGCATATATCGTCTGTAATAACCACCAAACGCATCTGCAAAAGCCGCTGTAAACTTAGCTCTGTTTACTTTTTTGCCTGTTGACAGATAAATGCTGGTCGCCTTGTCCTTTAATGTCTCATCGAATTTTTCTTTGTTAGCATTGATTCCGATACCCATTACGGCATAATGCACATACTGAACTTCTGAACTCATTTCCGTCAGAATACCACATATCTTTTTGCCATCAATGATGACATCGTTGGGCCATTTGATCTGTGGAAGCACGTCGCATTCCTGATAAGTTGCTTCACACATTGCCAATGCTGCCAATAATGTGATCCCTGACACATGTGCCGGCTGAACTGTCGGTCTTAATACGTAAGTCATATAAATACCAACACCGGATTCAGAAATCCAATTGCGGCCTCTGCGTCCGCGTCCCGCTGTCTGCCGATCGGCTACGATCAATGTTCCCTCAGCTTCTCCCAATTCTGCAAGTTGTTTGCCTCGGATGTTTGTCGAGTCAATGCTATCATGACATTCGACTTTTTGACAGAAACTTTCCTCTTCCAAATATGCCTCAATCTCAGGACCATACAATATATCCGGTTTACTTATTAAGCGATAGCCTTTATTAGTAACCGATTCAATGTCATAGCCAAGTTCTTTCAGACAGCAAATGTTTTTCCAAACTGCCTGTCTGCTCACGCCAAACGTTTTACATAATTTCTGTCCGGACACAAATGTGTCCGAATGATCCATCAGTTCCCGTAATATCTTCGATCTCATAAAGATCACGCCTCTCCTAATGTTGCAACCATCACCGCTTTGATCGTATGCATGCGATTTTCTGCTTCGTCAAATACTACCGATTGCTTGGATTCAAATACTTCATCTGTAACTTCAAGTTCTTTTAATCCAAATTTTTCATATACTTCTTTGCCAATTTTGGTCTTTAAGTCATGGAAAGCTGGAAGACAATGCATAAATAGCGCCTGTTCTCCGGCATTCTGCATAACCTTTGCGTTTACCTGATATGGTGACAACGCCAAGGTACGCTCTTTCCAAACTTCGTCCGGCTCACCCATAGAAACCCAGACATCCGTATAAATAACATCAGCATCTTTTGTTCCGGTCATTGTATCCTCTGTCAGCGTGATGGAACCACCGGATTCACTGGCGTACTGTTCACACTGTTCTACCAATGCCTGATTCGGGAAATATTCCTTTGCAGTACATGCCGTAAAATGCATTCCCATTTTAGCACAAGCGATCATCAGTGAATTACCCATATTATATCTGGCATCGCCCATATATACCAGCTTAACGCCTTCCAAACGTCCTAAATGCTCTTTGATCGTCAGAAGATCTGCTAACATTTGCGTTGGATGGTATTCATTTGTCAAACCATTCCACACCGGTACTCCTGCATATTTTGCAAGATCCTCTACAATCTCCTGCTCAAAGCCGCGATATTCAATACCATCAAACATTCTGCCAAGAACACGTGCTGTGTCCGCAATGCTCTCTTTCTTACCGATCTGAGAGCCCTGTGGATCTAGATACGTAACACCCATTCCCATATCATGTGCTGCCACTTCAAAGGAGCAGCGTGTACGCGTACTGGTTTTTTCAAAGATCAATGCAATATTTTTGCCAATATAATGATTAACCAATTCTCCATTTTTCTTCTTGGCTTTAAGGTCAGCAGACAGATCCAACAGATAGCTGATCTCTTCTTTCGTAAAATCCTTTAATGTCAGGAAATTTCTTCCTTTCAAATTAACGCTCATAATTTCTCCTCTTTTCTCTCTGCCCGAGGCTGTAACCCTTTGCAGAATGCTATCGTATACAGATGACCTAACATCATTTAATTGTCTTTGATCACTTCGGAAAAAGATTTAGCAAGACCTGCCATTCCCTGAATTTCAGATGGAATGATGATCTTGGTTGCTTTTCCATCGGCAGCTTTGCTAAAGGCTTCCAAACTCTTAAGCTGCAATACTTCTTTGCTCGCCTGTGCATCATTCAACATGCGAATACCATCTGCACTTGCCTGCTGTACCGTCTTGATCGCCTCTGCCTGACCTTCCGCTTCGCGTATCATCGACTCTCTCTTAGCTTCTGCGCGAAGGATCGCTGCCTGTTTTTCTGCTTCTGCATCCAAAATAGCTGCTTCTTTTTTACCCTGTGCTACCAAGATAGCCGATTCCTTTTCACCCTGTGAACGAAGGATCGATTCTCTCTTTTCGCGCTCTGCTTTCATCTGACGCTCCATTGCATCCTGAATTTCTGCCGGAGGAATGATGTTTTTGAGCTCGACACGGTTCACCTTGATTCCCCATGGATCTGTTGCGGAATCCAGAGATGCTCTCATCTTCGTATTGATCGTCTCGCGGGAAGTCAGCGTCTCGTCTAACTCCAGGTCTCCGATAATATTACGCAGAGTGGTTGCTGTTAAGTTCTCAATCGCAACGATCGGATTATCAACACCATATGCAAACAGCTTTGGATCCGTGATCTGATAAAAGATAACAGTATCAATTCGCATTGTTACATTATCCTTGGTGATAACCGGCTGCGGCGGGAAATCAACAACCTGCTCTTTGAGCAGAATACGTTTTGCAATGCGGTCAATAAACGGAACTTTGAAATGGATTCCTACATCCCAAGTTGCCTGATAACCACCTAATCGCTCTACAACATACGCATGAGCCTGCGGCACTACATTGACGCAGGATATCATGACAATCACTACAACAACTAATAACACAATTAAATATGGCATATTAATGATCTCCTTTCACTTTCACAAACACGCGGACACCTTCCACGCGAGTAACGACAATACGCTCTCCCGTCTCAATGACCACATCCTCCTCGTCACTTCGCGCTGTCCATTCGATTCCATCGATCAAAACAGCACCGGTTTGATTAAAGTTATCAATCGTAACGATTACTTTTCCCTCTCTGCCGATAATTCCACCGACATTGGTTTGCTCTCTGCTGTTATTAAAATAACGCTCTGCTACCGGCCTTGTAAATACGATCAATACAATAGAAACGACCAAAAACAGCACAATCTGTATCGGTAACGGCACATGCAGCACCGCTGCCAGAAATCCAACCAATGCACCTCCGGCCAGTCAGATTGTTGTCAGCCCCAATGTGATGATCTCAATCACAAGAAAGATTGCAAGCAATATCAGCCAATATAATGGTTCCATATAACTCCTACATTCCTTTCTCATTTTTCAAACTATAAGTTTCCAGTGTGTTTATAATGTCAGCATTATAGAACATTTCCCTCTTTTTTTCAACTATATCTGCACTGACCACCATTTTCTGCTTTTTCAACGATGTCTGCGCTGGCGCTGCATTTCATACATGACAATCGCTGCCGATACTGCTGCATTCAAAGATTCCAAACTTCCCTCCATCGGAATACGTATTCGGTCTGTGATCGCTGCAAACATCGCATCCGACATACCATTGGCTTCATTGCCAATCACCATAGCCGCCCCCGTGGTATAATCCGGTTCATCATACACAACGCTGCCTTCCATGGCTGTTCCA
Organism: Clostridium sp. OM05-6BH; assembly: GCF_003481635.1. NCBI lineage: Bacteria > Bacillati > Bacillota > Clostridia > Eubacteriales > Clostridiaceae > Clostridium > Clostridium sp. OM05-6BH. The sequence continues at coordinate 10,473 of NZ_QULH01000015.1, read as the reverse complement.
TATACTGCGATCCCCTGCTCTCGCAGTTTTTCTGCAAGCGCCGGCAGATCTTCCACATAACAGTACGGCATTCGAAAGATGGCTCCCATTGTCGCACGGACTACTTTCGGATTAAACAGATCAACTGTCCCTTTGCTCATGAGCACTGCTGCCATACCGGCTCCCTCTGCTGTTCGCATAATGGTTCCCAAGTTGCCGGGGTCACGCAGATCATCTAACAATAAAAACTGTTGATTGTTCGCGTTCAAAATTTCCTCCATCGTATATTTGGGCATCTGCACTAATCCCAAAACGCCCTGCGGTGTAACCGTATCCGTGATCTCCGCAAAGACTTCTTCAGATACAACTTCATATGGGAACTCCTCTAACAACGGCTGAATACGTTCCTCTTCTCTGCCTTGTGAACTTTCTGCAATATATATTTTTTGCAGTTTGCCATAATGCGCCGCCTCTGCGACAAGCTTTGCACCTTCTGCAACAAACATACCGCTTTTTTTGCGATATTTCGCTTGATTCTGCAGTTTGATCAACTCTTTGATCTGACGATTCGAATTACTACTAAGCATGAAATCTTGTGCCTTTCCGTTATCTACTTACTTTCTCTTACTTTTTGCGGTATTTCTTAACGATATATCTTCCCATTTTAGATAAATCGGACGTCTTAAATCCGCTTGTTTTCTTGCAGGAACTTTTAAGCAGCGAAGCCGATTCCGGCTTGTTGCTAAGACTCCAGCAGCAATAACTGATCTTATTACGATTCATCAGACTGATCCACTTATTCGCAGAAGAAAAATCATAATTGCCATTTCCGCTGGCATCACACGCACTAAATTCCGAACAAAACAGTGGCAATTTGCTGCGAAGTGCTGCGTTTACTTTGGCGCGCAGATCATCGCCATGCGTCGCTGCATAAAAATGGAAGGCATACATAATGTTTTTTCCTTTGAGTGGAGATTTTGCCGCCATATCAACATCCTGACTCCATGTCGGCGTACCGACAATGACTACCGCGTTTTTATCCGCTTTGCGGATCACCTTGATCACGGATTTTGCATACGATTTGATAGTCTTCCACTGTACACCGCCATTCGGTTCATTGCAGATTTCATAAAATACATGTTTTTCTTTTCGATATTTATTCGACATTTTCTTAAAAAATGCCTTAGCCTTAGACTGATTTTTCTTCGGATTGCCATCACTTAAAATATGCCAGTCAATGATGACATACATGCCAAGCTTTCTGCCGGCTTTTACGGCTGTATCGATCTTTGCCAAAAGCTTCTTGCGGCTTGCCGTATCTGTCACGCAGTATCCATTGTAATCCTCGGTATACATTGCAACACGAAAACAATTAACGCCCCATTCGTCCCGCAGATTTCGCAAAGCTTTCTCATTAACAAACGGCTCTCCAACATCCCAGTTGATGCCATGACTGGATATTCCGCGAAGCTGTACCGCTTTGCCTTTTTTATCCACCAGCTTAGTGCCTTTGACACGTAATCTGCCATGTTTTCCAACAAAAGTGTTTCGATAAGCAACCTTTTTGGTCTTACCGGTCAGCTTCACTGCTGCTGACGCTTTCGGTGCCTGCAGGCTTCCCGGTGCTGCCGATATAAGCAGACTCCCCGCTACCGCCATTGCCATTACACCACGTAACCATTTCTTTTTTCTCATAACCATTCTCCCCCCATTAATTTTCGTTTAATTTCGCTAATTTCGCTGTCTGATCTGCCGCAATAATGTTCTGCAGCAGTTCATTAATATCTCCATCTAATATTTCTCCCAGACGATGGCTGGTAAATTTGATTCGGTGATCTGTCACACGTCCCTGTGGGAAATTATAAGTACGGATCTTTTCGGAACGATCACCGGTTCCAACCTGGCTGCGCCGCTCAGCTGCCTGTTCGCTATTCGCCTTTTCCTGCTCCATATCATAGATGCGGGAACGAAGTACTTTCATCGCCTTGTCTTTATTTTTGAGCTGAGATTTCTCATCCTGACAGGTAACCACAATACCCGTAGGGATATGCGTAATACGAACAGCAGAATCTGTTGTGTTGACGCACTGTCCGCCATTACCGGACGCACGGTATACATCAATCTTGCAATCGTTCGGATCTACATGTACTTCAACATCTTCTACCTCAGGCATGATCGCAACCGTTGCCGTCGATGTATGAATACGTCCGCCAGATTCTGTCGTTGGGATTCTCTGAACGCGATGCACACCGCTTTCATATTTTAACTTGGAATACGCTCCATGACCGAGCACCATAAAGACAATTTCCTTAAAACCACCAATGCCGTTTTCATTGGCACTCATCACTTCTACTTTCCAACGGTTTGCCTCGGCAAATTTAGAATACATACGGAACAGATCTGCTGCAAATAATGCCGCCTCATCTCCACCGGCACCGCCACGGATCTCTACGATAACGTTCTTATCATCATTCGGATCTTTCGGCAACATCAAAATCTTCAATTCCTGTTCACAGGATTCTACTTTAGCTTTGCAATCTGCCAACTCCTCTTTGGCAAGCTCACGCATTTCCTCATCGTTCTCTTCCTCTAAAATGGCAAGACTATCTTCCACACCATCTTTTGCCGCACGATACTCCTGATATTTCTCAACGATCGGCGTCAACTCATTCTGCTCTTTCATAAGCTGGCGGTATTTATCCTGATTACTGATAACATCAGGATCCGTAAGCTCAATATTAAGCTCTTCCAATCTACGCACCAAATCTTCTAATTTATCAAACATGATTCTTCCTCCATTCTATTTCATACGATACATTGTACAATACGATCTTTACCGGCAAGATCCTGAAACACCTGTACTTCCCGATATCCCTGTTTTTGCAATATTTCCGCTACAGCAGCAGCCTGTTCACATCCGATCTCCAAAAACAGTCTTCCGTTTGGTGCCAGTCGTGTGACCGCCTGTCCTGCAATCCTCCGGTAAAATTCCAGCCCATCCTGTCCACCGTCCAGTGCAAGCATCGGTTCGTGCAATCGTACTTCCGGCATCAATCCCTCTATCACTGACGGTGGGATATACGGTGGATTCGATACGATCACATCGTATTGCCCATCCATCTTTGTCATAAGATCCCCCGCAAACAGTTCTACAGAAGCGTTAAGTTCTGTTGCATTCTGTCTGGCAACTGCAAGTGCTTCCTCGGAAATGTCTACTCCGTGCACGATGAACGGTTTACCAAGTTTGGCAATCGCTATCGCAATACACCCGGAACCGGTACACACATCTAACACTCGTTTGCCATCTACATATGGCAGAACCCGTTCTACAAGACATTCGGTATCCTGTCTCGGGATCAGTACATGTTCATTCACATGAAAATCCAGCCCCATAAACTCCTGCTCACCGGTCAAATGCTGTAATGGAATGCGTTCCCCACGTTTTGTAACCAGGTCGCGGTATCGAATCATATCCGGCTCCGCCATCGGTTCCTCTCCATGCAGGAAAAATGCCGCACGGTCAAGTCCGGTCACATAGGAAAGCAAATACCATGCATCAATGTCGGCATCCGGCACTTCCATCTGCTGCAATTTGTCCACGGCTTTCGCCAAAGCTTCCTTTAGCGTAAGGATTTCCTCTTTCATCCGTTTTCCACCTCATCCACGGAAGGCTTTGATTCCATATCTGATTTTGCACCATCCGGATCATCAAAGAAACGATCTAAGGAGGAAAGTTCATCCTCTGTCATTTCTTCCTGTGCTTGTGCAAGCGCTTGACGCTCTTCCTTACGTTTGGATACTTCATCCATTACCTTCGCGATCTCATCCTCACGCTTTTGCATTTCTTTCATATATTTCTTGCGCTCATCGGCACGTTTCTTATACTCCTGCTCACGTTTTTTGATCTCAGAAGCAAGTTCTGTTCCACTCTTTTTCTTAGCATTCGCCGGATCCACGATCGGCAGCGGTGCTGTCATGCCGCTTTTACGCATCTCTTCTGCCACTTTTTTGCGTTTTGTACTCTTCTTAACCGCCTGCAATCTGCTCTGGTACTCTTTCCAGTCAAAAACTGCTTCTACTGAAGCAATGGCAACCTCGATCATGCTGTCATCCGGTTCTCTCGTTGTCAATCCCTGTAAAAACATTCCCGGTTTGCTTAAGATATTGATGATCTTTGCATCGCTGTTGCCCGCAAGACGGATAAATTCATACGAAATACCTGCCACAACCGGCACCAGCAGCAAACGGCTCAACAAACGAAGCCATACACTGTCAAAATGTAAAAACATAAACAGTACGATACTGATCAACATAACAATAAAGAGGAAACTGGTTCCACAACGCTTGTGATATCTGGAATGCTTACGCACATTCAATACCGTCAGATCATCACCATTTTCCACGCAATTGATCGCCTTGTGTTCTGCACCATGATACATGAATACCCGGTTAATATCCTGCATAAAGGAAATGACATACACATAACCGATAAACAGCCCCAGTCGGATCAGTCCCTCGATCAGTGCTAATACAGCCTGCGATCGAATATGATCTTTTAGCAGCAAAGATAATCCAAACGGAAGTGCAACAAACACCGCCAGCGCCAGTACAATAGACAGCATTACTGTCATCGCCATCTCCAGCTGTTCACGTTTTTCTGCTTTCTTCGCCAATGATGCTGAATTTTCTGCTTCGGAGCCTTCTTTTTTTTGTTTCTCGCCACTCTTCTCATCCGTACGATCTGCCTTGTTCCCATCCGCAGCTGAAGCTTCCTGCGCTTCTTCCTCTTCGTAAAAGCTGGCAGAATATGTCAATGTCTTCATTCCTAACACCAAAGAGTCCACAAATGCAACAACACCTCGGATCAATGGAAGTCTGAAAAACAGCTTGCGGTCCCCTTCACTTGTGCAGGTATCTACCTTTATATCAATCTCTCCATCGGGTTTGCGTACTGCTACTGCATACTTGGACTTATTGCGCATCATTACGCCTTCTAATACTGCCTGTCCACCTATTCCTGATGATTTCATTTTTATAACCATGCCCTTCCACGCATCTGTTTTATTCTACAACAGATACAATTTTCACACTGCGGATCTGTTTCATTCTGCAACAGATCCAATTTTTACACCACAAATTTACTTCACTTTCTCTCCATTTGTGTATAACACAAACGGTCACAGCACTTGTTAAGCACAAATACTGTGACCGTTCATAAGGTCGGACGCACTCCGACCATTTATTTTGCTAGTTTGCCTGAATACCATAACGGCGATTGAACTTATCAATGGCACCACGAGCTTTGACAGCCTTCTGCTGACCTGTATAGAATGAATGACATTTGGAGCAGATTTCTACGTGGATTTCCTCCTTAGTAGAACCAGTCACAAACTCATTTCCACAGTTGCATACAACCTTTGCCTGATAGTAGTTTGGATGAATTCCTTCTCTCATCGCTTTATCCTCCATTTCCATTCCGCCGCTTCTCAGCAGTCGGTTACTATTGCGAAGAAAACTTTGAAAAAAGCCTTCTCGATTCTCATTTTTACACAACTTCTTCAGTATAGCATAGTCAAAAGCGGATTGCAAGCACTTTTATACAATTTTTGTCTTGCGAATCGTTTGGATAAATTCCTGATTACTCTTAGTACGACGGAACATTTCAATGATCCGTTCAACAGCCTCTTCGGATTTCATTCCGGTAAGTGCTTTACGCATCAGGAAATTAGCTTCCATCTCCTCCTGTGTCAGAAGAAGATCATCTCTGCGCGTACTGGAACGAGGAAGATCGATCGCCGGGAATACACGCTTCTCGGAAAGCTTGCGGTCAAGAACAAGCTCCATATTACCGGTTCCCTTAAATTCCTCAAATACAACATCGTCCATCTTACTTCCGGTATCCACAAGTGCAGTTGCAAGGATTGTCAAACTTCCGCCCTCACGCATATTGCGTGCTGCACCAAAGAAACGTTTTGGCATATGCAATGCAGCCGGATCTAAACCGCCGGACAAAGTACGGCCGCTTGGCTGTACTGTCAGGTTGTAGGCTCTTGCAAGACGAGTAATGCTGTCTAACAGGATCATAACTTCTTCGCCCTGCTCTACAAGACGCTTAGCGCGCTCAATAACCATCTCCGATACACGCTTGTGATTTTCCGGAAGTTCATCGAACGTGGAGAAGATCACTTCTACGTTATGTCCTAAGATAGACTCTTTGATATCTGTCACTTCCTCCGGACGCTCATCGATCAACAATACGATCAAATGCATCTTCGGATGATTTGTCTTAACAGCCTTGGCAACCTGTTTTAATAATGTCGTCTTACCTGTCTTAGGCTGAGATACGATCATTCCTCTCTGTCCTTTACCAATTGGTGCGATCAGATCCATCATACGCATGGATATCGGACAGCCCGGTGTCTCTAAGCGAAGTCTCTCATCCGGAAATACCGGTGTCAACTGCTCAAACTTTGGACGATTTATCATCTCATCCGGATCATTGCCATTGATTTCTTTGATATATAATAATGCGGCAAATTTCTCATTCTGATTACGAATACGAATATTACCATTTAGGATATCTCCGGTACGCAGATGGTACTTACGGATCAACTGCGGTGAGACATACAGATCTCTCTCTCCAGGGAGATAATTGTCGCATCGAATAAATCCATATCCCTCCGGGAGTACTTCCAAAATACCCTCACGTGATACACCACTATCCAACTCAGCGATCTCCGTTGGTGTCAACTCGTGCTGTGGTGCCCGGTGCAGCTGCGGACGAAGATCCGCATGATAGCCTCTGTTATCATTGCGTACATATCCGCCACGATCCATATTATCATTACGATAACCATCGTTTCGATAGCCTTCGTTACGGGAATAATTGCTACGATTCATGCTCTCACTGCGGCTGTATACACCACGTCCCATATTATCGCGGTTCATGTATCCTCCGCGGTTCATATTATCGCCGCGATTCATGTATCCTCCGCGACCCATATTATCATTACGGGAGTATCCTCCGCGACTCATATTATCATTGCGGGTGTATCCTCCACGGCTCATTCCCTCGTTACGGGAGTATCCTCCACGAGCCATTCCCATCTCAGGATCCCTCATATAACCGGATGTTCTCATAGGTTCTCTATCACTGACATAGCCACGATTCATATCTCGTCCACTTTCCTCCATACGGGAATTGTCTGATTCACTCGCATATCTGGATCTTGGCATCGGACTGTCGACAGCCTCTCCTGTGCTCTCTACAACATGATCTACACTCTGAATATCGTCCATCTCAGGTGTCGCATCTGTAGATTCCATTGTTGCTGCAACTTCTTTCACTTTTGCAAGCAACTCTAACTTTTTGTAACTGGTAACACTTTTGATGCCCATCTTCTTCGCTACAATTCGTAATTCAACCAATGATAACTTATCGTATTCTGTCATAAAAATATCCCTTTCCAATAAAAAAAATTCAACTTGTGCTAACATGATTCTTTCTGCAATTATTAGGTCGGATTATAATGAATAATAAATCGATCACGACGATATTGTCTCGCCTATGTATCTATGACCTACTGTATTAGAGTAATTACATGCACTAAATAATATAAAGCATTTTAACAGCGTTGTAAATGACTTTTTCAAAAATTTTCGCAAAATCCTATGAATATTATTGTTTTTTCGACATCGTTCGTCTTTTTTCGAACAAAATATCTTTTGTCGGACGAAGTTTTTCGGCTTTATTGTTTTCCAATTCGATGTATGCTATGATATAGTTTGCGATTGCTATTACAAATAATTCTACAGAAAATGGAGGTTAAATCGAATGACAAATGCAGAAAAAGCTCTACAATTACATAAAGAATGGAATGGCAAACTGGATGTAACTCCCAAGTGTCAGGTAAAATCCCGCGAGGATCTGGCTGTTGCCTACACACCAGGTGTTGCTGAACCATGTAAGGTCATTGCAGAAAATAAAGAAGCAGCTTATCAATATACTATCAAATCCAATACCGTTGCTGTTGTTTCTGACGGAAGTGCCGTCCTCGGCCTCGGTAACATCGGTCCGGAAGCTGCTATGCCGGTTATGGAAGGCAAAGCAGTCCTCTTTAAGGAATTTGGCGGTGTCAATGCCTTCCCGATCTGCTTAGATACACAGGATACTGAAGAGATCATCAAAACCGTGATCAACATTGCACCGGCTTTTGGCGGTATCAACTTAGAAGATATTTCTGCGCCACGCTGCTTTGAGATCGAAAGTCGTCTAAAAGAAGCCTTAGATATACCGGTATTTCACGATGATCAGCACGGTACTGCGATCGTTGTTCTCGCCGGCATTATTAACGCTTTGAAAGTGGTTGGCAAAGAGAAAGAACATTGCAAAGTTGTTGTAAACGGTGCCGGGTCCGCCGGCGTTGCTATTACAAAATTATTACTCCGCTATGGATTTACCGACGTAACAATGTGCGATATCAGCGGTATCTTATCTAAAAAGAGCGAGGGCTTAAACTGGATGCAGAAGGAAATGATGGAAGTAACAAATCTGTCCGGCAAAACCGGAACACTGGCTGACGCACTTTGTGGTGCCGATATTTTCGTTGGTGTCTCCGCTCCTAATATTGTATCCGCAGAAATGGTTCAATCCATGAATTCCGATGCGATACTGTTTGCCATGGCAAATCCTGTTCCGGAGATCATGCCTGATGTTGCAAAAGCTGCCGGTGCACGCGTTGTCGGAACCGGTCGATCTGATTTTCCAAATCAGGTCAATAATGTTGTTGCTTTCCCTGGCATCTTTAAGGGTGCATTAGACGGCAGAGCGACCGACATTACAGAAGAAATGAAGCTCGCTGCTGCTCTTGCACTTGCCGGACTCGTTTCTGACGAAGAATTAAATGACGAACATATTTTACCGGAAGCGTTTGACCCACGCGCAGCTCAGGTGGTGGCCGATGCAGTCAAATCACACATCCGTTAGATCTCGTTGGGGTGAAAAGCCCTACTATTCCTTAGACCATTATCTCAAAGAAACGTTTGGACAAAAGGTCTATAAAATTGCATTAGATGCGGGAATGACCTGTCCAAACCGAGATGGAACACTGCACACGAGAGGCTGTATTTTTTGCAGCGAGGGCGGTTCCGGTGATTTTGCCACGACGAACCGATCTATCACGGCTGCGATCGATGAGGCGATCTGTCGCCTAAACGGCAGCGCCAAGGAAACCGGTCAGAAATACATTGCGTATTTCCAATCGTTTTCCAACACATATGCTCCCATCGACATATTACGTCCGATGTATCTGGAAGCGCTGGCGCATCCGGATATCGTCGGACTTTCTATCGCTACCAGACCGGATTGCTTTTCTCCGGAGATTTTTTCCCTGCTCGATGAATGCAGGCAGATAAAACCGACATGGATCGAGCTCGGTCTGCAAACGGTGCACGAGCATACGGCTCGTTTCATTCGCCGTGGATATCCTCTGCATGTTTTTGAGCAGACTGCGCACACGCTGCATACACTCAATATTCCGGTGATCGTCCACGTGATCCTTGGACTTCCGGGCGAAACCGAAGCAGACATTCTTGAAACGATCCAATATCTGAACACACAACATATTCAGGGGATCAAATTGCAGCTATTGCATGTATTAAAAGGAACGGATCTGGCAGTTTATCTCGAAGAACATCCTTGGCATATCCTGACTCAGGAAGAGTATGTAGATCTGGTCATCCAATGCATCGGCAATCTCTCTCCGGAGATTGTGATCCACCGCCTGACCGGAGATGGTCCAAAAGATCTCCTGATCGCACCACACTGGAGCTGCAACAAACGGGCTGTTCTTAACCAAATAGCACACTCTCTCAAAACAGAGCAGGTCTATCAGGGGAAATATTACAGCAAGCAGAAAGGAAACCTATGACACCAGACACACTGCGTTTGTATAAATTAATTATTTTATATGCATTAAGCCGCACAAAACAGGGACTACCTAATGCTTTTTTGTGCGATTTCATTTTAGGGCATGGCTATACAGACTTTTTTTCAATTCAGGAAACATTAGCACTTCTGACAGAAGATGCCCTGATTGAGGAAGAGGCAACTCGTAAAACGACATATTACAAGATCACACAAAAGGGATCGCAGATGTTAGAATACTTCTCTTCCATGCTTCCCAAAGACACGATACGACAGATTGATGAATATCTGCGAGACAATAAAGTTGATATTTTAGAAGCTACCACAGTCCACACCGACTATTCGGTAACTCCTTCCGGAGACTATCTGGCATCTGCTTTAGTACAGGAACGCGGCAACACATTATTCTCGCTTTCCTTTGCCGTTCCCTCCGAGGAAGCAGCTCGTAAGGCGTGCCAAAAATTCAAAGAAAATCAGACTGAAATATATCAATGTTTATTAAAAAAGCTGGGAGAATAATTCTCAATGGCATTAAGTTAAGGAAATCTCACATCACAGAAATGTGGTGT
>NZ_QULH01000014.1:0-75268 GCF_003481635.1 Clostridium sp. OM05-6BH | reverse complement strand
ACACCACATTTCTGTGATGTGAGATTTCCTTAACTTAATGCCATTGACCTTTCGGCAATGGATCTTATATTACTGTCTCAAACTTCGCACATCAAAAATTACCATGTTGTCACTTATTGCTTATTATGTCGATAGTTTAATTATATTTTGCAACCACCATATTGTGGGTTCTGCCATCAAGAAACTATAGCAATTGCCTTGCCGCAATTAGTTTTCACAGTGATTTCTAGATTTTGTTGTCTCTGATTTATGATTTACATGCCTTACGGAAACTCGAAGTCCCGGAAGTAAGGTATTCATCATTTTTGAAAGGGACTTTGCGCTCGTCGTTACTTATGTCTCGTATTTCAGAGACATTAAGTAACGTGACGTAGCGCATCGTAGCGAAAGCGTCCCGTCCAAAAATTGATGATACCTTGCTAAACCGGGACATCTCAGACACTCCTTCAGGCATGTATTCATCAGAGACTTAACAAAATAAGAAATCACGCAAAAACTCTGCGTTCTGCGGCAATTGTCTTAGTTTCTTGATGGCAGAATAATTTACTTTATTGGCTGCAAAATAGCTATTATTTTACTTACATAATAAGCAATAAGTGACCAGATGGCAGCTTCGGATGTGCGAAGTTTGAATTACTGTTCTAATTGTCTTCCCAAAAAACCTGCTGCCACGCGAGCTAATTTGTGCTCCGTATCTCCCAAAGGCATCTCTTTGCTGCGTGTAAATATTACAACGGCCCCTATCGCATCTCCTTCTGATATGATTGGACAGATCACTTCCCATGCAAAGTTCTCAGGCTCATCACACACTTTTCGATACTCTTTGCCTGCTCCGGAGGCGACCACACTCTCTCTTCTGTCGATCATACGCTCCAAATCCCTGCTGACTGCTTTATCTAACAGCAATTTTTTCGTGCCTGATGATGCAGCTATGATATGCTCCCGGTCCGTCACCGCAACTTGATGTCCCGTTGTCTGCGCTAATGCATCTGCATACTGCTGTGCTAATATTCCCATATCTTCCATCATGGAATATTTCTTTAATATCACTTCGCCTTCTCTGTCTGTATAAATTTCTAACGGGTCTCCTTCACGGATACGCAAAGTACGACGAATTTCTTTCGGTATTACGACTCGTCCCAGATCGTCAATTTTTCTGATTATTCCTGTTGCTTTCACCAATGTTTCCTCCAATTCCATATTTTAGCAATAACAAATTGTCATTTTTGCTACATATTCACTTTGGAGTTAGTATGTGGAAATCCGGAAAAATTATACAACCGAGATCTCACCTGCTGATTACTGTACTTTTTTATCAAGTGGATACATATTGGTGCTTAAATATTTCATTCCGTTATCTGCCAAAATAACAACAATATTTTTGCCGGCATTTTCCGGTCTTTGGGCAACAATAGTTGCTGCGTGCAGTGCTGCACCGGCAGACTGTCCCAAAAACACACCATCTGTCTGTGCAATTTCGCGGCCAAGAGCATACGTATCTTCCCAGATCTCCGGTCCGGTTGTCGCATAATGAACTCCCGGATTGGCCTCATTGGCCAACTGGTTAATGAAATAATGATGCGTTGGCTGAGCATCGCAATATTTCTGAATCAGAAAATGCAGCCAACCCAATTCCGGTATTTCCAGAGGTGTTTTCTACGATCGTATCTCCCGGGTGAAGAATACCATCTTCCTCTGCCTTTTTGATCATGTTAAGAGCGGTGCGGTCCTTGATGGAACCCGATGGATTAAAATACTCCAATTTTCCCAGCAAATGTGCTTTGATATCGTGTTTTTCCTCAAACTTCTCAAACTCAAATAACGGTGTGCGTCCTACTAATTCTTCAATATTTTTTACAATCTTTGCCATAACTATTCTCGTTCCTTTCTTTTTTGCAATTTACGATACATACAGATCTTGATAAGGATCTTCTAGGTATCCCGGTAAATATGTCTTATCTTCTATGTACTGCGCCAACGCCAGCAACGATGCCGCGCAGCCGCCACTTCCGTGATACAGTCCCACATACGCCTCTGATCTGTCCGGTTCATGCCGGTTCCAAGACGTATACCAATTGCGCACTTTGTGCTGATAGGTCGATTCACCAATGATCGCCTCAGCCGCCTCATAGGCTGCATCCAGATATACCGAATTACCTGTCAGCTTATGTACATGCAGAAAATGTTCTAACATTCCCGCTGCACCACAGCAATAGCAATTCGTTCTCCAATAACCGTCCGAATGTTTCGTTGGCGCACCGGCTGCCAGCAGACCATTGGTCAACTTAATGACAAAATCTTTATACGATTCGTCTCCGGTAATCCGATACAGTTTGTAAAACAATCTTGAGGTGCCGATCGGTCCCTGACATACTCCCAGATAATACAGGTCTGTCAGATACGTATCGTTATATTTAACCAAAGCTGCCTCGCCATCTTCGGAGTAGTCTGCAATATTTTGAATATACTGTGCCGCTTTCTTTGCAATGTCTAAATATTCTTCCTGATGCGTCTGCTCATATACGCTTGCCAAAATATAACCACAGCCTGCAGCACCATATTCAAATCCCGGAAAATAGCCACCCGCTTTGCCAATTGTCGGAAAAGTCTCTGTATCCATTACGTACCAGCGGTATCCACCCTGCGGCGCATCTTCCTTGCGGTCTGCAATATATTTTGCCGCTTTTGCCGCAGCATCCAGATATTTATCACCGCCGAACGTATTATAAATGTCGAGCAGAAATAGGATCAAACCACCTTCGCCTAATATGCCGTAAAACCCATACCAAGTAAGTGCTCCCTGCTCGTCTTTTGCTGCCTCGATCGCATCATCGGCAACTGTCAGCGCAAACTGCTTATAACGTTCCTCTCCTGTAATTTTATAGAGTTCCTTTGCAACATAGGCACCTCCCGCCGGACCATTCAAATAACCGATATAGGCCCCCTGCAAAAATGGTACTTCCGTCGCAAAATCCTCCTTGCCACGATATTTACGGATCACATAACGGATACCCGCCTCCGCCTTGCGTAAGTATTTCTCTTGCTCTGTCGCGACATAATATTTCAAATATAATAATGCAATTCCTGCTGCGCCCGCATACAAACTCGCGTCATCTAAAAGTAAGGCATCCTTTTCCACTTGTTTGCCCGGCATGACATCCCAGCTCTCCACATCACCATCTACATGGCCATATTGTTCAATCCAATTGACCGATTCTGCTGCCGTCTGGAGAAGTCTCTGCCGATCTAACGGTGCAAATGCCTTGATCCAGTTTCTTTTACTCATAAGCGCTGCTCCTTTCTCCTACTATCTCTATAGGAATTATCTATATTCGAATCATACTACTCTTTTCGATCTTTGCATAATCTTAAAAAAATATAACGTGTTATAGTTTTTTTCTATAACACGTTATATTTACGCAACATTATTATATTTATGCGATACTGTTATACTTACGCGGTACTCGTTATACTTACGCAGCATTATTATATTTACGCAGCATTATTATACTTACGCAGTACTGTTATGCTTATGCGGCATTATTATACTTATGCGGTACTTGTTATACTTACTCGCCTTTATTATATTCACGCCAATACCTTATCCTTGTATTTGCTTAACTCTTCAAGGAATTTATTACCCATTTCACTCATAACTGACGCTTTGCGCGCGATATAGCCAATGGTCATTTTCTCGTCTGTCTCCAATTTAACTGCACAAAACGCAGAACCGTTCAGTTCCTCACAAATAATGCCGGAACATAATGTATAACCATTGATCCCAACCATCAGATTAAGCATGGTCGCTCTATCATTAGCACGCACCAACTGCTTGTAAGCATAGGTGCTCAGTACTTCTTCCGCATAATAAAACGAATTACTTTCTCCTTGTGCAAAGGCAAGACACGGATAATCATTCAGCTCTTCCATAGTGACGCTTGACTTGCCCGCAAGCGGATTGTTTTTACTCATGTAGGCATAAATCCCACATTCAAACAATGGTGTAAATACCAGCCCGGACTCCCGAAAAATCTTTTGCAACACTGCCTGATTATAAGCATTCAAATAGAGCACACCTATTTCACTGATCTGATTTTTGACGTTTTCAATGACTTCATGCGTCTTCGTCTCATGGATCTCAAACTCATACTCTTCCATGCCATACTGATCGATCACTGATACAAACGCATTCACCGCAAACGTGTAATGCTGCATAGAGACATGAAAAGTACGCTTGATATTTTTGTGCGATATATATTTAGCATCCAAAATGTCATATTGCTCGATCACTGACTTTGCATAGCCCAAAAACTCACGTCCCTTGACAGTAAGAGATATGCCGCTCTTTGTTCGCGCGAAAATTTCGAATCCAACTTCCTGTTCTAACGACTTCAAAGATGCAGTCAGGCTCGGCTGCGAAATGAACAGTTTTTTGGCAGCTTCATTGATCGAACTGTCTTTGGACAATTCCACAATATACTTTAATTGATTCAAGGTCATCGTTCTAGTTTCCTTTTTTATTATGTCCCATTTTTAGGACAATTTGCTCCTATACGGAAAGATCAAATTTCTGTCCAACAGACTGGGTGGCCTCTTCTTTCACCGTATTCCAGTCAACCTTCTGTAATTTATCTAATAGCTCCTCGTAGGATGATGCCTGGACTTTTGTCTTTTTCTTCACGGTCTCTTTCTGATCGGCAGCTTTTTCCTTTTGAGCGGCTTTCTTCTTCTCTTCTGCTTTGGCATCCTTTGCATCTTCTATGCGCTCTTTCTGCTTTGCTGTAGACTTCTCCAGTTCCGCAAAGTATGACACTGTACCATCATCATGAAAAGCAATGCCTACTTTCACAATGTCGTCATAAGATGCGCCGTTCTGACCATCTTCTGTCTCTTTGTTGGCAAGCTGTTCTTTAAGCTGCTTGAATTTCTCAAGTGCATCATTGATCATGTCGAGCCTTTCCTGCTTGTAGCTCTCATCGTTTGCCATCTTTTCCAGTTCATCGCCGGTAAACAACGCCGAAAAATCTTTAGTCCCTGCAGACATGATCGACTGTGCTTCCTCATCACTGCTAAAATCTGCCACAAAAAAATCCATATTGGTATATTTATCTTTCAGCTCGTCTAACAACGCTTTCGCTTTAGTCGAAAGATTATCATATGTATTCGTCTTATCTGCCGCTGTACTGCTGCTTTTTTTTGCAGGGGCTGCATTATTCTCTGCCTTTGCTGCTTTCTTATTCTGCATTGTCTTTGCCACATCATAATACTGTGCTGCTGCACCACTATTTGTCACTACCTGATTCATACATTACCTCCATTTACTGTATGTCACTCTGAGTCATCTGCGCCAACGTCTCACATCTTGCGCGACATCACAACGTCCAATCGCATTATGTAATATTTCGGCTATTTAATATATCGGATAAGATTTGCTATTTCCTTACGCAATTTTCATTTGTTCCGTCTAAACGTCAAAGACGACTGAAGAAGCGGAACAGATGCACCTAACAAAGAGCTATTTGATCCTGCGCAATGATCTTTCCATTCTGCCACAACATGATACAATCCTATAATTAAACGATATAATCATTGTGCGCGCTTCGCAACCTATGGTATGATGAAGTTGCTGTTTTTGCATAGATGCTTTTGTGAACATGAGTTTGTATACACAGCAAATAAACTATTATATGTGAATATGAGCATGTATACGCAGCAGATAAACTATTCTAAAGAAATGGAGAAGAAGTATGAAATTAGCAATTTTAATCCTTTACTTTGCAGTCCTGATCGGTATCGGGCTGTATTGCAGAAAACACACTACTGATGTCAATGGTTTTGTATTAGGTGGTCGCTCAGTTGGTCCCTGGCTGACTGCTTTTGCCTATGGAACCTCATATTTTTCTGCCGTTGTCTTTGTCGGCTATGCCGGACAATTTGGTTGGAAATATGGTATTGCAGCGACTTGGGCCGGTATTGGAAATGCACTGATCGGCTCGCTGTTAGCATGGGTTGTCCTAGGTCGACGCACCCGAATAATGACACAGCACTTAGACTCGGCAACAATGCCACAGTTTTTTGGAGAACGTTTTAACAGCCGCGCCCTAAAGATTGCTGCTTCCGTCATTATTTTTATTTTCCTGATCCCTTATACAGCATCTCTTTATAATGGATTATCACGTTTGTTTGGTATGGCTTTTGATATTGACTATTCCGTATGTATCATCATTATGGCTGTACTTACCGCAATTTATGTTATTGCAGGCGGATATATGGCAACGGCGATCAATGATTTCATTCAGGGTATCATAATGTTGGTCGGCATTGTTGCGGTCATCGCTGCGGTATTGATGAGCAAGGGCGGATTTATGGCTTCCTTGAATGGTCTGGCTCAGATAAGCGATCCGGAAGTTTCCAAAGCACCCGGCATTTTCGCCTCTTTCTTTGGTCCTGATCCACTTGGTCTTTTGTTTGTGGTTATTTTGACATCGCTCGGTACCTGGGGGCTGCCACAGATGGTACAAAAATTTTATGCCATCAAAGATGAGTCCTCGATCAAGACAGGCACTATTATTTCAACAATCTTTGCCATGATCGTCGCCGGTGGAAGTTATTTTCTCGGTGGATTTGGCCGTCTGTTCTCGGATCAGATCGACGTGGAGGCAAATGGCTTTGACTCTATTATCCCAACCATGTTATCCGGGCTGCCATCCGTGCTGATCGCCTTAGTCGTGATCTTAGTGTTGTCTGCTTCGATGTCAACATTATCTTCGCTCGTTATTGCGTCCAGCTCTACGTTGACGATTGATTTTATCAAAGATAATTTTGTGAAAAACATGAGTGAAAAGAAACAGGTATTACTGATCCGCGTTTTGATCGTGGTATTTATCGCAATATCTTCAGTCTTAGCTTTGATCCAGTATAAGAGCTCCGTAACATTCATTGCGCAGTTGATGGGCGTGTCTTGGGGTGCTCTTGCCGGTTCTTTCTTAGCACCATTTATGTACTCTCTGTACGTAAAATGGGTCACCAAAGCGTCCTGTTTTGTCTGCTTTATTTTTAGCTCCGTATTGATGATCGCTAATATTTTCTGCAGAGAATCTTTCCCTGTAATTATGCAGTCACCGATCAACTGTGGTGCTATCGCGATGTTGGCCGGACTTGTGATCGTGCCGGTTGTCAGTCTGTTTACTCCGAAACCGGATAAAGCAATGGTAGACAGTACGTTTGCTTGTTATGACAAGGAGAATACAGTATCCCAAAAAACTGCGTTAGGTAAATAATGGCAGTGGGATATTAATGGATGAATAATAAAGTTGACGGCTACGGGAAATGCTATACTGGCAACCAGATACTTATTGATTTACCATAAAATTAATGGTTATGGGAAATGCTATACTGGCAACTAGATACTTATTGATTTACCATAAAATTAATGGTTATGGAAAATGCTCTCAATAGCAGTTATTATATGACAGAAAGAAGGATTGTTATGATTATTGATTTTCATACACATATATTTCCAGAAAAAATCGCCAGTCGGGCTATTGCAAGTCTGGAACAAAAAGCAAAGATGCGTGCACACGTACGTGGTGTTGAGGCGTCACTCCGTGCATCCATGGATAAAAGCGGTGTTGATCTGTCTATTATTCTTCCTGTGGTTACAAATCCGCATCAATTCGAAACGGTGAATCGTGTCGCAGTGGAAACCAACGAACACACCAAGGAAACCGGACTGTTATCGTTCGGCGGCATTCATCCGGATAATGACAATTACCGGGAAATCATTCAATTTCTTGCAGGCCATGGCTGTAAGGGGATCAAGATCCATCCGGTGTATCAAGGTGTGGCGATTGATGATATCCGATTTTTGCGCATCATTGACTGTGCGGAAGAATACGGTTTGGTCACCATTACACATGCCGGATACGACATTGGTTTTCCGGGAGAAGAACAATCCCTTCCTGTACACATATGCAATATGCTAGACGAAATCAAACCGTCCCGCATGGTTCTGGCACATATGGGCGGCTGGGGATGTTGGGATCAGGTTATGGATCACATCATTGGACGAGATGTATATTTAGATACTGCTTTTTCAACGACTTCAGCACCCCGCGAGGGCGCGCCATTGTCCATGGATCTGTTCACGGTAATGATACAAAAACATGGCGCTGACCGCATTGTCATGGGCAGCGATAGTCCTTGGAGCGATCAGCTAGACTCTATCAATGCTATAAAAAATTGCAATATTCCAGAAGAAAGCATAACAAAAATTCTTGGAGATAATGCAAAGAAATTATTGCAGTTATAGCTGCTAGCTGCATTTTATAAAAACAATGTGAGAATATAAGTAATAGGGCATATCAACTGTGATATGCCCTTGCTTTTATGCGTGTTTGTATTTGGTAGTTTTCTAAACATTATAACGACGTATGCTATTTGTTTTATGCTTAGTTTCCTAAGCATTGTTACAGCGTATACTGGTTATTTTATGCTTGATTTTCCTGTGCTACCAGGCGATCCGCGCCATACATTTTACGTAGTTTTGGTTTCTCAATCTTCCCGGTTGCATTTCGCGGGATCTCACTAAAGATAATTTCCTTTGGTCGCTTATATCGCGGCAATTCCATACAGAATTCTTCGATTTCCTCCTCTGTGCAGCTCATACCATCCTTTACTTCAATGATCGCTGCAGTCTTCTCCCCTAATCGACGATCCGGAAGACCGATTACTGCTACATCCTTGATCTTATCATGTCTGCGCATGAAATCCTCAATCTGTACCGGATAAATATTCTCACCGCCACTAACGATAACATCTTTTTTACGGTCGACCAAGAAATAAAAACCATCCTCATCCTGCATTGCCATGTCTCCGGTATACAACCAGCCATCTTTTAAGGTTTCTGCAGTTGCTTTCTCATTGTGATAATAACAGGTCATGACACCCGGACCCTTTACACATAGTTCTCCGACTTCTCCCTGCTTCACTTCTACGCCCTGCTCATCAACAATTTTGCACTGCCATCGATATCCCGGCACACCGATTGCACCGACTTTATGTATATTTTCAACACCAAGATGCACACAACCCGGTCCTGTCGACTCGGACAAACCGTAATTGGTATCATATGCATGATTCGGAAAATATTCTTTCCAACGTTTGATCAAGGAAGGTGGCACCGGCTGAGCACCAATATGCATCAAGCGCCACTGCGATAACTCATAATCTTCCAGCTTCAGATCTCCACGATCCAGCGCATCCAAGATATCCTGAGCCCATGGTACTAACAGCCAGACAATCGTACACTTTTCGCTAGAAACGGCAGATAAGATCGTATCCGGCTTCGTTCCTTTTAATAGCACCGCCTTGCTGCCTGCAACCAAACTTCCCATCCAATGGAACTTGGCTCCGGTATGATATAATGGCGGAATACACAAAAATACGTCATCTCTGCCTGTACTATGATGTTTTTGTTCCATTTCAGCGGCCTGCGTCAAGCTCTGATGTTTGTGTAAGATCGCCTTTGGAAAACCTGTTGTTCCCGAAGAAAAGTAGATTGCTCCATAATCATCTTCTGTCAGCGGGATATCAGGTGTTTTACTGGAACAATCCGCAACAAGTTCATGATAACTCTCTGCAAAGTCCGGACAGCCGTCCCCAACATAGATCAATAGTCTTCCTTTACTCAGTTTTTCTGCATTTGCCTCGATCCGTCCGATAAACGCAGGCCCGAATACGATTATATCCACTTCGGCAAGCTCTGCACAATATAAGATCTCCTCTGCATCATAGCGAAAGTTAAACGGCACTGCTATTGCTCCTGATTTGAGCACTCCAAAATAAATAGGCAGCCATTCCAAGCAATTATACATCAGAATTGCTACTTTATCGCCCTTTTTTATTCCTCGACTAAGCAGCAGGTTTGCAAAACGGTTTGCCTTTTCGTTAAATACCCCCCAAGTAATTTCACGTCGATACGGTTCGAAACGAGATGGCTGGATCAATTCATACTCTTTCCAACTCGTTCTCCTTGTATCTTTTTCATCCGGATTCAATTCCACCAACGCAACTTCATTCGGATATAGTTTTGCATTTCTTTCCAAAAAATCTGTAACAGGCATCCTTTTTTCCTATCCTTTCTCCGTACTTTTTAAATATAGCATTCTCCTATCACTGAAAGAAAAAACCGGCACTATCACGTGCCGGTTTAGATTCCGTGGTAGTCGCCCGCAGCCATCCACTGCATCGGGTGACTTCTCTGCTATATTGTGTTAAATTTTCGAATATCCATAACTGTTTACGATAGCATCCAGTTTACGTTTCTCTTTGCAGTATGGGCATTCACTTGGCAGATAATTCTTGTAACTGCCAACATCATCTACATGGTAGATTGAATGAACCGGAATACCTTCAACCTCATCTACAGCTGTAAAGATCGCCGATACCCCCTGCACATTACCGCCATAATATCGAATTGCCTGTATGCTCTGCTCAACTGTCTGTCCGGTAGTCGCACTTGCTAACAGTAGTACGACATGCTTGTTGGTAAGCATAGCTTCAACATTATCGCGAAATATGATCTGTCCACTCGTATTGATCTCGGGAGTAACAATATTCACACATTCATGTGTATTCATGGACATGATCCCTGCGTCTGTAAGCTCTTCTGCCAAATATGCTCCTATAACTTCACAGCCATCCATGCACACGATGGTATCTACCGCTTTCGTATGTTTATATTCCCGCACAAATTCTTTCGCTACCAGCTGCGCTTCCGTGTGGCGACACTTTATCGGTGTGATATCAAGGTAATAGTTGATGTGTGAGTGATTGGTTGCAAAGTGACCAGGATATGCCTTCAACTCAATCTTTCGATTTGCTTTTGCCGGTATTTTAACCTGTCTGTCCAACATGCTCATAGTCCTAACCTCCTTTATGTAGTTAATATTCATATGAGTATTGCCAGACGAAATATCCTTTTTCCTCTGGCAATACCTTACGTTCTAATTATATGATTATTCCGGTAACTCTACCGTAACTTTCTCCAAGTGCCATAACTCTGTTGCATACTCTTCAATCGTACGGTCGGAAGAGAATTTACCACTCTTAGCTGTATTGAGAAGCGCAGACTTAGCCCATGCATCTTCATTTCTGTAAGCTGCCTCTACACGCTGCTGTGCCTCCGCATAGGAACGGAAATCCTTCAAAATAAAGTACATATCCGGACGTCCGCCGTTGCCATCGAGCAAAGAATTGTAAATATCACGGAACTCTTCCGGATTACCCGGTGCATACGTACCATCAACTAACTGTGTCAGCACGGCACGGATGTCTGAATCCATGTTGTAGATTTCTCTTGGATTGTACTCATTGTTGTGCTCATATGCAATAACCTCGTCTGAGGACAGACCAAAGATAAATGCATTTTCCTCTCCAACTTCCTCGACAATCTCTACGTTCGCTCCATCCATAGTTCCCAGTGTCAATGCACCATTTAACATAAACTTCATATTACCGGTACCTGATGCCTCTTTACTGGCAGTGGAAATCTGCTCAGATACATCTGCAGCTGCGAAAATGATCTCTGCATTCGATACACGATAATTTTCGATAAATACCACTTTGATCTTATCATGAATACTCTTATCATTATTTACCACATCCGCAACACTATTGATCAATTTAATGATCTGTTTTGCGACATGATAACCTGCAGACGCCTTAGCACCAAAGATAAATGTACGTGGGTAGAAATCCTTATCCGGATTTTTCTTTAACTCATTGTACAGATACATTACATGCAAAATATTTAATAACTGTCTCTTATACTCATGCAGTCTCTTAACCTGTACATCAAAAATCGAACGTGGATTAACCTCAACTCCATTATGTTTCTTGATATACTCTGCAAGACGTACCTTATTCTGATACTTAATGTTCATGAATTCCTTACGGCTTAATTCATCCTCTGCATATACGGCAAGATTATTAATATGAGACAGATCTGTGATCCACTCATCACCGATCTTCTTCGTAACCCAATCAGCCAGCAACGGATTTCCATGAAGAAGGAAACGACGCTGTGTAATTCCATTGGTCTTATTGTTAAATTTCTCAGGCATCATAAGATAGAAGTCTTTTAATTCCTGATTTTTTAAGATTTCTGTATGTAATCTGGCAACACCATTAACAGAGAAACTTCCTACAATTGCCAAGTGTGCCATCTTAACCTGTCCATCATAAATGATAGCCATGCGTTCTACTTTACCGTAGTCTCCCGGATATGCAGACTGGATTTCTAAAATAAAACGACGGTTGATCTCTTCAACGATCTGATAAATTCTAGGGAGAAGACGTGAGAACAGCTCTAACGGCCATTTTTCAAGTGCTTCTGACATAATTGTATGGTTTGTATATGCGCAGGTCTTCTTAGTGATTGCCCATGCCTCATCCCATTCCAAACTATACTGGTCCATCAATATGCGCATCAACTCTGCTACCGCAACAGTCGGATGTGTGTCGTTCAATTGGAAACATACTTTTTCATGAATCTTACGAATGTCATCATGGTTTTCCATATATTTTGCAACTGCAAGCTGTACACTTGCGGATACAAAGAAATACTGCTGCTTTAAGCGAAGCTCTTTACCTGCCATATGATTGTCATTTGGATAAAGCACCTCACAAATCGTACGTGCAAGATTCTCCTGCTCAACAGCTTTCTGATAATCTCCTTTGTCAAAAGAACTCAAGTTGAATGTATCAATTGCCTCTGCATCCCATATGCGCAGCGTATTAACCACATTATTCTGATAACCAACGATTGGCATATCATATGGTACGGCACGAACACTCTGATAATTTTCCTGAACAAACTTGTCCTTACCATTCTCATCTTTGCGGATCGCTACATATCCACCAAACTTAACTTCTACCGCATATTCCGGACGTTTGATCTCAAATGGGTTGCCATCTTTCAACCAATCATCCGGCTTCTCAACCTGATAGCCATTCTCAATCGCCTGCTTGAACATTCCATATTTGTAACGAATTCCACAACCGTATGCAGAATATCCTAATGTTGATAATGAATCTAAGAAACAAGCGGCTAAACGTCCCAAACCACCATTACCAAGTGCTGCATCCGGTTCCTGATCCTCGATAACATCCAAATCTAATCCCAGCTCTTCTACAGCTTCCTTAATTTCTTTATTTCCCTTCAGATTAATGATCATATTGCCAAGAGCACGTCCCATCAAAAATTCCATAGACAAATAGTATACAGTCTTGACATCCTTCTCTTCGTATGTCTTGTGCGTTGCCATCCACTGGTCAACAATAAAATCTTTTACCGCATATGAAACTGCCTGAAACAACTGTTGCTGGTCAGCTTCCTTGATTGTCTTACGAAATAAAACCTTTACGTAATCCTCAATTTCTTTTTTGAATTCTTCTTTGTTGATTTCCTTCATTCTCCTAGGCCCTCCTAAAATTGCCGACGCCAAAAGAACTCCCGTCCTCCCGACACATCATGCTCCGCACGCTTATTATATACTATTGTAGTGCAAAAATCAAATTGAATATATATTCTGACCCCCGCATAAAATATCAATAACAACGAGTAGGAGCAATTGTTTATGCGACACTTCTATCGTATGATGACTGTGATCATTTTAACCTGTATTATGCTTTGCGGATGTTCTAAGGAGAACCCTCCCGACAAGATTGCAGATGCAGACTTCACGGTAATAACGGGTTCCGACATTCCAGAAGAGCTGCAAAGCCTTATCAACGAGCGCAAAAAGAATCCGTTTTCACTTACTTTCACCGATCAATCTTACCTTTATGTTGTCAGAGGCTATGGCAAGCAGTCTTGTGGCGGCTATAAGATCACGGTAAATGATTTTTGCAAGCGAGAGGATGGACTGTATTTTGATACCGAATTATTCGGTCCCAAAAGCGACAATCCTGATGAGCGCAGTTCCTATCCTTATATTGTTATCAAAACAGAATATGTCGACCTGCCGGTCAGTTTTTCAAAATAGTTAACATCGTCAACAGATGTCGTATGTTATATCTGCAAACGAAATGAGATCTCCGGGATTACATGTTGTTCTGACATGTGGCATAAGTTGCTCTCCGTTTAAGAAGGTTCCGTTTGCAGAGTCACAGTCTTCAATCTGTATTTGATCGTCATCAATATACAAGACTGCATGTTCTCTGCTAATATAATCTATCGGAATGCAAACATCCTCTGTCTGTAGACGTCCTATGTGCACCTCCGATTTTAACAGCGATATAACAGCAGGCACACATATACTCTGCAGGGTCTGTTGTGGTAAAGCCCGCTTTCCGTGAAGGGATAGCTGCAATTTACTATCAGCTTTCGGCTGCAAGGTTCGAGACACATCTTTTGGCTGTTTCGTCTGTTCCTGCGATACGCTCTGCTGTCGTATTATATGCTCTGCCAATTCTGCCATGGTGCATCTCCGTTCACAAACCATATCATACAAGCCATAAAAAGAGGCTGTGGCAGTTCTGTTTGAGTGCAATATCCGTTTCATTAAAAATTCCATGACGGCTCGCACTCCCTCTGCGATCTCCACATCATGATCCGGATGGTAACAGAGCCATATTCTGCTGTTGTCCCGACTTAAAAATACCATTTGTTCATTTAATACAAACTGTTCTGCCGATAAAAAATACTGCTCTGCCCCCTGTACTGTCTGCAGCAATGAAAGCAGGATCTTCAACGCCTTGTCCACAGATAAGCCGGCTTCTGCATACACCGATTCCAGCGTTTGCATTTTATTTACTTCATAGTAGACATGCAGCCTTTCATCAATGTACTGCTGGCTTATGGGCAGAACACCCCGAATCTGGTTGTACTGCATCATCTTGAATCCGATATCTCCTGACCATCGCAGTGCAGTTTCTTCGTCTGCTGCAATGGTAACATACTTTCCGGTACCCTGTTCAATCTCTATCATCAGATTCTCCTTTCCGGCGAAATCGTACTATGTCCGATGGCTGCTGTTCATCCCATTCCAAACAATACACGGAATTTTGGCTATCAGCAAAAAAGATTGCTGTAAGATCATTCTGCCATACAGATTCCAGCTTTGCCTGCCCTCGCCACACCGTCCTTTTGTGGGAAATTGCTGTTTCCGTCACATTCCCCATCCAGAGATTTTGCTGCAAAGTGCGCTTCCACTCCTCGTTAGTTGGCAATTCCTCTCCAGTATCACTGTATTGTATCAATCCGTTCTGTATATTTGCCTGCAGAACACACTGATCATGCACCCAAAATAATGCGTATAATAATACAAATACGACACCTAATACTATCGGGATGACAAATGCTGCTTCAACTGTATAACTTCCTTTCCACCTCATTGCAACACCTCTGCAAACAACACCACTCCTACCCCTACCAGCAAATAGGGTGCCAATGGGATCTCTAGATCTTTATCAACCCGGCAAACCATATACAAAATGCAGGCTGTAATAAAAACCATACTAAATGTCACCAACAGAACAAGCATATTCTGCCGCATCCCAAGTGCCAACTGTATCATGCCGATCATAATCGCATCACCTGTGCCAATTTTGTCTCTGCTTGCAATGCATAGCAGTTCAAGGAACGTACATAATACTGCTGCTCCCACAATTCGAATCGGCGTAAGGCATCCCATAACGCCCAATGCCACAGCGATATACAGTGTCGTGATCGCCACGACAATGGCAGGTATCCTTCGATAACGCAGATCATATACGCTGCATACGCCTAATGTCATTAACAAACTACTGTTTACAAATACCATCTACTCCCTCCCACATTTACTGCACGCGGGCAAATCCCCCACCTGCGATTTCTTTAATTTACGGATAGAACGACGCAGTCCCGCACAATCTTTCTCCTTATGATATCTATCACCATACGGCGTAATATACCATTGCATCTGTGCTGTTAGCTGCTGCCCATCCGCACACAATTCACATGCTTTGTACTTGCCGCCCGAACGATTACGTTCCTTTTCCACTAGTTTTCCTGTTACCTGACGGATCCCAAGCTTTAGATATGTACAATCCAATCTAAGATGGTACACTGTCCCATTTCGGGCAAGATAGACGCAGCTATCCGCTGCTCGGTCTGTACTGATCATAGAATGTCCACTATAATTGTGAAGCGGCATTCTTTGATACAGCGTTATTTGAAACCACTCACCGATCATCGGCACACTTTTTCGCCATATACACTCACAAGTTCCGCTGTCCCCCGATATTTTCCAGTTTACCAGCCATTTATCGCCCCTATCCGTTTGAAGTATTGGTGTTCTAATGCCCAAACTTTCATATCGCTCTGCCACCGTTACCAATTGTTCCTGAATCTGCCTCTGCTCCTGCAAAATCTGAAACAGATACAAAAAGCTGCAAAACACTAAGAAAAAAATAGGAACAATAAATGTTGCTTCAACCGTCAATGCCCCACGGCACATGGTCAATCTGCTGTAATAATCCATGTTAGGATCTTGTTTGTTCTGATGCACCCAAATTACCACCTGCCTTTCCCAACAGATTTGCAAAAAGTCGAGCAGGACATCCTCTGACATTAGGTTATGCAAAAGAGAGTCTGACCTATGATAAAGATTTTAATTCTTAGATTGTAAGCGCAGAAATGCCAGAGAACATCCTGCTCGACTTTTTACTGTAACAAACAGCACTTCTATTAATATTGATACATCACCTCTAACTGTCGCTGTTCCTGCACAACGCCCAATTGGGACATACTCCAGAACAAAGACTGCCGATATACCACTTTCACTTTTGCCAGATCAATACATTGATCTATACAAAAAGTCTGGTTGTATCGCTCGCGAAGATCCGTCTCGATCAATGATATTGCTCGTTCCCGCATACTTTTCTCCACAGTCAAAGCCATAAGCATCCCTAAATACTGCATATATGACATCGCCTTTCCCGTTATGACACCACCGCCTTTCTTGTATATTTCTGCTTTTTTTCGCAAAAAGCTCTTTGAAACCATACATATTTCCGAATAACGCATTTGAAAAGATGCGTGCTGTTTGAATAATGGCACCTTATAACCACATAATAATGCAGTTATATCAATCAAGCTCTCCTCGACTGCCAAGATCAATAAAATAGTCTGGTTGATTGCTTGTATGACCGGC
The DNA here is from genome assembly GCF_003481635.1 of Clostridium sp. OM05-6BH. NCBI lineage: Bacteria > Bacillati > Bacillota > Clostridia > Eubacteriales > Clostridiaceae > Clostridium > Clostridium sp. OM05-6BH. The sequence goes on along the minus strand of NZ_QULH01000014.1, from coordinate 58,070 downwards.
GGAAGACCTGTTGCTCCCGCAATTACAGTCGCAGTGGCAAGACTTTCTGCTTTCAACTGCTCATCCGTATTCACGTACGCATAATTAATCATTGTACGTAAAAGTAACATGCGATTTACAATGCCAAGCATACAGTCCTTTTCGTTTTCTTTCCCTTCGATCAGATATTCTAACCCGCATCTGGTCGACCGATTGCGATCCGTTGTATAGCAAGAAAACACACAAAAAGCATAACGCATAAGTAATAGTTTTTGTCCTGTTGGTGTTAAATTGCCCTGCAGATCAAAACTTTCTTTTGTACTCAAAAGTTCTTTTAACAGACCCGCCGCTTGTCCGATACTCTTGGCTTGCTGATCCTCTCCCGACAACTTCTCCGTGTCACACACCAACTGCAAGATGCCGTCTCTCATCAACTCGCAAAAACTTTCCAACGGATTACCATTTGCATGATCCTGCGTTGCCATACCGCCATCCCCATCCATGACATTCCCAGAGGATCCCGCCTTTCTAACCGATCGCTTATTTGCTTCCGCAAACTGTCCATCTTCCCCATCAAACCTCCTATTTTCCCCGGCAAACTGACTGTCTGCCTTATCAGACTGTTTCTTTCTTTTAGGCGATGTTTTTTCCGGATCATCCATCTCCCCTTTCTCATACTTTTCGGTCTGCTCCAATGATTTTGACCACGCCGTGGTACCCTCTCGAAAAAGATCACGCAAACTATCTACTCCCACCTTTGAGTTTGTGGAATCGCCCTTTGTAAATAACCGATCCAAAACATCTTCTACCGTTTCACTTGCTAAATACAACTTAATCTGACGATACAACTCCTCGCGGTCTGCCACACTCTTTATGTCCGCAATTGTGCAGGAAATGTCATGGATACGATATAAGTCAATATTTGCGGAAGACGCTGCCTTATCCTGCTGTCCCAAAGCTATCTGCAACTGCCTTTCGATATTTCGCGACAATTCATCCTGATTCTTCTGACTATATCCTCCATAACCAAACAACCCATAATCTTCATACAATTCTCGATTGTATTCTCCAAACACTGCATATAAAGCTCCTTTGGCCGAAAGTCTGGCATAACTTTCCCCTGTCAAAAAACGTACGTTCTCAATTGTGACTAGAACTAATGACAAGATCATCCCAAACAGCAGCGTCATAAATACGGTAATTGCACCTTTCACAAAACACATCCCTCCTCTCACTTCCGGTTCCCTGCAAAATACATCCACCTTCACCCTTTCCGGATTTCTTCAGAAAACTTCCTCTCACTTCCACACCTCAAACTCATGCTCTACTTCTTTTTGATCGATATCCCTGTATTGATCTTACTTGCACCGGAATTAATCTGTTGAAATGCATTTGTCACAATCGCCGTAATCTGCTCTCTGAAAATAACAACCAGCATGATCAACACAACCAAAATCAATATGATCTCTACAACTCCGATTCCCGATTCGTCTTTCCAAAATTGTTTCCATCTGTTCTTCATATTCTTTCCTTTCTGCTACATGGAGCGAAATGCTGCATATAAAATCATCACAAACACAATCAGCAGCATTAACATCATAGGAAACAGCATTTTTGTTCCTGCCTTTTCTCCTGCCTCCTTAGCCTGTTCCTTGCGTTTTTGAAACGCATCCTGTGCTTCCTGTTCCAAAAGGCGCAACATATCTGCTGAACCTTTCCGAAGATTTTGTGTCAAAAGTGCACTGAATTTCATATAGCAAAGAATGCCTGTCCGCTTTGCAAATAATTCATAGGCACGTTCTTCACCCATTCCATTCTGCATCTCACGTTCTGTCACACTCATCTCCTCATACAAATAACGTTTTGCTTGCTTTCTATCCAGACCCGATTGATAATCGTCTGTCATTTTGATCCATGCGCTCTTGATCGTCATGCCGGCCCCCACTAACAGAACAAACTGTTCCACCATTTCCGGGTAATCCTTACATAGTTCCTCATCCCGTTTACGGACATTTTGCTGCATCTGACTATTGTAAAGCAGCATTCCTGCAATCGCTGCCAAGATCATCCCCACCACGCATGGCACCAAATAAGAATCTGTTTTATCGCGATAAGTAATCTCTCGTCCCTCCACCCTTGTCGGAAGAAAGATTCTTTTATCGCTTGCAGTATCCTCAAGCCGCTTATTAAATGCAGCCTCCCATTTTTGAAGCCACTGTTCAAACTTTGTCCGTTGTGGCGGCTGTATGGTTAATTCTAAAACGACACTCTCCTGCGTATCTTCACAAGACAACTCTGCAGTGATTTCTGTTTTATACGGCTTAATAATCTCAGCCCATACAATCTCGCCATTATCTGTAATCAATCCCTCCTTATCTAACTGCCATGCTACTTGCACCATTGTATCCGGAACTGTTTCTATCAGATTTAATGAAGATGTGATATTATCCGCCGAATTATTTTCACCAAGATATAACTTTTGCACCTTTTCTCTCGCGATCGCAAATTGCTCCTTGATCTCATGCTTTGTCAATTTACGTGCAGGAAGTTTAACCGTATAATCCTGCTTACCATCCTCTGTCTCAATCTGCATTTCAATGGTCTTATCCCTGCCACCAGCCTCAGAACGCTCCATCATATTTCCATGCCAAATCTCATGCTTTTTTGATGAAGATATAACAAACAATGCACATAACACTCCTGCGAACACCATTCCGGTCAATGCATACCTGGCACTCTTTCGAAGAAATATTACAAACAATTCCTCCGTTCCTTTACCAACATACAACTTAGATAACGATGTCAACTGTTTCTCGCAAAACCTTGAACGCAGCCACGATATGATAACTGAAAATGAATGTTCCAATTTGTTTGATCTTCCCTGATAATTCATATCTCAATACGACTGATGCGATCGATCCAATATGCTGCTGCCAGATAAACAAGTAAAAGAACTGCCATAACAGGGCGTCCTTCCCAACGATATAACGGATCTAAAAATCCCGGAGAGAACACCCAGAAATACAATATAATGGCTAACGGCATCAGTTTCATAATCTGTGCCTCCATTTGTTTTCCCGCGATCATCACCAATATTTCCCGTTTGACCTCCATTTTTTCACTAATCCTATCTGCAGTCATTCTTGTAATCGCTATCAAATCTCCTCCTGTTCTCTTTGCAATATGTAAGACTTGCGCAAAACGCATAACGTCCTCCACTTGCGTCAATTGCCCAAACCGATAAAAAACCTCTTCTATCGGTTGATTTAACTGCAATTCATATGACATCCTCTGCATCTGTGGCACCAAAACGGAATGTTCCCCGTAAAGCAATACCAGATCTTTTTGTGATTCTTCCAAAGCATTTTCCATAGAATAACCGGCCTGTAATGCGGCTGCGATTCCCTGTAATCCTTCACGAAACTCGATACTGATCTGGTTTTGCCAGCGTCTTTTGGCTCGTTTCTTCTCTGTGATCACGCCATAGATCGCAGTCGCCAAACTCACAAGTACACACAACCATAGACTTCGAAAGAAAAGTAAAACAATTCCAGCCCCCTGTATGCTCCATATTCCAAAGCATTTGATGAGTTCGAAATATCTGCTGCGTCCTTTCACCAAATCACCCCTTTTGTCGAAATGTACTGTTGCATTCCCTCCATCAGATCTCCTGCCTATGAAAATATTACGATTTTTCCATCATCTTCCCCTATCCACAAGGAACTTTTACACCTGCTAATTCTAATTTTGTGGTTTGACTTAATTTAGCGCCCGTCCACTGCAGATTTCCTACGACAGTTCCATCCTCTGCTTCCCCTCGTTCCTGAAATTGAAATATGTCCCGCAGAACAATATGCCCTTCTTGCATCCCTGCGACCTCGGCTATCGTTAAGACTTTCCGGCTGCGATCACGCAACCGCCCCAATTGCACCACAATATCAATTGCAGAAGCTATCTGGCTGCGTACTGCTTCAAGGGGAATGTCCATCCCCATAAGTACCAATGTCTCCAATCTGTTCAACATATCCTGTGGACTATTGGCATGCCCTGTAGACAAACTTCCATCATGTCCGGTATTCATTGCTGTCAGCAACTCACACGCTGCCGCATCTCTCACCTCTCCCAAAATGATTCGATCCGGCCGCATGCGCAATGCTGATCGCAACAAATCCCGAATAGATACTGCATTCTTCCCCTCCAAATTAGCCTCCCTGGCTTCCAGTCTGACTAAATTGGCAATTCCCTGTATCTGCAGCTCCGCAGAATCCTCTACGGTGATCAAACGTTCCGTCTCCGGAATGAAGCATGACAGTGCATTTAAGAAGGTAGTCTTTCCGCTGCCGGTACCTCCACTTATAAATATGTTGTATCCGGCTATAACAAGACTTTTTAGGAATTCTGCCGCCTCTCGTGTTATCGAGCCAATCTCGATCAATGTTTGGATCGTGATCGGCTGATTCGGAAATTTACGAATTGTCAAAATAGGTCCATTGATCGCAACCGGAGGTAATACCACATTTACACGTGATCCATCCTCCAGCCTGACATCCACAATCGGACTTGCCTCATTGACAACACGATTCATTCTGCTGACAATCTGTTGAATAACATCCTCTAATTTCGACTGACTGGAAAAACTATGTGGATAGCGGTATAGTCTTCCCGCCTTTTCGATAAAGATTGTCTGATAGCCATTCACCATGATCTCTGTGACATCATCTTGTTCCAGAATTTCCTGTAAAATATCCAATTTACGCAGTGAATTAAAAATCCCCTGTATCATTTCCTGTTTCTGAGTAACGGAAAAATACATTTCATGCCCCAGATCAAGCACCCGCTGCTGGATCATGTCCTTGATTTCTTCATCAGAAACAACACGTTCGCGATTCATGCATCGGATAATATCTTCCCTGATACACTCCTTGATCTTTGTCAGATCCTGCCGCGATTGACTGCCACATACTGCATCTTTGCCAGACACTCCTCCAATCCCTCCTTTTTAAGCAATGCCTCCCAGGATTTACACTTGCATTGCTGAGATCTCGTCGCAGGCTGCGGCACGAATAACTTATCCATGCATTTCAACAATTCCATCGAACCATCCCCGAAAAATCCAATATCAAAGACAACTTTTTCATACTCTGTATCTTCTGCCAATACGAGCAGCAGTCGTTCCAAGTCTTTCGCAGATAATTCATACAGATCCCTGTAATCCTCCACTGCAGCAATCCCTTCTATTGTTCCAATGCGACGAATAAGCGACTGTAACTTGACCGCTGTTTTCTCCTGTCTCTGCCGCAGAAAAAAGATCAGGTCTGACATTCCTCTGCACATATTGGCATTCCATATGTCATGATTGCGCTCATCATCTATCAGAACCTTTCCATCAAACACTTCAAAGTTCAGATAAAGACAACGGGTCTGTGCACTATACTTTTGAGCCAATTGTAGTGCCATCGATGTCACACCAGCTCCACCATACGGTGCAAATACTCCGACAAACTCCGTCCCCTTCATCTGCTTTTTGGGAAGGGGAACCTTAAGTTCCTCATCGTCAGCCACGATCGCCAGTACCTCCTGCAACATACTTTCCGCAGATTGATACTTAAACAACACGGCCTGTCCATTGTCTTCTCTGACACATTGTCCATCGGACAGCAATATTAAGCGGTGAATACCATGGTTGATCCCGCGAAACAGTTCCCAGTCCCGCTCTCCGGTAATCAACAGCTCCGTTCCCTGTCCTATCAAAAATTTGCGCAGGCTCTCTTCACTTGTAAACAACCGGACATCAAACAAATTCTTTTGATGCTGACAAAAGTAGTCAGCCAAACGTCTCGTATAACCTTCCTCATCATACATTGCTACAACGATCTTCTTCACCTACACACCTCCCATTTACAACTTGACAGTAAGATTACAGTTCCCATTCGTATCTTCACCGTCTCCGTCCCTATTCGCTATCCCAAGCTTTCCGGCTGCAGGTACTCCCAACATGCCTTTGCACTCCTGCAGACATCAGCTTGGTGAAGCGTGCCGCAACTATAGCACCCCACTTCCGGCCCTGTCAACTGGTACAATTTTTGTGCAAATATGCCAAATCTATATCTAGACTATTAGTAAAATCCAACGAAAACAGTATAAAAGGAACACCCCTGCCAACCCGAAAAATGCCGAAATTGTCAGGCTGATTTCGTTAATATTGACGATAAGATTTTCGTTCAGATAACACATAAAAAAATTGCAGACATATAGAACAATAAGGCCTGACAGACATCGGAGCAACACTTCCGAAAGGTACTGCATCCAGGACAAAGCCCCATACCCAATTACCTTGACCACCAAAAACGCAATTACCACAATCAACATGGCAAACATAGCAATCTACCCCTTTCTTTCTGTCATTTTTTTCAGATAACACTATATATTTATTCGTTTTATTCTTTTTTAGGACAGGAATAAATTAACAGTATTTGGTCTATACTATTACAAAAGATGGAGGTAGAAAGGATGAATGTAGCCATGAGATTATTGGAAAAGAAAAAGGAACTTCCCAAAAAAGAAAAGTTCCTTAAAAAATCATTATTAGAAGCACAAAAAAATCTGACAGATGCGTATGCCGGGCTGGATTCTGTGCAGGAGCCTGACTTGATCGACAGTTACATCTATCAATTGAACGCTGCCTATCTGCGTTACCGCGTACTTTTGCGCGATGTAAAAGCACTTACTTCGGACGAAGTGCATCAAACACCCCATATAGATTCAGAAATCCATATCCCCACATTCGATTTGGAAACTCGCGCCCTGTCCGATCTGTCCCCCGGATCAAATACTTTTTAATAGTTGTCGTATCCATGGACAAGTCGTTGCGTTTCACAATTCCCCATTCTGCCAGTAGGGCTACTGTGCCCGCCGTCAAAGCTGCAGCAATGCTGGAACCATTTCGCATACCATAACGTGCCTCTTCCGCTCGCTGTCTCTGCGTATCTGCCGGCGTCATTCCGGTAAATGCAATTGGTCCTAAAACCTGAATGCCCGGTGCCGCCACGTCCGGCTTGATGTAATCATCACGACTGTAACCACGGCTGGAATCAACTGCAATGCCGCGCGTTGTTGAATCATAATAAGCCACTGTAATAACTCCAAGATTATTCGCCGGATCACAGATTGTCGTATTGGGATCTGAACGCAAAAATCGTGTATCTCCCGGAAGTAATTCGTACATCGGCAGCCATATATGAAATCTGCCCGGCATATTTTGTTCATTAAAAACACGAATTTTCCAAACACCTTCCTGCGGCTGCAAAAAACGCAGCAAAATGCATTCGTCCCCGTTTTCCTGATCGATCAAAAGATTCTGAATTTCCACGACTGTATTTTCAAATAGGAAAGAAATCACTCGCTTTTCTGCCTGTCTCGGCACCGTTTTTCCGCTATATTCGCCGCTTGGTGAGATCAAACCTATCGAAAATACCTGCGTTGCATCGCTCCACAGCTCCATCACAAATCCGTCTCTTCCCTCGGCAACCTCTAACTCAACCTCTTCGCTGCCTCCCTGCAAAATAACGCCACTTTCATAGTGTCTCGCTGTGTTCGCCTCATTCCCTGCTGCCGTTACCACAAAAGTACCGCGATAATCCCCATAATCCCGCAGTAATTCTCCAATCACACCGCCACGGACATGACCTCCCAAATTCGTACCAACACCAAGGCACAACACAAGAGGCATTCGCATTTGCACTGCTTGCCGCCAGAGGTAACAAACGCCCAAAATCAAATCTGCTTCACTAAAACAAGTAATTTCCGAGGATATCTGATAATAATCTCTTAAATTTTGTTTTGCCTGCTTACATTTCACAACACAGATTGCTGCAGAAGGTGCCACTCCTGAAAATTGCCCATCTTCCGTCTCGTTTCCACAGGCAACTCCTGCCATAAATGTTCCATGCCCCTCCGTATCTCGGCTCGGAACGATCTCATAAGGATTGCTCGCCGAGATTGCTTCATTGATCTGTTCATTGCTATACTCACAGCCATACGCAAAACCTTTCGGCTTCTTCTCACCACCTTCTATCGTTTGATCCCATATACTTAAGATCCTGCTAGTCCCGTCTGCATTCATAAACGCCGGGTGCGTATAATCGATCCCCGTGTCGACAAACCCTACCAATACACCATTTCCAAACAATTCGAGTGCCGGAAGTCTTCTGACTGCCGACACTCCTATTTCGTTCAATATTTGTTCCGAGGAGAGCAGACCGTAGCAACGCGGCCTTTGTAGAAAACGTGCACGAATTCCCGCATCCTCAACTGTTGCCGCTTGATAGATCACTGCAAACCTCCGGCTGGCGAATTGTACACAATCCGTACCATACCACTGCTTGATCAATGCTTCGTCACCAGTGTGTTCTATCAAATAATCCTGATATTCATTGGAATAAATCTGCTGTTCACAGTCGGTCATAGGTATTTCACCTCACAAGGAAATACAATCACTTCTATATATATGCTCACCGTGATCATATTATTCTTGTCGTTGTGTCAATAATTTTGCTTCTCCGCTTTCCCGCATTTCAATACGAGGCGCCCCCTCATGATTAATATAATCTTCCGTGATCGTCACGCGACCGATCAGATCATCTTTCGGGATCTCATACATAATATCCAGCATGAATTTCTCAATGATCGCACGCAAAGCACGCGCGCCTGTCTTTTTCTCTGCCGCCTGCTTAGCAATCGCACGGATTGCACCATCATCAAATTGCAGATCCACCTCATCTAAAGCAAGTAGTTTCTGATATTGCTTCAAAATCGCATTTTTAGGCTGTGTAAGTACTTGTGCCAGCATATCCTCCGTCATTGCCTGGAGCGTAAACACCACCGGAAGACGTCCCAAAAACTCCGGAATCATACCAAATTCCCGCAAATCCTCTGTTGTCACCTGCTCCAAAATATTGGCATCATCATCATATTTGTCTTTGAGTTCTGACATAAAACCAATTGCGGACTGTTTGGTCAAACGATTTTTGATCGTTTTATCCAGCTCCGGAAATGCGCCACCGCAGATAAACAATATATTTCTCGTATTAATTGTTGTCATTGGCACCATGGCATTTTTATTCGTTGCGCCTACCGGCACTTCCACATCGGCACCCTCTAACAGCTTCAACATTCCCTGCTGTACTGACTCGCCGCTGACATCTCGACTCTTGGAATTCTGCTTCTTGGCGATCTTATCAATCTCGTCGATAAAAACAATGCCTCGCTCTGCTTTTTCCACGTCATTGTCTGCCGCAGCAAGCAATTTCGACAAAACACTTTCCACGTCATCACCAATATATCCCGCCTCAGTCAAGGACGTTGCATCTGTGATCGCTAACGGCACCTGCAACAGCCTTGCAAGTGTTTTCACCAGATATGTTTTACCACAGCCGGTTGGTCCGATCATCAGCATATTGGACTTCTCAATCTCAATATCGTCCATAGTATCCGTCAGCACGCGTTTATAATGATTATAGACCGCAACCGACATTACTTTCTTGGCATATTCCTGACCGACTACATATTCATCCAGTCTTCCTTTGATCACATGCGGTGCCGGCAAATGCTGAATATCAAAAACCTCTTCTCCCTCTGCAGCTTTTTTCTTCTCTTTGGGTTTCTTCTTTTTGAGCTTTTGACGTTCCGGAATATCCTCATACTGTGGCGGCTGTGCCATATTAAACATATCCATATACGGCATTCCCATATTCGGAAGTCCCGTCATGGAGTCAAAGGTCTTCTGCATACAATCATTACAAATACAGATTCCCTGTGGCAAACGCATCATTTTACCGGCCTTACTCTCCGGTCTTCTGCATACGTAGCATATATCTTCGTATTCATTATTTTTATCTTTATTGTTGTTCTCTTCTGCCATACTGTTCACTCATGTCCTTTCTATTGTAGCACTGCTCAATCTGCTTTGCATTTCTTGACGCACTCCCTGCACTATGCTAAAATTAGTGCTGTGTGCTCTCATAGTTAAATGGATATAACAGCCCCCTCCTAAGGGGCAGTTGTAGGTTCGATTCCTACTGGGAGTGCTTTTCTTTTCGCATAAAGTGGCTTGTTACAGTATAGCACATTCGGATACGTTTCTTAAACCACTTTATACAAATTTAAGAAGTTCTTACTTTTTTGATATTTGCGTCTCCGCGTACTTTGCGCAAATATTGTTCCACCGCTGTTATTACAGTGGCTTATCTTAAGAGGTGCGCAGAACGGAGGAAAACGTTGAAGCTAAAACGAACGGTTGCTTTGCTGCTTTGTGGTGTCATGCTGCTAACCGGTACCGGAATCACAACCTTAACCATCCCTGCCAACGCTGCAACGGCTCAGGCGACACAGACCAAATGGCCATCCGGACCAAAAAAGAACTCTTTGTCCAGTGATTCGGCAATTGTTATGGAATTGTCAACGGGCACAATATTATATGAAAAAAACTCTCACAAAAAACATTATCCGGCAAGTATTACTAAGATCCTGACATCCATGCTCTTAGCAGAAAATACTTCCATGAATGAAACCGTAACAGTCTCATCAACTGCTGCATATGGTATCGAAACCGGCAGCTCCACTATTTTTTCCGAGCCCGGCGAAAAGTTATCAGTAGAGCAATGCTTGAATGCGATCATGTTGGAATCTGCCAATGAAGTATGTCTGGCAGTTGCCGAACACATTTCCGGCAGTATCAGTAACTTTGTCGGATTAATGAATAAACGCGTAAAAGATCTTGGATTAAAGGATACACACTTTAACAATCCAAATGGCTTGCCTGATCCGAAGCACTACACAACCGCTTATGATATGGCAGTGATCGCCCGACAGGCAATGAAATCTTCCGCCTTTCGCAAAGCCTGTGGTACAAGACGATATGTCTGTGCCAAAACAAATAAGCACAAACAGGAACGCACATGGCAAAATCATCATCAGATGATCAATGGATGGCGGTATCCTAAATACGAATACAAGTATGCCATTGGCGGCAAGACAGGTTACACCCACGTTGCTCAAAACACATTGGTCACTTATGGTGAAAAAAATGGAATGGAACTTGTCTGCGTCATCATGAAAGCTGCCGGACCAAAACAGGGCGAGCCAAACGAATACACGGACACGACCAAATTGTTGAATTATGGGTTTGAAAAGTATCAAAAATACACCGTAAATCAGGAAAATGAGCAGATCAATGCCGATCTGTTTAACAACTATGGCAGTTACTTTAATGCAGACGAGTCTCCGGTCCGCCTGGCGGATGGTGCCTGTGTTGTTCTCCCAAAGGGAATACCACTTTCTGCTGCAAAGCAATCGATCACCTACAATAAAAATGTGAAACTTCATGATGGTGACAATGTGATCGGCCAGATTACTTATACGTATGGCAATAAAACTGTTGGAGCTTCTAACATTATATATACGAACTCTGATTCGACAAAACACTTAGATGAAGCTTCACGAAATCTGGTGAACGCCAAGATTGCAAATATGGAAGCCAATAATTCCAAGCATAAAATACAAAAAAAACTGTTCCGCAATATTGCAGATGCTGCGAATCAGTTGTCCCGCAAGGTAGGAAGCGTTTTTCACAATCAACTTTTAGGAAGTGTGATCATTATCATCATCGCATTGTTATTGATCATCATTATCGCGGTACTGTTGCGCAACCTGACACCAAGCCACAGACGCCGAGGACGCAAACGAAGCGGTGGCTACCAAAGTCGTGGCGGTCGACGTCATCATGCGAAGCAGAAAAAAAACCGCAGCCGCGACGATTTTGCTCCAAGATCAGAACGTCGAAACCACAGCAAGCATTATGAGAAACATACTCCTCGAAAAGAAAATACTAAAAAACGCAAAAAAGGAGTACAGTATCATAAACGACATAAGCGAACCAAGGAAAGTTTCGGCAAAAACTTCTTTGATTTCTAACTACAAACATCATAAGATAAGCTTTTCAAAATAACGATCCAACGCTTATCCTGCAATAATAAAGAACAACAAAACAGCGCCTCCTCTGAAGTTAATAGAGGAAGCGCTGTTTAATTTGTTTTTACGGTATTTTAATTATATGATGATATTGAACTTTTGACATCTTGATCATTATATATGATCAACCAAGGATTCTGCGGGCACAGCATGGAGTACGATAAAATGCATTAGCTGTCACAATACCCCATTTCTTACCGGCTGCATGAACAATACGTCCCCCACCAATATACATAGCCACATGGCCAATGCTGCTGCCATGTTTGTAAAACAACAAATCTCCAGGCTGCAAGCTGCTCATACTTACGCTGCGTCCATATCCGGCCTGTGCTGCTGAGCTGTGTGGAAGGCTATATCCAAACTTCTCATAAATTCTCATAGTAAATCCGGAACAGTCTGCACCACCAGTCAAACTGGTTCCACCCCAAACATAAGGATTGCCGACAAACTGTAATGCATACTTAACAACTGCGCTGCCGCTCTTGCCGGATGGTTCCTGTGCTGTAGATGTTGACTTTGCACTCTCAGAAGCTTTCTTCTGTGCTGCAGATACTGCATGCTTAAATTTCAGTGTTGTAGACACATACTCTTTTGCCACATAACCAACTTTTCCACTGTCTGTCTTAATCTTTACCCAGTCCTTTGAGATACTCTGCACGATAGCATCATCTCCATCTGTAATCTGTGTTACGATATCGGACTTTGTATTCTTTTTTTCGCGCACATTTAAGGTATCTGTTCCCTTTTTAACAACAGCGTAATTCTTACCAAAACGTGTGGACAATTTCTCTGCACGAGCTCCTGTAGCCACGTACTCTTTCTTAACATATCCGGTTACTTTACCGGAACGGATCTTAACCCAGTCACCTTTTACTTTTAAGATCTTTGCAGAACTTCCACGATGAAGTTTCCCCATCACCTTACTGTCTGTACTTCTGCTCTTACGCACATTAACATAATCTTTAGCAACGGATAAGACCAGGCTGCGATATCTTTTGGCAACAGGCTTTACCGTTGGCTTTGCCGTTGGTGCCGGTGTTGTTGTCGGCGTTGTTGTCGGCGTTGTTGTCGGCGTTGCACTTGGAAGCATCGGTCCTACGAACTCATCCGAAACAACTTGATTTAATGTTACACGTTTCTGATTATTAATAGATATTGGTGTCGGTGCAATTGCCGGAGCGACTGTAGCATTCGTAACCTCAGCTCCTGCTGCTGTTTTTATCAGCCCCATCTGCTGAAATAAGGTGCTCTCCTCCGGGCCTGCAATCACAACATTCATTCCTATAGTAAGTGCACAAGCAACGCTGACCCCCGCTGCTTTCTTCACTAAATTTTTTCTAATCACGATAGTTACCATACCTTTCACCTGTAATTTGTTACAAATATGTTACATTTCATTACAAATTATAACAACATCATTAAATTTTGTCAAATAATATTACATAATTACCAAAAAAAGGCAGCGCCCGATCGTATATTAACCATGAAATCCCTATGGGAATACATCATTCCCTTTATACATATGATTTTCGTACAACTCTTCTATTTTGTAAGTTTCCATATATTATTATCTTCTGCAAAATTGCTCATTTCATACAAAAATAAGATTTCCGCATCTTTCTTCTGCTGTAGAATGTTTATTACAGATTTTCGGTAATACCGTAAGTCGATCATAGTTACCTGATCATATTGTTCTAACAAAAAAGGCACCAGACAGTTGGCAAAAGAATCCTTAAACACGATCAGATTCTTTCCTGTGTGGTTTTGTTCTGACATCTTGATCGTCACTTCCCCATAATTTCCGCCAAAAAAGTACGCATATTTATCCTTCGTACTACATCTACGGGCATCATAGATCGTATGCTTTTCTTTGCCATCGCACACCACCGAAGAGATCTCCGGTAAATGATCCGCCGCATAGATCGTATCTGCTTTGGCATCTGCACCAAGCACACGGGAATGTAATGTTCCCAAAAAGTTTTTGCTGACCATCTTAGGCTTGAAATGCTCATAGGGCTGTTTTGTCAAGTGTAACGGCTGGCAAAGCTGCTGATAACCCACATAAGCTCCTGCCAAGGTCCAGTGATGATCTGTGCGGTAATACAATTGTTCCGACTTTTTCTGTTCATTCATTGCCTGTCGAATGTCTACAAATGTAGTCTGCTTGCATACCGAACCGGCAGCACGATACAGCGCCGCAGCCTGATAAAACGGTGCCTGTGCAGGCAACTTGTCTGCCAATATCGTTCCGGCGTCAGGTACAAGAAGCAGCGTGGATTTTGACGCTCTCTGACTACCCACATATTCCACATATCGCAGATTTTCCATATAGCGAAACATATCTATAGAATCTTCGGTCTTTTTGGCTAGATAATAATGATCTTTTCCCAAATAGGTGTCTCCAATATCCTTCTGCCCCATCATACGTTTGCATATAGATGCGGTTGCCGTAAGCCCATCTCTCCCGGGAAATTGGTCATCTGCGCCTTTCTCTAATTTTTCCTGATATTGTCCCTGCACGAAACTATTAAGTGAAAATGTGGGGATCTGCTGCAAAACACGATTTTCGTTTTCCGAAAAATGTTTTGCCGGTCTGATAAACATGGTTATGCCAAGTGTAAACAGGCCTCCTATGATCAGCCCAAAATATATCATATACCAGTGACGTTTCATTCTAATCCTCCATTCCGCAGACGTTCCACGGCAAAGGACCGCTCACAAAACATGAGATTTTGCTCTGCGATCAATGCTACTTTCAAAATCTGAAGTACAAAAACGGATTATACGATCCGCTTACCAAAAATGCCACACTGCAATACAACACCAACACCGTAAATATACTTGCCGCCACAAATCGTATCTGTTCCTGACGGGACGAGATCGCATCTATAAGCTTCAGCCGTGTCCAGCCCTTACGAAGCAGCTGTTTAGTCAGTTTTGTTGACCCAATGATCAATACGATCAAAAGAGGGATGTGGGTATACCATTGATATATAGCTGTCTGGTTGTACAATGCTCCGTTCGCACCGAACATCGTAAGAAAATAACGTCCCAGGTCCGCAATATTCTCATTGGCAAAGATCACCCAGCCAAATAAAACGACCAGGCAGGTATAAACATGCTGCAGCCATCCCGGCAATTGTTCCAATTTTTCTCCTAAAAATATTTTTTCTATGGTAAGCAAAATAAAATAATAAATGCCCCACAATACAAAGTTCCAAGACGCCCCGTGCCAAAGCCCGGTCAGGCTCCAAACTACAAACAAATTCCATATCTGTCTGGTTCTGCCCCGTCGATTTCCCCCTAGCGGAATATACAAATATTCACGGAACCATGTGCTAAGCGTTATATGCCAGCGACGCCAAAACTCCGTAATACTTTTTGAAATATACGGATATTTAAAGTTTTCCGGAAATGTAAATCCGAAAATATGCCCCAGTCCAATTGCCATATCCGAATAACCCGAAAAATCAAAATATATTTGAAACATAAACGCAATGGCCCCAAGCCATGCCCCTAATACCGTCCCGGTCTTCTGCGTCGATATTTCTGTCCACAATGCACCGATTTGATTTGCAAGCAAAACCTTTTTGCCCAGTCCGATAATAAAACGCTGCAGACCTGCTGCCATTTTTGCCGGAACCAGTACACGATCGTTCATCTGCTGCTCCACCGATGCATACCGCACGATCGGCCCTGCGATCAACTGCGGAAACATACTAACATACATTCCAAATGCGATCAGGTTATGCTGCGCTTTCACTTTCTGCCGATACACGTCAATTGTGTAAGACATAGTTTGAAATGTGTAAAACGATATTCCAATTGGCAGTGCAAGCTTCCATATATGTATGTCTGTCCCCGTCAGATTCCTCAATGAAGTCAACAAAAATTCCGTGTACTTAAAAAAGCAGAGAATCCCAAGATTCCCTACAACAGATACGGTTAATACAATCTTTCTATATTTTTGATAATTGACAAAACGCTCTTTATTCGCCAAAAAATATTCCAACAATAAACCATTGGTATAATCAAATACCGTAGAAAATAACATGATCCATATATATACCGGCTCGCCCCATGCATAAAAGAACAAGCTAACTGCAAATAGCAGTCCATTACGCAATTTTGCCGGACAAATAATATACAATGCGATCACTGCCGGCAAAAATAAAAACAAAAACACAACACTGCTAAATACCATAGTTATCCTCTCTTCTGCCTTGTTACCATACAAAGATCAGCGAATCTGTTGATTAAGTTTACCAACCAGATACGAATTGCGCGTCATGGAAATGTTGTTGATAAAAAAGATTTTCTGTATCTTTTTGTCTTTTACCAAATGTGATAACTTCCCATTCCAATAACGATAGTCAATGACATATATTTTGGAAAAATGATCGGTCAAATATGGTACAAGTGCATTTCCAAACGATTCTTTCACCACAACACAACTGGAAGAATCCTTGATGTTCTTATTGGTGATCACCGTATACGCATTATCTCCCTCCAAAAATGCCAAATATTTGTTGCTGATTCCATATTTCGACGAGTCCGCAATAACATGTCCATTCACTATTTTGCCGGATTCGTTCTGATATTTCATGCTGATCTTATCGCTCACCGGGTAATAAGCTGCCAGCTCATCTTTGCGAAAATTTTTATCGCCATTGGTGTCACCATAATATGTACCAATAAAACTTCCAAATTTCTTCTTCTCATATTCTGATAACGCATGTGGTGAAATGCCAAGTTTCTCGCAAATTCCCACATATCCATAATACGCCCCTTTGGACGTCCAGTGATGATCTGTGCGATAATAAACATACTCCTGTCGGTGCTGCATCAATGCATCATACAACGATATCGTCTGCACGGATTTTTCCAGCTTTGCAAAGATTTTCTTGATTGCCTTGTCCTGCGGTGTTGAATTAACATGTGCTAATTTATTGTCCGGCATGGTGATTCCTACACTCGTTGGGATAATGATGTCATAAATTGTTGCAGAAGAACCATACAGTTTGGCCGCTTTATTAATTGCTTTTGCATAAGAAGACGCAATGGATGGCACATAGTTATAAAGTTCATAGCCGGTATCTCCAATCACAACAGTTGCCGTGTCCTCATATATCTTCATTTTGTCATGTGACGTAATTTCTGCATATCCACCCTGTGGTGTTGCTGTCGGCGTTGCTGTCGGCATCGCTGTCGGAGTCTGTCTGTTCTTCTCAGCCTGTTTTTTATGTGTTGTATTAGAACCTTTATCTTCCTTAAGCGCATGAGAAATAACCAGAGTTTCTTCTGTCTTGTGAGGCTTTGCCCGCCATAACAGGACTCCGCAAATAACAATCAAGCATACTGCCACCGCCAAACCAATTATCTTCCCTTGCCTAAACCTTCCCATACCTAACCTCTTCCGTATATACTATTTATCCGCCTCGAATGCATCCACGATCTTATTTTGGGCGGTCTCATAGTCATCTGTAACGCAAGCAACAACATACTTTCCGCATCGTATGATAACCGCATTTTCAATCTTATCTGCCTGTTTCGGAATATAGTCTTCAAAGGAATGCTTCATCTCTTTGAGATGTTGTTCTACTGCTCCCTGATCTTTCTTAGCTTTCTCTTCTGAGGAAGCGGTGACCACCAGCACTTCATCGGAATATGTTCCTTCTCCCATATATAAAGCTGCTTTGGAATCTTTCTGCAACGATACGATTCCCTCCACAACGCTATCATCCATTAAATTAAGCTTCGTTTCGTATTTTATGTCCTGAAGCAGTATCTTTGTTAACGCCTCTATATTCACCTTTTTATCGGACACGTTATTCACTTTTTTCTGTGTTGCCAGTGCTTTCTGTACAGCTGGCTCTTTTACACCTGTTGCTTGCCACTGGACAATCCCCCAGATAAATACTGCTGCAATAAAAATTGCCATCGCAGTCAACATCTGCATTCTATTATTCGTCTTTTGGTTCATTTGCGGCTGCTCCTTTAAATTGCAAGACATATATTATCATTAGTACACATCTTCATAATGTCCCTAAACATACATATTTGCGTACATTTTATCTTAGCATACTTCCAACTATCGTGCAAGAGATGCGGCGCACCGCTGATAGATATTGTGGTCAAAAAATAAGAAAAAAAGAGCTTCTGCATATCGCAGAAGCTCATAATGATCGCTCCTATAAACTAACCAAAATTAATCAGTTGTATAAGGCATAATTGCTACGTGACGTGCACGCTTAACTGCAACTGTTAACGCACGCTGATGCTTTGCACAGTTACCTGTAATTCTTCTTGGAAGAATCTTGCCTCTCTCGGAGACATATCTCTTTAACTTATTTACATCCTTGTAGTCGATATAATCATGCTCTTTGTCTGCACAGAAAGCACAAACTTTTTTTCTTCTACGCATTGGTCTTCTTCTTGAAGCATTGTTATCGCCTTTATTGTATGCCATTACGAAACCTCCTTAATAATTTGTGTCTATCAGTCCATCACACCTTGAATGGTAATTCCTCTTCAATGGCATCCGGAATATTCATAAATCCGTCGCCTGCAGCCTGTGTCGGCTCTGGTCTGGATGGTGCTGCCTGCTGATAACCGCCGGCATTATTTGCAGATGCTGCTTTGCTCTCCGCAAATTCCTGATTTTCCACTACAACATCTGTAGTATAGACACGTTGTCCATCTTTGTTGGTATAGCTTCCTGTCTGAATGCGACCCTCAGCTATGATCTTAGTGCCCTGATGAAGATAATTCTCTGCAAACTCAGCCCCTCTGCCAAAAACCACACAGTTAATGAAATCTGCAGTCTGCTCATCTCCCTGGCGTTTAAAACGACGGTCTACCGCAAGTGTATATCTTGCAACCGCTGTCTGATTCTCTCCTGAAGAATAACGAACTTCAGGATCTCTGGTCAATCTACCACATAAAATAACCTTATTCATGAAGGAAACACCTTCCTTTCTTATGCTTCCTGTCTAACGCATAAGTATCTCAGAACATTGTCCATGATTCGAACAGCCTGCTCCAACTCGCCCGGAACAGTTGCCTCGCCATCAAACTTGATGAAGTAGTAGTAGCCCTCTTTCATGTGCTGAATCTCGTAAGCAAGTTTCTTCTTGCCCCACTCTTCAACCTCTGTGATAGTACCGCCGAATTTGGTTACATAATCCTTTGCCTTCTCGACAGTTGCTACTCTTGCATCTTCCTCGATCTTAGCATCGACAACTAACGCTAACTCATATTTGTTCATAGTCGTCTGTACCTCCTTTTGGTCTCTGGCTCTTTCCCGGCTGCGATTCTGTGACTTTCGGAATCGGTGTCTTTCAAAACACATGCCCCACTGGAAAGAACAAGGAAAAATTAACATGTCACATTTTTCTATTATAGCAGAACTTTACAACCTCTGCAACAACTTTTTTTCTGCTTATTGGCCACTCCGGGATACAAATCCGCGGAACGCCTTTTCTACCTGCTTCCGCGGAAGCATTATCTGGTGGCCGCATCCGGTGCAGCGAATGCGGATATCCATCCCTACACGTCTAAGCTCCCACGCATTTGTTCCGCACGGATGTGATTTCTTCATTTTGATAACATCGCCTACTTTTAAATCCATCCATTCCCTCCTTATGGTCACATCGACAAGCACTATTTCCATCACAAAATCCTAATTTTCTGCCTTCATATCTATATTTTGAATTTCTCGCATCCAGCTATAGAACATTGTCGTATTTTTTGTCATAGACTTCGAACGGATACGGCTGCTGCTATATAACATTGTCGTACTCTTTTGGTGAACAGGTACTTCCACTATCATTGCATAAATCTCGTCAAACGCTTTTTGTGTCCATTTTTTCTGCTTTTCCTTGTTTATGGTTTGATCGGACTTGTTGATCGCTTTCATCAGCTCTGCATTTTCCAAAAATGCAAATCTCTCTGCAAGATCCGGATTGCTGCTCATCTCTTCCTCGGCGTACCACAATGCTATTGAGGATTTCTTGGCAAATACATTTCCGCGGCGAAGATTTGCGACTTTCTTATTCAATTTATCTACTGTTGTAGTATGAATTTGTATTGTAATGCCAATCCCTTGCAGATCACTCGCAACCGCCGTGGCCAGCTGATATCCGACTGTATCCGTTCCACCGGCTAATTCCATTGAAAACAACGTCTTTGCACCCGCAGGAGCTGCAGTTACTTTGCCATCCTCTACGGTATATCCCGCTTTTTCCAACCATTTAAGTGCAGTCTGCTGTGCCTCTTCCCGCTTTTGATCAACCGCATCATCTGTCTTATAGATCTGCTCTTTGCCATCCGGCGTCTCTGCATAGCAAAGTTTATCCTCATTTGGCTGCTCCGGAGACAACCACGAATCCTTTGCCGCCTGTGCATTTACACTGGTAAGTTTTGCACCTTCTGTTTCCATCTGCACTCCCCGACATGCGCTAACTACCATGGCGATCGCATGCCGTA
This sequence comes from Clostridium sp. OM05-6BH, assembly GCF_003481635.1. NCBI lineage: Bacteria > Bacillati > Bacillota > Clostridia > Eubacteriales > Clostridiaceae > Clostridium > Clostridium sp. OM05-6BH. Next base: position 37,577 of record NZ_QULH01000014.1, on the reverse strand, counting down.
AAGCCGCTGATTGCTCACTAAACGGCTCATTATTTATGCATACCCGGTATGGATTGAGACCCCAATATGCATATGATGCATTGGCACTTTGACAGGTGTTGATCTCATCGCCGGACATTTTCCCATTTCCGTTGATTTCACCAATTGCCTCAAGGTCAGACTGAGTCAAAGCCAAAGATGCCACATCTACTGTTTGTCCTTTCATCTCCTCGGCAAGTTTCGCTCCGGTCAGATCCTCATCCTTAAACAGTTTTGTGAGATCCTTTAGCTGCACGTACGTGATTTTTGGGCAGCCTTGATAATACAGCTCATTCGCCATGAAATATGCAATTCCACTGTCATATTTCACAAATCGATACGCTCCGGCTCCAACCGGTGAACTCTTATTAGCGCGAATTGCAGAGAGATCTCCTCTCTTAAATCCAAACTTATTTGCGTTATAACTATATTTTGTTGTATCTCCATAATAATGCAGCGGGCAGATCGGAATCTGCAGCTTTTCCTCAAATCTGCTGTCATAGCCTGTTGTATAAATACGCAATTCGTAATCATTAAGGCGTTTGATTCCTTCGATACTGTTTACCCTCGTTTTTTTCTTTGCCTGCTTCGCCATCAAATAACGCGCCTGCCTTTCGAGCGCACTTTCATACCCGCTCTCATCGCTGCTATGCTTCTGCATCCATTTCTGCAGTGCTGCCGGCTTCTTACGAATATACTTTTTCACCTGCTTGTCCGTATACGATTCTGCCCGAGCATTATTTGCCTGATAATTCAGCAGCCCACGGATATTACTGCTTTTTAGCTGCACATTGCCGTCATAATCATTGTCACAAAATGCATAAAGCGAAAAAATCACATCGTCAATAGTGATCGGCTGGCCGTCACTAAACAGAAGATCATCTCGGATCGTAATACGATATACCGTATAGTTCGCTTTGGTACGTCGTGCCTTTTTAATATCCGCAATTCCATAATACGTATAGTTCTCATCGTTGTATTCACGAAGCTCTCCATCAATCCCCTTTTCCACCAGCCGACCGGCGCGATCCGTGTCAAACAGTTTGGTCTGCGTCAAATTCATGACCTGTTCATCAGACGCAGCCTGTGCCAAAAACGGATTGAAATTTTTATCAAGTCTGCCACAGCCAATGATCAGCGGAACCTCTGACTGCTGCTTACCTTTTCCTTCTGCCTTAGCAGTACCGTTCTTAACTTCTGCTGTTGACTGCACATATGGTTTCTTCGCTTTTTTCTGCTTGCCACAGCCGGTCACCCCAAATACCATGGACGCCGCCAATAACGCAGCTAAACATTTTTTTCCTATATTAATCATGCTTGTCCTCCATTTACTCTTACCTCGGATCCTCACTACTTAACTCAAACTTCTGTCGTTTGAACAGATAATTTTGCATTGTCATATTACCATTATATTTCCAAGGTGTCAAAAGAGCTCCTGATGTCTTGCGTGGAAAACTCTTTACAGAACTTTATTCGGCTTTGAATAGCTTGATTTGACGTTGCAGGACTTTATTACTCCTTACAGAGCTTATAATGAAAAAAGCAACCCTTTCGGATTGCTTCTCTTCACGCACTGTATGTTTCAATCTGCTCCCACCCAGTACAACGAATAATATAGACTATCCGTTGTGTTAATACTTATGTACTCCTACCACCTTATGTATACATGCGCTCATATATACCGGGCATACGCAGCGACAGCCCTCACCTTTTTTTGTCTGCCTCCTGCATATGGACCGATTTTGAAAATGTCTTCTGTAGTCATTTCCAATGTAGTTCAATGAATAATCTGCGATAATTGCTCAATCGCATTTTTATTCTTACTAAAACATTTTCGTAAACTTATAATAACATATTTTATCAAAAAAGGCAATAAAATTTTACATTTTATTGCCTTTTTTTACATATTATTTCCGTATTTTTCTGCAGTTTTTTGACAAATAGTCACTGACAGATCATAGCTTCTTTTGATTCGAAAACGGATTACAGCGCGGATACCCTGTCTACAAAATCAATTACCATATTAGGATAGTAAACAGCCTTACCTGCACTCTCTGTGTAGACGCTTGCTCCGATACCACAAAGTCCATAACATGTGTTGATCAGATTACTACGTGAACGTTCACTCTCGATAGCACTATTGGCAAATCCAATGGCATCCATATTACCGATCATAATACGTTCGCCCCAGTAACGTTCTTTCCCACTGAGTGATATACCTGCGTTCTCCAATGCTGTCTTAATCTGTGCTGAATCTCTTTCGACATCGGCCGCATCAGTCTGCCTACCATCTGCAATCTTTTTGCTATACGCACGCGCCACATTGGAAACCTTTGTGTTTTTGCGTATCGCTTTGACATCCGCATCACGTACTCCGGTGTTGACCAAATATGCATTTAAAATTTCGAAGGTCTCTGTTTCCATTTCTGTCAACACATCCGCAGAATAATTCATTGGCAGCGTTGTCTCTGTACACTGCGTCATATCTGCGATCGAATATGCATTGTTGAAGATCTGAATGCTGTATACCTTGTCATCTCCATAAGCGTCCGCAAATGCAATGATCGTTGCATTGTCGACATCCTTACTGTATGCTGCCGCATCACCGGCTGTTGTTTTGTACCAGTCTATATCAACCCATCCATTAGAAACCAACGTAGCTGCAGATGTTCCATAAGACACTGTTCCATCAAAATTCATTGATGACGCATTACCGCTAATACCAACTACAATATCATCTTTCAGGTAGATCAAAATATATGTGCTGTATTTTTCATCAAAACTCTTATCAGTATCATTACCACCAGCACGGAATGCAATAACATCAAAGCCCTGTGGCGATTTTGCGGTACGTTTAACATCTGTTTTTAATGATCCAAGTACCGTGTTTACTTCATCTCTGGTCAATCCCAAAGCAAGTTGGTAACCAGCAATCGTAAACGCTTTTTTTCCATTCAGGTTAACATTTTGTCCTGCATTCCCGGATGGTGTCGCTGTTGGTTTTACCGTTGGTGTCGCGGTCGGTTTTGCCGTTGGCGTTGCTGTCGGTTTTACCGTTGGTGTTGCTGTCGGTTTTACCGTTGGTGTTGCTGTCGGTTTTACCGTTGGCGTTGCTGTCGGTTTTACCGTTGGTGTTGCTGTTGGTTTTACCGTTGGTGTCGCGGTCGGTTTTACCGTTGGTGTCGCTGTCGGTTTTACCGTTGGTGTCGCTGTCGGTTTTACCGTTGGTGTCGCTGTCGGTTTTACCGTTGGTGTCGCTGTCGGTTTTACCGTTGGTGTCGCTGTCGGTTTTACCGTTGGTGTCGCTGTCGGTTTTACCGTTGGTGTCGCTGTCGGTTTTACCGTTGGTGTCGCTGTCGGTTTTACCGTTGGTGTCGCTGTCGGTTTTACCGTTGGTTTTACTGTTGGCGTTGCGGTCGGTGTGGCACTTGGTTGCGGTGCTGCACTTGGTGTTGGTGCCGGTGTCACTGTCGGACTTGCACTTGGCTTCGCCGTCTGCGTTGGTGTTGGCGTTGGCGTTGCGGTCGGTGTGGCACTTGGTTGCGGTGCTGCACTTGGTGTTGGTGCCGGTGTCACTGTCGGACTTGCACTTGGCTTCGCCGTCTGCGTTGGTGTTGGCGTTGGCGTTGCGGTCGGTGTGGCACTTGGTTGCGGTGCTGCACTTGGTGTTGGTGCCGGTGTCACTGTCGGACTTGCACTTGGCTTCGCCGTCTGCGTTGGTGTTGGCGTTGGCGTTGCGGTCGGTGTGGCACTTGGTTGCGGTGCTGCACTTGGTGTTGGTGCCGGTGTCACTGTCGGACTTGCACTTGGCTTCGCCGTCTGCGTTGGTGTTGGCGTTGGCGTTGCGGTCGGTGTGGCACTTGGTTGCGGTGCTGCACTTGGTGTTGGTGCCGGTGTCACTGTCGGACTTGCACTTGGCTTCGCCGTCTGCGTTGGTGTTGGCGTTGGCGTTGCGGTCGGTGTGGCACTTGGTTGCGGTGCTGCACTTGGTGTTGGTGCCGGTGTCACTGTCGGACTTGCACTTGGCTTCGCCGTCTGCGTTGGTGTCGCGGTCGGTGTGGCACTTGGCTTCGCCGTCTGCGTTGGTGTTGCTGTCGGTTTTGTTGTCGGTGCAGTGCTTGGACTCGCTGTTGGCTTCACTATTGGTGCGGCACTCGGGCTCGGAGTTGTTGTCCGTGCAGGTGTCGGCAGTGGCGCTGCACTTGGCATTTTCGTTGGCGTTGCGGTCGTTGCAGTGCTTGGACTCGCTGTCGGTTTTGTTGTCGGCGCAGTGCTTGGACTCGCTGTCGGTTTTGTTGTCGGTGCAGTGCTTGGACTCGCTGTTGGCTTCACTATTGGTGCGGCACTCGGGCTCGGAGTTGTTGTCCGTGCTGGTGTCGGCAGTGGCGCTGCACTTGGCATTTTCGTTGGCGTTGTCGTTGGTTTCGCTGTCGGCACCATCGTTGGTTTCACCGTTGGAGCTATGGTCGGTTTTGCCGTCACATCCATAGTCGGACTAACATTGGTCGTCTCTGATGGTTGTACTATTGCAGTCGGCTTCGGTGTCACTACCCGCACCGGAGTGGCAACAGGCATTGGTTTTGGTCTCCTAATAACTATCTTTTTCGGCAATACTCGAACGTGACAAACCAATTTCTTTTTGCCTACTTTTGCAACAATTTTTGTTATTCCTATCTTTTTCGCCCTTACCAGTCCTTTTTTACTGACTGTCGCTATTTTTTTCTTACTGGATTTCCACTTTACCTTCTGCTTTTTCTTTAAATTTTTCACTTTGAGCTTTTTTTTGGCCCCAGCGCGCAAAGTTATCGTTTTTTTGTTGAGCTTTGGCGCCTTTGCTGCCTCGGCGAGCATAACCGATGATGTGGAAGTTACCACTAATGCTGCCGCCAGCACGCCGCACCAAGCTCTTGTGCATGATTTCTTTTTCACTTTTTTCTCCTTCCGCCAACTATCTGTCAACAGTTACATTTAATACCTCACTCTTCTTTAATAATATCCGCAAAAGTCGCCCCGGATGCCTTCGCTAAATCCTCCGGCTGCAGAAGAATCTGTACGCCTCTTCTTCCGCCGCTCACAGCAATCTTGTCCTGCTGTTTTGCGCTCTCATGAATCACCGTTGTATACTGCTTTTTCATACCGATCGGAGTACATCCTCCGCGAATATAACCGGTCACTTTGTTGATCTCTTTGACCGGCACCATTTCCACATGCTTTTCACCAACTGCACGTGCCGCCTTTTTCATATCAAGCTCACGATGCACCGGTATTGCATATACATAATAGTTGCCGCTCTTGCCCAATGTAACTAAAGTCTTAAATGTCATTTCGTAATCCTGCCCAAGTTTGTCAGCGACATCCATTCCGTCAACAAATTCTTCACATTCATAATTCATCAACTCATACGGAATCTTTTGCCGATCCAACATTCTCATCGCATTGGTTTTTACTTCTTTACCCATGATGTCATCCTCTTTTACTTAAATTAATTTTACCTTATCGATAAGATCAATAACAAGGTTTGGATAATACACTGTTCCGTCATTATATGCACCGGCGCCCAGGCCCATAACAGCGTAATCTCCACTCCATAATAATGCTCTGGCACCACTGCTCTCGATCATACTGTTAGCAAATCCGATAGCATCCATGTTGCCGATCAAAACACGCTCTCCCCATGCGCCAGGTGCTATCCCTGCGGCACGGATCGACGATCTAATATCACTACTGGATCTTGATGCATCACTTGCATCAATAATTCCTGCTGAAACAATCTCGCTGCTATAAGATTTGGCTGCTGCGCTAAGCTTCGTATTAATACGGAATGCGCTTTGTCCCTGATTTACCAAATATGCATTCAAAAGTTCTCCGCTTTCGGTTGCCATTGCGGTCTGCACCTCTGCCGGATAATTTAACTGCAATGTCGTTTCACTAACATTTGTCATATCATCCACCAAAAAGCTGTCGCTAAATGCCTGAATACAATATACCTGGTTGCTTCCGAGTGCATCCACAAATGCGATAACTTCCGTTCCCTTGATCGTCTTTGTATATGCACCGGCTGCGCTGCCTGCCAAATACCAGTCAACGCTGGTCCAGCCATTCGATGCTAATGTACTCGCCGGCGTTCCATAAGATACCTCGCCTGCATAAGACATTCCCGGCGCAATTGCTGTAATTCCGATCACTTCATTATCCTGCAAATATGCCAAAATATAAGTGCTATATTTCTGATCATATTGGTTTCCGCTCAGGCTGGAATTATTGCCATTCTCACGAAATGCGATCACATCAAATCCCTGTGGAGATTTTTCTTCACGTTTCACGTCAGTCGACTTGCTTGCCAGTGCATTATTAAACGCTGTCTTTGTCATTCCAACCGAAAGCTGTCTGTTTCCTACCGTCAGTCCTGATGAACTTGGTACTGCTGTTGGCGTCACTGACGGTGTTTTACTTGGTGCTGCTGTTGGCGTCACTGACGGCGTTTTGCTTGGAACTGCCGTTGGGGTACCGGTTGGCGCATTCGTTGGTGCCGGCGTCGGAGTACTGGTAGTGCCACTCGTTGGTGTCGCACTTGGTGATGCACTTGCAGATGGCTCCGGTGTCTTCTGTGCCGCTCCCTGTACTATGATCTTATCCGAATTCAAATAATATACGGTTTCTGTCATATTATCAACCAAACGCACATAAATCGTATTTACCGTACCTGTCTGCAAAGTAAAAGACTGATCATTTCTAGGATGATTTTTCCAAAAACCTTGTCCAAACTCTTCTCCTTCGTGACTTTTCAGTTCATCCAAAGACATCTCTCTACCGTAAGTATTCGTATAATACAAAGAGCCGTCAAAAATATCTGTGTAACCAATTCGGATCGTTGCCGCTTCGGTTACTGTTACATCCTTCAACGGTCTGTGGTATGCATTCCACGTCGTTGCGACATTATCATTCAAAATAATCTTCGCTGTCGTTGGGTCTCCCTCTTCTGAAGGTTGCGTTGTCTGCGAAGGATTATCGGACACCTGTGGATTCTTGCTTGGTAAAGTTCCCGGATTAGCAGTTACTTTCGCCGTAGCTTTTGGCTTAGCAGTTACTTTTGCCACAGCTTTTGGCTTAGACGTAACTTTCGCCTTTTTCTTTGCCTTGACAACAACTTTACAGGTATACTTCTTTTTGCCGATTTTGGCAACAATTTTAGCCGTTCCTTTTTTCTTCGCTTTGACAACACCCTTCTTAGTTACTGTCGCAATTTTTTTCTTCGAAGAATACCACTTTACTTTCTTTTTGGTCCCTTTCACCTTCAATTTAGCCTTTTTACCAACAGTCAATACAAGCTTTTTCTTGTTTAGCTTGACCTTTGCCTTGGCATCAGTCTGCTGCCCCGGTACAAACACCGATGTGATCACTAACGCTCCGACAAGCACAAGGCTCATCCATTTCTTTCTCTCTTTTTTCATGCTATTTCCACATTCCTTTCTCTGCCCGCTGGCTTGTCAGTTTTTGCATTCGCCACAGGCACAACATTAAAATCACGGATTTCATCCCAGCCACTCTAAAATGCCACTCTCACATAATCTACAAAGTCAATGACCAAATATGTGTAAAACACATCGTCACCATTTTCAAAATATGCTGCACTTCCAAGCCCCATAACGCCGAGTCCCTCTTCATCGCAAAGCTGCGCTCTTGCCGCCTGACTCTGCACAGCAGAATTTGCAAAACCAATGGCATCCATATTGTTGGCCATAATTCGCTCACCCCACTGTCCGCACTGTAAACCTGCGCCGACGATCGCCGATTTAATCTCAGAACTGCTTCTAGTCATGTCTGTCGCATCTGTTGCACCGGCTTTTGCCATCGTGTTGCTGTAGCTTTGTGCCACACCACTTAATTTTGAATTGATCGCAAGGGAACGCATTCCATAAAAAGTGAGATATGCATTGAGCAGCTCCCCACTCTCTGTTGCCATCGCCTTTACCACTGCATCGCTGTACGTACATGACGCATCCTGACTGGAAAGATTGGTCATTCCATCAATAGAATAGGCTTTATCAAACGCCTGTATACAGTAAGTCGTCTGGGTTCCATAATAATCTACAAACGCCAGCACATTCGCATTGGAGGTCTCTGTGGAATAGGCTCCTGCTCCGACTACATCTCCTCTTGTTTCATACCAATCTACCGATGACCAAGCACTTGACGATTCTAAAGCAGCTGCACCGGTTCCTGCTTTTACTAAAGAACCATATGCCATTGATTTACTGATACCACAAATACCTACGACCTTGCCGCTTTTCAGATACAGCAAAATATATGTACTAAATTTGTCATCGCGCGAAACGCTGGAGTTGTTACCGTTTGGTCGGAATGCAAGAACATCAAATCCCTGTGGAGATTTTTCCGAACGCAATATATCCGTCGAAAGTGAACCCAATACCGTGTGCACCTGTGCCAATGTCATACCAAGTGTCAGATTGCGTCCTCCAATCTGAAAGATATCCCCATTTAGTGCTACATTCTTACCCGGTGTACCAGTCACCTTCTGTGTACCGCCATTCGTTTTCGAACTGTTATTCTTACGGTTTGTGTTTTTATTGCTTTTTTTAGTGGCAGCTGCTTTTACCGTTACTTTGCAGACATATTTTTTCTTGCCAACTTTAGCAGTGATCTTAGCAGTTCCTTTTTTCTTTGCCTTGACAACACCTTTTTTCGTAACGGTCGCTACCTTCTTTTTATTGCTGGACCATTTTACTTTTTTCTTGTTGTTCTTTAGCTTTAACGTAGTCTTTTTACCAACTTTTAAAACAACTTTCGTTTTGTTTAGCTTCACCTTCTTCTTGGCGGCAGCCGCAGCATCCATGCTCTGTGGCATTATCATTGCGGCAGCTAGTGCTAATGCTAATACACGCGCCCATGGCTGTCTTCTTTTTTTCATACGCTCCTCTTTTCCATGCCGATTGTACGACATTAATTTTCATTTCTATGTTACCTTTTATTATATGATATTCTTCTCTATTTCTCAACCGTTTTCGTACAGTATTTATGCGGTTTGTACGAATTTACATCTGACACATTTCTGCCATTTTTGGAACCCCATTGATAAGCAGCTCTAACTTCCGGTATGGAAAGTTTCCTATAATGCAAAAAACAGTTTTGATATTCTCGAATGAGAATACCAAAACTGCTTATCGTATTTACCTACTCTGCGTTCACTATACATTGTTCAGGCACGAGCATTGCATCGCACTGTATTATTTACCTAGCGTGCTGACAAGATTAATTCTCGTCAGTGCCTTTTTAAGTGCTAATTCTGCGCGTACCATGTCTACCTGCTTCTCACCGCTTCCGATACGACGTTCTGCGCGGAGCTTTGCCTCTTCTGCTCGGTGCACATCGATCTCATCCGGCCACTCGCAGGCTTCCGCAAGCACCGTAACCTTATTGCCGCGAATTTCCACAAATCCATCCAACAAAGCCGCCTCACGTACTTTGCCTTCCTGATGGATCTTGACAACACCCGGTTCAACAATTGCCGTAAGTGGGATATGTCCCGCCAGCACACCGATCTCACCTTCTGTTGTCCGCATTTCAACCATGTCCACTTCCTCGTCAAAAAAGATTCGGGTCGGAGATATGATCTGCAAAGTAAATGTTTTGTCTGCCATATGACCCTCCTTTCTTATTTGGAAGCCATTCTGGCCACTACCTCGTCAATATTTCCGGCATTCAAGAAATAGCTCTCCGGAATATCATCGTGCTTACCATCTAAAATCTCTTGGAATCCACGAATCGTCTCACTAACCGGTACGTACTGTCCCGGCAGGCCTGTAAACTGCTCTGCTACATGGAACGGCTGCGACAGGAAACGCTGCACTTTACGCGCTCTATTTACAACGATCTTGTCTTCTTCTGACAACTCGTCCATACCAAGAATTGCGATAATATCCTGCAATTCCTTGTATTTCTGCAAAATCTCCTGCACGCCACGAGCCACTTTATAGTGTTCCTCACCGACAATATGCGGATCGAGGATACGTGATGTTGACTCCAACGGATCTACTGCCGGATAAATACCAAGCTCGGAAATCGCACGCGAAAGTACAGTTGTTGCGTCCAAATGTGCGAATGTATTTGCCGGAGCCGGATCAGTCAAATCGTCCGCCGGCACATAAACCGCCTGTACTGATGTGATAGATCCTGTTTTCGTTGAGGTGATCCTCTCCTGCAATGCACCCATCTCCGTCTGCAGCGTTGGCTGATAACCTACGGCACTTGGCATACGTCCAAGCAACGCAGATACCTCTGATCCAGCCTGTGTGAAACGGAAAATATTATCAATAAACAATAAGACATCTTTTCCGGAACGATCACGGAAATTCTCTGCCATGGTAAGTCCTGTAAGACCTACTCGCATACGCGCTCCAGGTGGCTCGTTCATCTGACCGAATACCATCGTCGTTTTATCAATAACACCTGACTCGATCATTTCATAATACAAGTCATTTCCTTCACGAGTACGCTCACCTACACCGGTAAATACGGAATATCCACCGTGCTCCTGCGCGATATTTGTGATCAACTCCTGGATCAATACGGTTTTACCTACTCCGGCGCCACCGAACAAACCAATCTTACCACCTTTCTGGTAAGGGCAAAGCAGATCAACGACCTTGATTCCGGTTTCCAAAATCTCTGTTTCTGTCGACTGCTCATCGAATGCCGGCGCTTTTCTGTGGATCGGGTCATATCTCACCCCTTCCGGTGCCGGTTTTTCATCAATTGGCTCACCTAACACATTAAAGATACGTCCCAATGTAGCTTCGCCTACCGGTACAGAAATCGGTGCGCCCGTTGCATGTGCTTCCATACCGCGAACCAAACCGTCGGTTGGTCCCATGGCAATACAACGAACTGTGTCATCACCCAAATGCTGTGCCACTTCCACTACGAGCTTTCCACCATCTTTCAACGGGACATTGATTGCCTCGTTAATCTCCGGCAGTTTGCCCTCTGGGAATTTAATATCGATAACGGCACTGACGATCTGCGTCAGCTTACCAACATTTAATTCTGCCATTTAATTTCTCCTTTTTATTTTGCTATGAAATCGCGGATGCTCCTGCGATAATCTCCGTCAATTCCTGTGTAATAGATGCCTGACGGGCTCTATTATATTTTAGCGACAAGTCACTGATCATCTCTTCCGCATTACTCGTTGCCGAATCCATTGCCTGCATACGTGCACCGTTTTCACTGGCATGTGACTCCACAAGTCCGCCAAAGATCAGGCTGTTCACGTACTTTGGAATAATCGCATTTAATGCTTCTTCCGGTGCCGGCTCATAATTCATCAACGTGATGCGATCGATCGGGTTCTCTTCTACGTCCTCCGCATCTGCTGTAATATCGGATGCGTTGATCGGAAGCAGTTTCATCATCGTAGGGATCTGTACCATCGTGTTCTTAAAGATCGTATAGATCAGATAAATCTCTCCGATCTCCCCCATCGTAAACTTGCTCAAAACTTCTTTGCCAATCTCCGATGCATCTGCATATAATGGTTCGTTGATCGCCTCCGAATAATCTCCGGCTATGGTGTAACCCTCACGCTCCACGCTGTCACGACCCTTTGTACCAACTGCATAGACCACTGTGTTTTCCGTAGTAAAACGTTCGTCTTTCGTCAACAGTTTCACTGCATTCGAGTTGTAACCACCTGCCAATCCGCGGTTCGATGTGATCAGGATCACTGCTTTTTTGTCAGACCGGCTTTTTTGCAAAAACGGATGGGACATTTCCCCGGACTTGGCGATCATCGCTGCCACAGCCTCATACATCGCATCAAAATAAGGTTTTGATACTTCTGCACCGACTTTTGCTTTCTGCAGCTTGACAGAGGAAACAAGTTTCATCGCTTTGGTAATCTGTCCGGTACTTTGGACACTTTCTTTACGCCGTTTGATATCTCTCATTGACGCCATTGTCTCTTACCTCCCCTCGAAACTATTTTTCAAACTCTGCTTTAAACTCCTCGATTGCCTGGATCAGTTTCTTCTCTGTGTCTTCCTTGATCTCTTTGTCCTCGCGAATGGAAGCAGGAACTTCCGGATATTTCGTATCGATATACTCAAACAATCCTTTTTCAAAGTCCATAATGTCATCTACTTCTACATCGATCAAGTACTTCTTGGTCGCCGCATAGATAATGATAACCTGATTTTCAACCGGCATCGGCTTGTACTGATCCTGCTTCAGGATCTCACGAATACGCTCGCCCTGTGCCAACTGCTCCTTCGTCTCAGGATCGAGATCCGAACTAAACTGTGAAAATGCCGCCAGCTCACGATACTGTGCAAGCTCGATACGGATCGGTCCGGAAATCTTCTTCATCGCTTTGATCTGTGCAGAACCTCCTACACGAGATACTGACAAACCGGCATTGACTGCAGGTCGGAAACCAGCATTAAACATCTCTGTTTCCAAATAGATCTGTCCATCTGTGATAGAAATAACATTTGTTGGAATATAGGCGGATACATCGCCTGCCTGCGTCTCAATGATCGGCAATGCCGTCAATGAACCACCGCCCAGCTTATCTGACAATCTCGCTGCACGCTCCAACAATCTGGAATGCAGATAGAATACATCTCCAGGGAATGCCTCACGTCCTGGCGGACGCTTAAGCAGCAAGGAAAGTGTACGATATGCCGCAGCATGTTTGGTTAAGTCATCATACACAACCAATACATCTTCGCCGTTCTCCATCCATTCCTCACCAATTGCACATCCGGAATATGGTGCAATATACTGAAGCGGTGCTAACTCACTCGCTGTTGCTGCAACGATCGTGGTATAATCCATCGCTCCATATTCTTCTAATTTTTTCACAAGGTTGGCAATCGTTGACGCTTTCTGTCCGATCGCTACGTAAATACATTTTACGCCCTGTCCTTTCTGATTAATGATCGTGTCGATCGCGATCGCGGTTTTACCGGTCTGGCGGTCACCAATGATCAACTCACGCTGTCCTCTTCCGATCGGTACCATGGAGTCAATCGCCTTAATACCTGTCTGAAGCGGTGTGTCTACGGATTTACGTGCGATAACACCGGATGCCACACGCTCGATCTGTCTGGACTTATCGGTTTTGATCGGTCCTTTGCCATCAATCGGCTGTCCCAGCGCATTCACTACACGTCCGAGCATGGCATCTCCAACCGGCACCTCAACAACATGACCTGTCGTCTTTACGGTGTCGCCTTCATTGATGTTTTTATGGTCACCCAAAAGAACCGCACCTACGTTATCTTCTTCCAAGTTCAATACCATGCCATATATCTCATTAGGAAATTCCAACAGTTCACCCTGCATCGCTTTCTCTAAGCCATGAATACGGGCAATTCCGTCGGCAACCTGTATTACAGTACCTATATCTGCTACTTCAAATTTGGTACTGTAGTTTTTAATCTGCTCTTTAATGACTGAGCTGATTTCCTCAGGTCTCAAATTCATGATACACTCGCACCTTCTTTCTGTTTATTCTAATTCGTCAACTGAACCTGCGACAACTCTTTTGCCATTCGATTCAGCTTTGATCTGATACTGCTGTCTACCACTCTGTCTCCGATACGGATCACCACGCCACCGATCAGGGATGCATCCACAGAATAGTTCATGATGAACTCCACATAAGATGTCGTGTTCAATAATTTCTGCACGATCTCCTGCTTCTCATCCTTAGACAGTTCGACAGCCGATATCACATATGCTACGCCGATCTTTTTGTATTCACGAACTTTATCAATGAAATACGTCAAAATCTTTTCGATTTCCGAAAAACGTCCTTTTTCAACGATAGTGACCATGAATCCTGTCAGCGTATCGGATGCTTTGCCAGCAAACACCTGCTCTACCAGTGAGACTTTCTGCTCAACCGGAAGCTTTGGATGTGTCAGCAGCTTGATGTACTGCTCATTCGCTTCGATCACATCAAGCACGATCTGCACTTCCTCCAGAGTGGAATCAATCGTTCCCTCTTCCACGGCAACCTCAAACAAGGCTTCGCCGTATGTCTTTGATACTAACTTAGCCATGTCTCATCACCCATCTCTTCCAAAGTGTCTGCAAGCAACTGTGACTGTTTGCTTTCGTCCAAAGAAGATGCAACGATTTTACCAGCCATTGCCGTTGCGACATTAATGATTTCCTGTTTCATTTCATCCTTGACCTTGCTCTTCTCCAGTTCAACTTCTCGATTTGCACGGGCAACGATCTGTGCGGCTTCTTCCCTCGCTTCTTCTAACATGACACTTTCTTTCTTGAGTGCCTTTTTACGCGCTTCGCTCAGGATCTCATCCGTCTCTTTTTGCACATTTTTTATTTTTTCATCATATTCTGCTTTGAATTGAATTGCATCCTGCTTCTCGCGCGCTGCCGTTTCCATCTGCTCACGAATGCCTTCCTGCCGCTTCTCCATCAGATTTCTCGCCGGATTAAACAACAGATAGGACAGAAGCAAAAATACAAAAAACATTGCTAATATGGTAATCGCTGAGTCTACTAATAACTGTGGATCTAAACCAAAAATATAATCGCCCAGTCCACTGCTCAGTGCAACCTGAATTACTCCGCTCACGTTAGTGCCTCCTTTCCGCTAGAGTCTTCCACCAAATGCTTACGCCATCTTCCGGTCATTTTTCCATTGAAAAATAGTACCGGCTGCCGGCACTTGCATTGATTAATGAAGCTTTGCGTAAAGTGGGTTCGCGAATAACAGGATCAAAGCAACTACCAGACCATACAAACCTGTTGTCTCTGCTACTGCCTGTCCAAGAAGCATTGTTGACATAACGTCACCTTTCGCACCCGGATTACGTCCTACTGCAGAAGCACCGTAACCGGCAGCAATACCCTGTCCTACACCAGGTCCGATACCGGCAATAACCGCAAGACCTGCACCAATAGCAGAACCCATCAAAACCAATCCATCGTTATCAATATTCATAATAATCCTCCATTTCTAAAGTGCTTATCCGCACTTCTTCACTTTTTTGTTTATGCCTGATCCCCAATCGCATCCGAGACAAAGCACATTGTCAACATACAAAATACATACGTCTGAATCGCACCGGAAAATACATCCAAATAAATGTGCAATGCAGCCGGCCAGATTAATGTCAAAACCTTTGGCAATAATCCGTAGATCAATCCCGTCATAACCGTTCCGGATAAAATATTACCGAACAAACGGAGAGACATAGAAACCGGTGTAGAAAATTCACTGATCAAGTTCATTGGAAAGAACAGAAAGATCGGTTCAAACAATCCCTTAATCTTACCGAATTTCTGGTACTTAAAACCGTTGTATTGAATCATCACCCAAGTAATGATCGCCAACGGAAATGTGACACCGTAATCTGCTGTCGGCGGTCGAAGCCCTAGCAAACCGGACAAGTTGCACGCCAAAATAAATAAAAACAAAGCGCTGACATAGTTACGAAACTTTGGTGCCTTACTCTCTCCCATGGAGCCCGCCACCATACCATCCAGCGATTCTACGATCAGCTCGACCACATTTAGAAACGGTCCCGGCACCTGATCCGGAGTCGCCTTACGAATCGCACGATTTGCAAAAACAGCAAAAATAAGCAGTGCAGCAATTACAATGATCATGGATATATGCGTCGTAGTCAGATACACATCTGAACCGAAAAACTTGAATTTCGTATATCCATGGATAAAAAAGTCTACCTGCTGCTCATTTCCCTTTGCCAAAAACACATTGTTTGCAAAGGAATCAAACGGCATACAAAAGACGCCACTTCCCACATTCTCACCTTCCCTTTCTATAGAATAAATTATATATACAGGCAAATATCTCTTGTTTACCATTTCATTACA
Source organism: Clostridium sp. OM05-6BH (assembly GCF_003481635.1). Taxonomy (NCBI): domain Bacteria; kingdom Bacillati; phylum Bacillota; class Clostridia; order Eubacteriales; family Clostridiaceae; genus Clostridium; species Clostridium sp. OM05-6BH. The sequence goes on along the minus strand of NZ_QULH01000014.1, from coordinate 21,665 downwards.
AAGCGAAAATCAACGTTTCACGATACACTGCACCGCACAACCGCAATCTCCTATAAAATAAAACAACAGAATATCTGCAATACATATCTATTTTTTAAATAATTTTTCATAATGCGGGTGCATTTTCGGATACGATAATGCACTGACCTTGACTCCAAACAACGTCAGTATCGCCGGAATCGGATGTACATATTCATAAAATATCATGCATACCGCCAGCGTAACCGCCATGATCACCAATCTCTGCAGCGATGCAAGCTGCGCATGTCTGGATGCATGCGCCGGATCCATATCAAGCGCAATGTCCAGGTGGCGAAACATATGCCACAAAAGAACTAATGCCGCCGCACCACCAAACAGCCCTCCAAATAACATCGAAACTCTGCCTCGACTGATAATTACAAAAAGCAGCGTAACAATGGCTGTCCACAGAATAGAACTAATCATCAATTCCTTTAGTACCTGTTTTACCTGTTTCATGCTCTCCCGCTGCTTCCTCCCGCTTCTCGGTGAGTCCTTTCATGTAATCAAGCTGCTCATGCTCTTTCTTCATGTCAGCCTCATAAAAGGACTTGGTTAATATATATACATTTTTGAACGCAGCCCCGATTCCTAACAACAACATGAACGGAAATATGATCTGTGTACCAAACAGACGATTCAGCCAAGTGCCCAGCCAACCGCTAATAAAGATCGGCACGAGCATTGTAATACTGATCTGCGTGATCATCATAAAACTACGCAAAATTTTCTTCTCTTTCTTACTCATTTTTTAATAACCTCTCATTATGCTATTATAATTTATTCTTCTGAAAAAGTCCACCAAAGAGCGCAAAAAATCTCGTGTAGTATCAAGCGATCTGCTAACTCCTTTTCCCCTCCGATCATCCCGCAAATAATTTAATTCGATAAGCTAGAAAGTCCTTTACAAGCCAACTTCCCTAGACTATAATTATTCCACAAGAAGAAAAAGAGCAAAACCAGCGTTTTGCTATCAAATAAAAATAAGCCGCTGAAAGGAGTTTCTTCATGAGCCGACCACGATTATTTCGACGTCGCTTTATCCCCGACGAAAACATCGAATTAAAAGATGATATGATCTTAGCCTTAGAGCCTAACCTTATTATTACCAGTTGGAATGTTTTGAAACCACGACGCGATATTTCCCGTGGTGTCTCCGCTTATTTTATAGATAAAGGGATTAAGGTGAGCAAGGTTTTTGACAATGCCGGACAAATGGTATATTGGTATTGTGACATTATAGAGACGCATTATGATGAGAAAGAAAATACCTACACCTTTAACGATCTACTCATTGACGTAGTCGTATATCCGGATGGTCAAGTTGAAGTACTGGACATGGATGAATTTGCTGATGCAATGGAGCAGGGCATTTTGAGCGTTGGCACGATCGCACATGCAATGCGCGCAACCGATGATCTATTACATACGATCTATGCCGGAGAATTTGAAAAATATACACACTATATTGATGATATGTTAAAAGTGATCAGTTAATTCTGCTCTCTACGAAAAGACCCTCTTTTGATCAGAAGCTCGGATATACAGTCCGCCTTCTACCAAAAGAGGGTCTTTTTATACTGTTATTTCACGCAAGTCTCCCACGTGCCATTATTTCTTCTTTACTTCCAGAGCTTCTTTGCCACCCATATACGGACGCAGAGCTTCCGGAATACGTACGCTTCCGTCTTCCTGCAAATTGTTCTCCAAAAAGGCGATCAACATACGAGGTGGTGCAACCACTGTATTATTCAGCGTATGTGCAAAATATTTGCTGCCGTCTTCCTTACGGACACGGATCTGCAAACGTCTTGCCTGTGCGTCTCCCAAATTGGAGCAGCTTCCTACCTCAAAATACTTCTTCTGACGTGGAGACCAAGCCTCAACGTCGATGGATTTTACTTTCAGATCTGCAAGATCTCCGGAGCAGCACTCCAGCGTACGGACCGGAATATCCAGCGTACGGAACAGATCTACCGTATTCTGCCACAACTTATCAAACCAAACCGGACTTTCTTCCGGCTTACAAACTACGATCATTTCCTGTTTCTCGAACTGATGGATTCGATACACGCCACGCTCCTCGATGCCGTGAGCACCCTTTTCCTTACGGAAGCATGGGGAATAACTGGTCAATGTCTTTGGCAGATCCTTTTCATCGGTGATCGTATCAATAAATTTACCGATCATAGAATGCTCACTTGTACCGATCAGGAACAGATCTTCGCCCTCGATCTTGTACATCATCGCATCCATTTCCGCAAAACTCATAACACCGGTCACGACATTGCTTCGGATCATGTATGGCGGAATGCAGTAAGTGAAACCACGATCGATCATGAAATCTCTTGCATAGGCAAGTACAGCAGAATGCAGTCTGGCAATGTCACCCATCAGATAATAGAAACCATTTCCTGCCACTTTACCGGCAGCATCAATGTCTAATCCATCAAAACTCTCCATGATCTGTGCATGATACGGAATCTCATAATCCGGCACTACCGGCTCACCATAGCGTTTAATCTCAACATTTTCGCTGTCATCTTTACCAATCGGAACACTTGGATCAATAATATTTGGAATGACAAGCATGATCTCACGAACTTTTGCTTGGAGTTCTTTCTCCTTTGCTGCAAGCTCCTCAAGACGAGCTGCATTTTTGTTTACTTCCTGCTTCTTTGCCTCTGCCTCTTCCTTCTTGCCCTGTCCCATCAAAGCGCCGATTTCCTTAGAAATCTTTTTGCGGGAGGCACGAAGCTCATCTGCTTCCTGCTGTGTCTTGCGCGCCTCAGCATCTAATGCAATGACCTCGTCTACCAACGGAAGCTTGTCATCCTGGAATTTGTTTTTGATGTTTTGCTTTACCACATCTGGATTTTCTCTTAAAAATTTAATGTCTAACATATTTCCTCATTTCTGCACACAGCTCGTATGCGTATATTGTTGATAAGTGTAATGTGACAGCCTGCTTGAATAAGCTGCTATAGTCCTGCCCGTCCTACTGTGCTGCCGTCGCTGACGGTGCAGACGCATCTGAAGGTGCTTCACTCGGCGTCGATGACGGTGCAGGCGCATCTGAAGGTGTTTCACTCGGCGTCACTGTCGGCTCCGGTATCTGCGTCGCTTCCGGTGTCACTGTCGGCTCCGGCGTTGCTGTTGCCTTTGGCTTTGGCTTTTTCACCGTCTTTTTGTATTTGCCAATCTTGATCGGCTTTGAAAATTTACCATGCACGATGCGATAACCTTTGGTACGGAATGCACGCACCTTCACATAATACACTTTCGATGCTTTAAGCTTGCGAAGCACAACCGTGCGCTTCTTTGTCGGCATGACAATACGGTATCTCGCCTTTTTGGACGTCTTGACTGCAATCTGATACCCGGTTGCTTTGCCTCTCTTCTTTATCTTAATCTTTGCCTGTGTCTTAGACCGTTTCACCAAAGACACACTCGGTCTGGATGGTTTAGACGCTGCCTGCACCTTTGTTGTTCCTATCGAAGTTAAACATAACGCCAAGATCAGGATCAATGTTCCGAATTTACGTAACTGCTCTTTCATTGTTCTGCTTTCCTCCATTTCTGTACAATGTGCTCTCAGAATCTTCTAAACGAAGAATTTCAAAAGTACGTTTCAATATAGCCCACCCAAAAATATACCGTCATTTCCCCTGATGTGTCAAGACTCGCAGGGCATTTTTTAATCTGCCACTGCATCCGGCAGGTGTCTTCTACTACTGTAGGAAGCACTTTTCAAACACATTATTACGCATTGCTCCATAGAAGATCTCACCTTCCAACATATCGCAGCCAATTTCGCGTGCGTATTCCTCTTGAAGCTTGGTGTGGATGCCACCACAATAAACGGTCATCCCAAGCTCTTTTGCCATGATAACAATGTTTTTAAGGATCGTCTTCTCACGCTCGCCATTCTTGCCACCCGTAAAACACTCTGCATGGAACTTGATCCCTTTGACCGGGATCGTGCGCAGAGAATGCAATGCCGTGTGATGGGATGCAAATCGACTGATCACGATCTGATATCCTCTCTTGCAAAGCTGCTCCAATGCCACCTGCAGCGCACTGGTCATATCCGCAAAATAACGTTCGTGCACTTCTATGATCAAGTCCGACGGATCCATTTTATTTTGCACTTCCACAATATTTTCGATCATGGACAAAGCATTTCGTGCCGACAACTGGCTTGCCGTCATTTGAATAGCAAGCGGAACCGTTTTCAATCCCTTTGCCTTTCTGGCGCCGAAGCTACAGCACACCTGATTCAACAGGAAATAAGAAAATTTATCCAACCTTCCTCCACGTTCGATATAATGCAAAATGCCATCCGTTTCTAAATACTGTCCATCCTGCATCTGAATCCGTGCAACCGCTGTACAGCCTACAACGTTCTCTTTATCTCCCTGAATACGCGGCAAATAGCATATTTCAACTGTCTGCTTTTCCATAGCATCGAGTATTTCCTGAATGATCCGTTCCTCTCGGAAACGTTCTTGCTGAAGATCATCGGTATAAATCGCATAATGGTTACCTTTGATCCCTTTGATACTTCTTCGTGCAAGATCCGCTTTCTCCAGCATATCACCAAGCTCATTATCCGTCGGCTCAACCAGATACAAGCCATTCGTTGTATCAAACCCGATCTGGTTCTCCCCATTCGTAATCTCATCCTGATAGTGCATCATTCGAGACAATTTTTTTAGCAAGGTCTTATGATCCTGGTAAGGGAAAATAGCAACGAAATAATCTCCGTCTACTCTGGCGCACAGGCCACCTCGCTCCACAAACTTTTGAAGCACCCTGGAAAATTTCAACAGGATTTCATTACTAATGGAAAAGCCATAATGATGACTAAACTTGCGAAATTCATCAATATCAGCGCACATCAACGCATAGCGCTTGTCATCCGTTCGTTCTGCCAACATTTCTCTTGCCTTGTCCAAAAACTTTGCATACGGAATCATTCCCGTCAAAGTATCTTCAAACTTTGCCTGACTAGACTTAGCGATCCGCATTAATTTCGTACTGAGTTTCGTGTTGTTCGATGCTGCCGCGATCTCTGCTTCCGCAGAATCTGCCAGTGCATTATCCAACACACGAGTGATCCCATATACTTTCACCGGCTTATCACTCACACCATCTCCCACCGAGACACTCGCCACTTCCATATGACGATATTCTCCATGGTTGTCCTTCATGCGATAAACACCGCGATGACCGCCCAGTTCCTCTTCACGCCTCTTAAGCGCCTGACGAAAACGCTCCACGTCATCCGGGTGTAAAAATTCTCCTAACTGACTTTCGTTAAACTGCCCCTCTAAAATACTCTCGTTAGAATATGTTTCATCTAAATTGCCGCCACGACTAAGTACACGCGTCGCAATATCATAGGTCCAAGTCGTCTCACGCATGAATTTTGCAATAATGTCCGAACGCTCAGCAACTTCCTCAAACTGCTTTTCCAACTGTTTGCGCTTTGTAATATCCATAATGATGCAAAGATATACCGGTTCTCCGTTATCATCATCAATACGACATCCATTGACATAAGACCAGCAGACATCTCCTGTTTTGGAGATGATCCGATACTCAAAGCCGACCAAACCACGATTTTCTACAGAAGCCTTGACCTGTCTTTTGACCATTTCCGCATCTGCAGGATACAACACACGGTCACAATAGTCTCCAAAATTAATCTGATATTCTTCCTTGGAATATCCAGCCAGTCGATAAAATCCATCATTTGCATACAACAGCTTAAAATCTGTCATGCGCAGCTTGATCACACCACCCGGAATACTATTGGAGATCAGCTCTGCATCTCGTTTTGCCTCATACGCTTCTAACAGATTGCGTCTCGACTGTGTGATGTCCAAACATGAGGCAAAATAGACCCTCTGCCCTTTCATATCTGCCGGATGCGCTGAAACAGACACCCAGATCACTGCTCCGTCTTTGCGCCGCGCACGGTGTTCTAACTGAATCTTGCCCCCCACAGCCGTCTGTCTGGCGATCAAATTTCGTATCTTTTGACGGTCTTCCGGAAGGATCATTTCCATAACACTTCCATGATATATTTCTGAAAACTCTTCTCTTGTGCACTGCATTAATGAATAAAAGCGTTCATTCGCATACATAAGCTCAATCTGCGATCCCGGCTTTGCCACAAACATCGCACATTCGGACATATTAAGTAAGCGTCTTAAGTCCTGTTCATCTAAACCCATCTGCCCCGTTGTCTTTACTGTCTCAATATCGCTCATTCGTATCCCTCCCTTTCTGCACCAGAGTTTCTTTTCGAAAATCTCATCCTATAAATGACATGGACCGGATCCAATCTCAACGACATAAAAATCTGCCGCATATCCGATCTTATCCTTATATGCCTTGCCTACCTGTGCAATAAATGCATCAACCGCCTCATCTTTCACAATACTCACTGTACATCCGCCAAATCCTGCTCCGGTCATACGAGAACCGATGACACCATCTACTTTCCAAGCCTGTTCCACAAGCGTATCTAACTCTTTTCCTGTTACCTCATAATCATCACGCAAAGATACGTGAGAAGCGTTCATCAATTGTCCGAACAGTTCAATGTTATTTTCCTGCAACGCTTTCACTGCCTTGATCGTACGCTGATTCTCATAAACAGCATGCTTTGCTCTCTTGCGTCTGACATCATCCTTGATCGCTGACTTCACCTGTTCAAACTGCTCCTCCGTCAGATCGCCGAGCGTCTGGATCGGCATCTCCTTTTGAATCTCTGCCAATGCCGTCTCACACTCCTCACGGCGTTCATTGTACTTCGAATCGCCCAGGCCACGCTTTTTATTACTGCATGCGATCACAATCTTCGCACCGTCCAGTTGAACCGGAGCATATTCATAAGAAAGATCTGCCGTATCCAAAAAGATTGCATGATCCTTTTTGCCCATTGCGATCGCAAACTGATCCATGATCCCACAATTCACACCGTTGAATTTATTCTCCGAAAACTGGCCGATCAGCGCCAAATCCTGATTTGAAATACCAAGTCCAAACAATTCGCTCAAAATATAGCCGGTAACCACCTCTACAGATGCAGAAGATGACAATCCCGAACCGTTCGGGATATTACCAAACAACAGAAGGTCAATACCCTCATTGATCTCATAGCCCCTCTGTCCTAACGCCCAAATGATTCCCTTCGGATAATTCGTCCATCCGGCTTCCCTGCATGGTTTCAGATCATCCAGACTGGAAGTAATGATACCAAGATGTTCAAAATTCATCGAGAAAAAGCGTAACTTTCTGTCGTTTCTCTTGCGAGCCACAGCATAAGTACCTATCGTCAATGCGCACGGGAATACATGGCCACCGTTATAATCTGTATGTTCACCGATCAAATTTACACGTCCCGGTGCAAAAAATGCGTGTGCCTCTCCTTCGCCATATACTTCCCTGAATTTCTGCAAAATCGTATTCTTAATATCCTTCATATCTCCTCATTTCTGCGCTGGAAATCATGTGTTTTGTAGTATTTGCTTGCACGGACCTCTTCCCGGCATTCTTCTGCGTCCCATGCGCCGACGCAAATATTTCTTTGAACTTATATTTTACAATATTTTGTGGTCTCTTTCAAGAACAAACGCAAAGCCAGCGCTTTGCTTTTGTCACGCTACACAACAGCAGTTTCCTATTAAGGAACGAAAAGGGAAGCATCTATTTCGATGCTTCCCTTTTCGTATCTTTGTCTGATGGTGTCAATGTCACAAATCCATGCCCCTGCAGTGTACGGAAATACGCCAGCAATCTGTCATATAACGGCTCGGCATCCTCGCCGAACTCCTCCTTCACTAACAGAGCAATATCATAAATCGTATGCACACCATCTATTTGTTTCCAAATGAAACTCCCGAACTGTTCCAAGGCAATGTGGCTGACTGCCGGACGCCCAAAACATTTCTGGGCAATGCGGTTAAACACACCCTTGTTCTCGACATCCACCGTCACCCGATGCTCATCGTCTTCCGTCCAGTTCAGTTTTTCCGGAATACGCGGAACATAATCCAACAAATTATTGTCTTTCTTCACTATTTTTCTACCTTTGCTTCTTTACTCCAGATAGTAAACTTCAGGACAACCAAAATGATCACCGCCATGACTGCGAGGCCACCTGCTTGTCCCAAATTAAGGACACCAGAAAGATCCACTAAGCTTGCAACCGTCTTGCCCTTAATCGTTACTACAGCAAGAACAGCAAGCAAAATACCAACCAGTCCTTCACCCGCGATCATACCGGAGCAGCAAAGTACACCGTTATTGATAACTTTGTCTTTGTTCGCTTTGCCGTCATAAACCTTCTCTAAGATCAGACGAAGTACGCCACCTACCATAATGCAGGCAGAAAGTTCGATCGGCAAATACAAACCAATGGCAAACGGCAGAACCGGGATAGATAATAACTCGATCATAATTGCAATAAACACACCGATAAATACAAGTGCCCAAGGAAGATTTCCGCCCATAACACCTTCAACGATCATCTTCATCAAAGTTGCCTGTGGTGCAGCAAGCTCAGCCGTACCAAATCCCCACGCACTATTCAACAAGTAAAGTACAAAACCGATCGTTACTGCTGAAACAACCGCACCGATCAACTCACCGTACTGCTGCTTCACCGGAGTTGCACCAAGAATATATCCTGTTTTCAAATCCTGTGACATATCACCAGCCATTGCTGCAACGATACAGATTACAGAGCCGATTGCAATCGCTGCGATCATTCCTGACGCACCGGTATTACCCGTTGCTTTAAGGATCAAGCTGGTGATCAACAACGTTGCGATCGCCATTCCGGATACCGGGTTGTTACTGCTGCCGACCAATCCAACCATACGAGAGGAAACCGTAGCAAAAAAGAATCCAAAGATAACAATGATGACAGCACCCAAAACACCAATCGGAATGACCGGAAGTGCTGCGATCAAAATGATCAAAATAGCAAGCATTCCAAGTACTACACCCATATTCAGATCACGGTTCGTACGCTCCTCTTTGCCGATTTTTTCTTTATTGAAGATACCTTTCATCGCATCGGCGAAGGTACGACAGATCAATGGCAATGATTTGATCAAGCTGATAATTCCACCGGCTGCAACGGCACCTGCGCCGATATAACGGATATAATTCGACCAGATTCCAGACGCTCCGCTTGTTTTCCATACTTCTGCGATAGAAACTGTTGCAGGGTACAGTACCGTATGTGCGCCAAACAAATAGATCGCCGGGATCAACACCAGCCAGCCAAGAATGGCACCCGCAAACATATAAGAAGCAATCTTAAAGCCACAAATGTAACCTACACTGATCAATGCCGGATAAACCTCTGTACTGATCTCTCCGTGAATCTTATTGATCGTCAATGTTGCGACATTAGAAACAACCTTGAAACCGTCCACGATAAACTTGATCAAAGCAGAAACACCCATTCCAATAAACACGACTGCTGCATTGGCGCCGCCTTCCTGTCCGGCAAGCAAAACCTCTGCACACGCTGTTCCCTCCGGATACGGAAGGGTTCCATGCTCTTTTACGATCAATGCCTTGCGCAATGGCACCATGAAACAAATGCCTAACAGACCACCGATCATTGCAATTAAAGCAATCTCCACAATACCAGGCATCTGCGCCTTGCCTTCAGCTGCCCACAAAAACAATGCCGGCATCGTAAAGATCGCACCGGCTGCCAAAGACTCACCGGCAGAACCGATCGTCTGCACCATGTTGCTTTCCAAGATCGTATCGTCCTTCTTTGTGGAAAAACGTCCGATCAGCTTATACACCCCCATGCCAATAACTGCTGCAGGAATAGACGCTGAAACCGTCATACCTACACGAAGCCCTAAGTAAGCATTGGCCGCTCCAAAGACAATTGCCAGCAGCACGCCGATAATGATCGATGACGGCGTAAATTCCGGCAATACCTTATCTGCACTTACGTAGGGTTTGAAAGAATTGTTCTCTTCCATAATAAATAAACCTCCTTAAATTCTAAGACCAAAGCGTCAAAGTCGTAAAAAAGCCTGTCAGGCAAATCCAGACCAAATAGAACGATTTTAACACTAGAATCTTTTTGACAAAAAAAGAACTTGCGCCCTTATAACATCGATTTCTGTTCATCAAACGCAAGCATTTTCAATTGTATCATAAGAATTTTCAAAAAGCAAGAAGAATGCTATTTTTATGAAAATTCCGGCAAATTCATGAAAAAATTTCCCAACAATTTCTAATTTGTTTTCCTAAAATCGGAACACGCTACCCAAAAAAATATGCCAGGACCAGAAATCATTTTTAGGAATGCCAATATGGTTTCTGGTCTTTGTGCGAAAATCCGCGCAAAGTTTCTTGATAGGCGGCGATTTTGTGTTGATACTCTGTAACCTGTTTATCCTTTAATCGTCCCTTGTCCGACAACTCTTGAAACTTCTGTTCCAAAAGAACAAACGCCTCCTGCGCTGCATCCTTGTAATTATTGGCAATATTCGAGTCAATCTCCTGCACGATCGTCTCTAACTCCTTATTTTTGCCAAGTCCATGTATAAATTCAAACATCGTTACCTCTTTTCTATACTTCCCATCTTATAACTTTCCCTGTCTCATAACTTTCCCTGTCTTATAACTTTCCCTGCTTCCGCAAATATGCCAAAAATCCTTCACACCCATCCAACACATCTCGATACGTTTCATCAAAATTACCCGTATACCATGGGTCCGCAATCTCACCGGGACGATCTGTGAAGTCCAACAAAAGGGACACCTTCTGCTCCGGATCCTTCCCAAAAATCCGCATCATATTGCGGTAGTTCCATTGATCCATTCCGATGATATAATCAAAGTTGCAGTAATCACTTTTTCGTACCTGCTTGGCATAATGTTCCAAAACAGGGACTCCAACCTGTCGTAACTTTGCGACCGTTCCGTGGTGCGGCCCATTGCCAATCTCCTCTGTGCTTGTCGCCATGGAATCAATGTAAAAATTGTCTATGTATCCGGCACGGTTTACAAGGTCCTGTAGGACGAACTGCGCCATTGTGCTGCGGCAGATGTTGCCGTGGCAAACAAATAAAATCTTGATTTTTCTCATATTTCCAGTATTTTCGGGCTTTTCAAGCCTTTTTACCTTTCTTCATTTTTCACTTATTCTGGCATATTTTGGCATATCTTTGCATATTTTTGTCATCAATTTTGGTAAAAACTTTGGTAAATTTCAAGTCTGTACCAAAGGCAAATCTGCCATTGGGAATCGACAGGTAAGAAATTGGGGATTAAGATAAATACTGGCATTCAGCCATTTTTCTCTCATTTTCATCAGGTCATTATGAATTAATTGCTTTTTGAAAATCTTCCTGTGCATCCTGAAATTTAACATGAGTATAGGTATTCATCGTAACACTGATATCCGAGTGTCCCATAATATACTGAAGCATCTTCGGATTCATTCCCGACTTAGCCATATTAGAACAAAATGTATGGCGACACACATGTGGTGTAATCGGCGGCATCTGAACCTTATATATGCTATTGTACTTTTCCCGAATATGTTGGAAATACTTTTCCCAATGTAATGCCACCATAGGCATATCATTCTTATCAAGGAATAAAAATCCTGTCATTCCATCAACCATCGGTTCAACTTTGGGATTGACCCTGTCCTTAAGTATTCTCTTGAAACAAGCCACCACCTCATCAGACATTGGAACATATCTCTCGCCACTTTCTGTCTTAGGCTTTTCAATGATATACTGCATCTGACTTGTTCTCTGTAATTGATGATTTACCCGTATTCTTTTGTTTTTAAAATCCAAATCTGATTTTGTAAGCCCACAGAACTCTGATATACGAAGTCCTGTGTTAAAGAGAATAAATATTGCATCATAGTACTTGCAAAAATGCGCATCTTCTTTTATGAATCTTAGAAATTCCCGCTCCTGCTTTCTTGTGACAGCTTCTCTTCTCACACTATCATTCACAATAACATTGACCAGTTCAAAGCCAAATGGATTTTTGCGAATCAAGTCATCTTCTTCCGCCATCTGAAATGCCGGTCTTAATACTCCCCGGATAGTATGAATTGAACTATAACCTTTTCCATCTACCCTCTGAAGCTTGATCAACCAGGCTTTCGCATCCGATAATTTCACTTTGTCGATTCTTTTTTTGCCAAAATCATCTTTTTTCAGCAGATTAATTACCGTCTTATAACCAGCATAAGTACTCTGTCTGACCCCTATTTTAAGACTTACATATTTCTCCACTAATTCAAGAACTGTAAGTCCTCCACCTCCTGGAACAAGTCCGTTAAACATATCCTGTTCCAGCTGTTTTTCCTTTTCTCTTAAAGAAAGCTCCATTTTCTTTCCTTTAGGTATAGGATCATTATGGTCCAAACGCCAACTATATAAATTCCCTTCATTTCCATGAATATCTACATATCTAAAACGATAACGTCCATCTGCTCTCTGGTACTCTCCTTCGTGAAGAATTCTATTGCGATTATCTCGTCTTTTCTCACTCATAGCTTTGTCTCCTTTCAAAAAAGAGAGCCCTAGCATGGTTATTGTACCACATTTGTGCCCCCTTTTCTACTACTTTACATATTAAATTGCAGTTGACTCTGCCAGAAATTGCTCAAATTTCTCTTTCTTAAACAAAACTTTGTTTCCTACTAACAGATAAAACTCCCCATTTGGATGGATATCTACAATTTGTCTAAGTCTCTTTTCACCAATGTGATAAAACTGTGCCGCTTCAGTTACAGAAAGCAAATATCGCTTCCATATAGGAATATCTATACTCTGATTCTCTAATTCATTTTCATCATCCATCATATTCTCCAATCTGCAGCTGTCTGACTAACATCGCATCAACCTTTTTTATTGCATCTGTGCTGACAATCATCCCGGCAGTCTGTATTATCTGTTCCTCATTTATTGTGACAAGCTGCTCCGGTAAAAACATTGTTGTATGTCTTAAAAATCCTCTAATTTCTGAAGGCTCAATATTGAAATGTACTGGAATATAATCCTTTTTCAACTTAGTTGTCCCCGGAACAACTGTGTATACAGGTGATTTTCCGTTTGCTTTGTCGCAGCTTATTACAATACATGGTCTCCTTCCAGCTTGTATATGCCTGAGTCCACTTTTTAATTCAGCCCACACAATCATATTTCTCTTTATCTTCACTGCAGATCACCTCTCTTTGGTGGAATATACAAGTCAACCTTGGGTTCCTTCTCATCTACACTGAATAATCTATACCCAGCTTCCCTTACTGCTCCTATTTTTAAATAAGAATCTGCTATTCCGTCTGAAATAGCATCGAGATTTGTTACGATAAGCGCATCTGCCTTTCCTGCTCTCATATATCTTATTGCCTTATAAAACACTTCATCCCTTAATCGTCGTCCAAAAATTCCTCTTCGGAATACTTTCATAGGAATAAGATTGTTATTGTCAGCAAATTCCATGATTCGTTTCAACTGCTTATTTTCCTTTTTCTCTGCTGCAATACAGTCATTCTCCTCATCAGAAGACAACATCACAACACACTTTATCGGCTGTATGGTCAGTGGCTTTTTCTTTCTTCCTGCTCTTCTCATTTCAAACCACTTCCTTTCTTGCCTCTAAGCCTTCAATAAAAATCAAACATGTAGACATTGCATATTCTCTATCATTTGGTTTAAGCATCTGCAATTTATCTTCCAATACAGACAAATCTTTATTCTCATGTTTTTCCCTGCTTTCAATTCCAAACAATGTATTAGGATCTACTCCATACTTTGTTACAATCTTCAGCATAAGTTCCAGACTCATCCGATGTCTTCCCTGCTCAATTTGCGAATAATGAATATAACTTACATCAAGGCTCTCCGCCATATCATTCTGTGTATATCCATATTTATTTCTAATACTTCTCAAAGTATTACCAACTGCATAAATATCATATATCATCCTGAATAACCTCACTCTCTAACCGATTCATGATGTATTCCACTGCCTCAGCCTCTGTTGGGCATTTGATGACTGGCTTCCCATAGTCATCAAATACCACTGTTTCAGAAGCAAATACAATGTAGGAATACCTGCCTGAATTCCTAACACTCAATCGCATAATTGTTGTACCTCGCACTCATAGTACCAAGGTCAAATATTGTCACACCCAAATCATTTATGCGATCCATCATTGACTTTAAATCTTCCGGATTTCTTGTAATCTCATAAATATCTTCTACGACAAGTACCTTGTAATCTGAAATCTCAAGAATTTCCATCAGCTGTCGCATCTGAGGTCTGTCAACCGATGTAGATGCTCCATCATCTACAACAGTCTGATCACACTCAATTCCCACACTTAAAGCATATGTCTGATCAAGTTCTTTCTGTCGGTTCACATTATTCATACTCATCATTGACTTTATAAACAAAAGTCCTTTGTAAAGTTCTTTTCCGTTATACTTTTTCATGGCTATTACCTTCCTTAATTGAAATATTAAAGAAAGCATTGTGCACGCCGCTTTCAAACTCTGTGCTGTATCTCAAGCACAAGTATATTGTAATCTGCCACACCTTAATTGCCGACCGTGTACAGGCGACAATTATGTCGTGTAAACACGACAATCACTTTTCAACTGACACGCTTTTCATTGCTTTCATCATTGCAAGACACTGTCTTATCTGCAATTCATCCATATCTGAAAGAACATCCATTGCCTCAGATAATAGTTCTGAATTTTCTTCATTCTTTCCATACATTATGAAATCAACAGATACACCAAGTACGATTGCCAGATTATCTAATGTCTGTGTCTTAAAATCTCCACCATTTTCAATCGCAGATAATGCTTGTCTGCCTATACCTACTCTATGAGCTAACTCATCCTGTGATAATCCTATCGCCTTTCTCCTGTCAGCAATTCGTATTCCTCTCTCATAATCCTTTTCTCTTGTCTGTGCTTTACTGCTCATAAATCCTCCTTGCCGCCCTTGGAAACGAACAAGTCGGATTACCCTTTACATCACAAAAAAGACGCACGAGGAAACCAGTATCATAAATACTGTTCGTTTCCCCTGCGTCTCTGGTGCTTCCATCTTTCGATGTGCCCTTATCAGGTGGGCTGTAATTTAATTTTCAATCATTATATTCTGAAAGTCCCATTCTCAGAATGTTCCTTCATCATTCCCTCGGAATACTTCTTAAGTATCATCACTCGCTTGCATCTGTCACACTTAATTCCAATATTCTGAAGTGCCACAGCGAAATCATCACCGCATACAAAGTATTCCATCATTAACTTGTTGCATTTTTTACATCTAATTTCTATAACATTTCCTTTGTTCAATTCAGTTCGCTCCTTATTCATACAAAATCATCAATCTACAATTCTGTACTCGTAAAGGAAAGGGAAATCACCTTTGCAAGCCTTTTGCCGGGAGTTCCGATGAATGTCTGCACATTCCCCGGCTTTGCTGATCTAAAGCCAACTGATATGAATTGTGCTGTCAGCACACAATCACATCAGGCTCCGGCTCTTTCCATAAACCACATATTGTTATCTTCATAGAAAAGGAATATTTCCTTTCCATCTACCACACAGGTATAACGCTCTCCAACGCCGCCAGCCCTTGTACTGGCTGCTCTGCGCTTGTCTTTTACTCGTGTAATCTCATACTTTCTGCCATCTTCCCACGTTATCTCTTTGGGAATGAGCAGTCCGTCCTTTGAAAATTCTGCAAGTACATCAACATATACCTTATTGCTCAATGTAATCACCTCGTATTATAAAGTAGTAGTTTTTATAGACCCTCTCCAAGGTCTTCATAACTATTAAGGTCATAGTCTATTCTTTACCTCTTCTGCAGGTTCGACTATGATATATAAGATGCTGTGGATTGGTTTCAATCACCTACCACTTGATGGTTTTAGGAAGGCTCCAACCACAGTCTCTTTGTTCATTTGTTAATCAGTTAGATACCGCATGACGGTTTATTTAGAACGAGGATACAATCGCAAGGAGCACCCTGTGGTTCTAAAACAGCATTAATACATTTCAAAGGAGATTATTATGATTTATGTAGGAATTGATGTCGCTAAGGATAAGCATGATTGCTTTATCACCAACTCTGATGGAGAAGTGTTGTTTAAACCATTTACCATTACTAACAACCTAGATGGTTTCAATGAACTTTATCAAAAAATTGAATCTGTTACGGAAGATGCAACAAAAGTAAAAGTAGGACTGGAAGCCACTGGACACTATAGTTACAATCTTCTCGGATATCTCATTGATAAAGGTTTGGCCGCCTATGTTATCAATCCGTTACATACCAATCTGTACAGAAAAAGTCTAAGCCTTAGACAGACGAAAACGGATAAAGTAGATGCCCGCACGATTGCTTCCATGCTCATGTCTGATGTGAACTTAAAGTCCTACTCAGACATATCTTACCATAACGAAGAGCTAAAGTCATTAACTCGTTATCGTTTTGATAAAGTAAAAGAACGTGCCAAGCTAAAGTCTTCCGTCTCAAGACTTGTCTGTATCTTATTCCCTGAATTAGAAAAGCTTGTGCCAACACTTCATATGGCATCTGTTTATTCAATGCTTTCTGAATTTCCCGGTGCTAAGCACGTAGCCAGCGCACATCTTACCAGACTTACAAATCTTCTTTCGGAAGCTTCAAAAGGTCGATATAGTAAAGATACTGCCATTACTTTCAGAGAAGCTGCAAGGGCTTCTATTGGCTCAAATATGCCAGCTAAATCACTTGAACTAAAACACACCATCAAGTTGATTCAGGAACTTGATTCCGAGATTGATGAAATCGAAAATGAAATCAAAGTCATCATGGATGAAATCAACTCACCGATTCTTAGTATTCCTGGAATTAATTATCGCATGGGTGCTATGATCATTGCCGAGATTGGTGACTTCAGTCGTTTTGATTCTCCTGATAAAATCTTAGCTTATGCTGGATTCTCACCATCAACATATCAATCCGGACAACTGGATGGTGCTTACGCACATATGGAAAAACGTGGTTCCAGATACCTGCGATACGCTTTGTACAATGCCGCCAAGTATGTCTGCCACTGGGATCCAACATTTGCAGGGTATCTTGCCAAGAAACGAGCTGAAGGCAAGCACTATAACGTTGCCATATCACATGCTGTAAAAAAGCTGGTTCGAGTGATTTATCATCTTGAAAAAACAAAGCAACAATACATCAAAGTAGCTTAATCAATTTTAATTCGATACTCCTTTTTGAGCACCTGTCACGATGCTCTTTTTGTCATGCAGTTTTCAAGGTTCATGGAACTCTAACTGAGTTCAAAATATATCTAAAATACATTTCTGTATTTTATTCAAAAAATATCATTTTAAGGCTTGACTTTTAATAGTTAGTCTTCCTTACAAGATTGCTATTGCTCTGGAAGCATCCATCTTCCTTGCTATATAGCCTTTTTCTTCTAATATTTTCAGATGTGCATAAACACTTGAAGTCGATGCCACCCCTACCATCTTGCATATCTCCCTGATAGTAGGAGCATAACCATTAACTCTCTGATATTGCATAATGCTTTCATACACATTCTGCTGCTTCTCCGTCAATGGTGCTCTGTCTACCAGATCAATTCTTTCTGCTTCGCTCATGTTCCGCCTCCCTCTTCTTTAACTCTATCGCTACTCGTAGTGCAGCTCAATTCCGCTTCGCTTCATTTCGCTCACGGCAGTCGCCGTATCAGATAACCAAGTCCCATATGTTTATGTACAAGCACAACACATCTGCGCCTTGATTATCTGGCACTTCTCGTTGCTAACCTGAGAAGTACCCATGTGGATGTACTGTGTGTTCTTCTTTTGCATTGACTGCCGACAGAATCCTGTCCCGGTACATGAGTCCCCTCTGGATACTGTAAAATCCAAATCTTCTGCGTATCTCATCAACCGCTGAATCCATCTTCATCTGCTTTTCACGCTTCTCCACACTTGAGAACAAATCAATCTGTTCCCAATAATTATCTGTTACTAAGTCTGCACCTCGGACACCAATACTGCGTATTGGTTTGCTCCAGTTATAGTTTTCCTTAAATATCTGATAAGCGTATGCAGCTATCTCTCCGGTGATATTCGTTGCGTGGTCAATCTTTTTCTGACGGGTAAAAGAGAATAGCTCATTATCCCCGACACTTATCTCAACCACTCTGCACCGGAATCCATTCTCACGAAGTCTTGCTGCAACACTCTCAGCCAGAATATAAAGAACAATCTTTACATCCTCATCGCATACTAAATCCTTTGGTGTCGTTGTGCTGTTTCCCACCGATTTGATTGGAGCGTGGGTATTCTCCAGTTTGACAGGTGATTCATCATAGCCATTAGCAAATGACCATAAGATGCTGCCCATCTTTCCAAGGTGGCTGTTAAGCATCCCTTCATCTGCCCTTGCAAGATCACCTATGGTTCTGATACCGAATTTTGCAAGCTTCTGATTCGTGCTCCTTCCGACATATAGCAGATCACTTACCGGAAGTGCCCATGCCTTCTGCTTAAACTCACTCTTATACATAGTTGTGATTGCATCCGGCTTCTTATAATCTGAACCAAGCTTTGCAAATATCTTATTGAAAGAAACACCAACACTCACTGTGATGCCAAGCTCTGACTTCATTCTCTTGCTGATTTCCTGTGCAATGAGCAATCCATCCCCTTTAAGGGAGCTGCTCCCTGTCACATCAAGCCAGCACTCATCAATTCCATATGGCTCCTGCTTGTCCGTATATTCTGCATATATCTCATGCGCCATCCTTGAGAACCGAAGATATAAGTCCATTCTTGGTGAAACAAATGTTATGTCCGGACAGACCTGCTTTGCCTGCCAGAGCGCCATTCCTGTTTTCACACCGTACTTCTTGGCAATATAGTCAGCAGTTAAGACAATCCCATGTCTTGCCTCCGGGTCACCGCCTACTGCCAGTGGCTTTCCTGCAAGCTCCGGATGATGCAGATGCTCAATCGAAGCATAACAACAGTTGATATCTGAATGAAGTATTACCCTGTCTCCCATCTGCATAACCTCCTGCATTTAATCTATCACTACCATAACCTTTAGTCCAAGTATATGAGTAATGTTCCTTACAGGGCATAGTATAACCCCAAGAATAATCGACTGTCAACGGACACATGTGTCTGTTTTCTCATTATATTGGATTTTTAACTTGAATAATTGGTACTATTGCTATATACTATGGAGTGAAAAGAGACATTAGAAATCAACTAATTGGAAAGAAAAGAGGCGTATGTATGTACTCAATCGGAGAAATCATTTCAACATATAGAAAAAAGAAAGGCTTGCTCCAGCAGGATCTCGCTGATGAACTGGCAAAAGAAGGCATCAAGATTTCCTATAAAGCCATATCCAACTGGGAGAGAAATCTTGCTGAACCAAGCGTTACCATATTTTACAAAGTGTGTAGAATCCTTGGTATCACTAATATGTATGAAGCATATTTTGGAGTAAATCCTGCTGATCCTTTTTCATCACTTACTGATGAAGGCAGGGAAAAGGCTATGGATTATATCAATCTGCTCCACGCATCCGGAATGTATGAAAAGCAAACTGCTAAGATAATTCCATTCAGAAGCATTGATATTTTTGAAAATGCAGTATCAGCCGGAACCGGTAACTTTCTCGTAGACGGACCTAAAGAGACTGTACGCATAGATGAATCTATTCTGCCGGAAGATACAACTTTCGGTGTACGCATTAGTGGTGACAGTATGGAACCTGAATTCCACGATGGTCAGATTGCATGGGTATTGCAACAGGAATCTGTTGCTAATGGAGAAATCGGCATCTTCGCTCTGAACGGAGAAGCCTATATCAAGAAGTTAAAGGACGACAAAGACGGAATTTTCCTTATCTCACTCAACGAAAAGTATGCACCTATCAAGGTTGGAGAAAATGACCGCTTAGACATATTTGGAAAAGTTCTTGGAAAATCTGATGCTTCTGCTCTTACCGATCATTGCCGATAAAAACGCAAGTCCTTTTTATTGGACACATTTTTTTGCATAATTGACAATAAGAAAATATCTATAGAACTGAAAGAAGGGATTTTTTATGGTGGTCACAAATAATATCAGAGAAATCCGTGAACAGCGTGGCATTTACCAGAATGACCTTGCCGCTGCTATCGGATTCAGCACCAAAACTGTCAGCAGGGTAGAACGTGGGGACGGCGCCCCATCTGCCGAATTTATGCTACGAGTATCTAAGTACTTTAATATGCTGGTGGAAGATGTATTTCATGTAGAGGAATAACGTGGAGCGAGTGAGCTCAATATTCAGCTCGCTCCGCTATCTTTCTTAAACTGAAAATCTTCTTTTATCTATTCCATATTCACACCAAATATGTTCTATCATACCATCTCCTCGTCCCAAAAAATCAACTTGTTCGCGCCATGCATTAATACCAGCTTCATCAAGCAACTTTTCAAATTCAACATATTCATCACTATTCAAATTTTTCCTCATAAGATTTTTTAATAATGTATCCTCCTCAGATTGAACATAATCTACACTTATTGGTTCGTCTTTTATTAATTCTTTTATAGCACAGTATGTATTAAATATCGAATCGTTCTTTTTAAGTGTTTTCTCAAGGACTTGCTGAACCAATTGCTTCTCATAATATTTTACATACACTTTATCAACCGCTGGATAAATAAACAATTCTTTAATATTTGTATAATCATCATCAGTGGAAAATACATCGTCATCATAACTTAAAACACATTTACCATCAATATAGTATCTTTTTTCCATAGTTCTCCTTTCGCAAATTAACCATAAATTGCTTTCAACTTTTTAAATCTAACAAATAGTCTCTTATCCTTAGGACACATCTTTTCAAGTTTCTCAAGACTATATCTTTTCAAATCATCCTTGCTTTTTATCCCCATTCCAAACGCATCCAAACATAGAAAGTCATCAAATATGACTCCATGTTCCCTATCATTCAGATCTTCTACACTACGAAGCTTTATGCCTTGCTCTTCACAAATCTGATATAATTCCTGCAATGTTGCCTGCCCCATATTGCGAAACTTTATAAAATGCTCCTTTGGATATTCTCTCAATCCTTCCAATGACTCAAATCCATTTCTTCTTAGGATATTCCGTAATCTGCTCGACATTTCAATATCATCATAATCTGTTTTTTCAGCGTACATAAAAGCTCCCTTTCGTCATTTTATTTGTCGTATAACTTATCAACCTCAGCTTCGTACACTGATTCAGTATGAGTATCAAATAGCACCCATTCCACCAGATCAAAGCTATCCGGATTGTCCTGCAAAAATCTGTTTACTGTATGTACTGCAATCTTTGCCGCTAACTCAACCGGAAAACTATATACTCCCGTTGATATGGAAGGAAATGCAATAGACCTAATTCCATTATCCATTGCCAGATTCATAGAATTAAAATAGCAGTTAGCAAGAAGTTCCTCTTCTCTATCCCTGCCACCATTCCATATCAGTCGGTCATTTTTTGCGGACAGTTCATACATGCTATCCTTTTCT
>NZ_QULH01000013.1:0-79260 GCF_003481635.1 Clostridium sp. OM05-6BH | reverse complement strand
CACTGTTCATGATCTCCGTTATGCTCTTACTCGTTTCTTTTTCATTTTCTCCTCCTTACCCATGTCACTTTTCACATGTAAAAAATACATACTTTAGATACAAAAAACAATTCACTCTATACAGATCTCACGTTAGTTACATCTTTAGTACACCATAGATCCAGTACCGTGTCAACAATATCAACGCAATCTTAATAATTCTTAAGAATTTATCACAAAATTGGACTGCATTCTTCCTGCAGCCAATCTCTTTCTTCCTGTGTTAAATGCGGGCCAATCTCTTCATAGACCCGTTGATGATATGCATTCAGCAGGCCAAGTTCTTTGTCACTGAGTCCTTTTACATCAATCGCTCTCCGATCAAACGGCACTAATGTCAATGTTTCAAATTCCAAAAAGCGACCAAAATCCGTATGCTCTGCTTCGCAGCATAGGATCAGATTCTCCAGTCGAATACCAAATTTATTTTCCAAATAAACACCCGGCTCATTGGACGTGATCATGCCCGGTTCCAGCGCCGGATCGCCTCCCGGCTGTTTAGAAGCCACATATCGTATTGCATTTGGTCCCTCATGCACATTCAACAAATATCCTACGCCGTGCCCTGTTCCATGCAAAAAGTCACAGCCTATTTCCCACAATGGCTGTCTTGCCAGCACATCCAGATTCACTCCGGTAATTCCACTGTGAAACTTCGCTGCACCAAGCGCCAAATTACCCCGAAGCACTGTTGTATAGTATTTTTTCTGCTCATCGGTTGCTTCTGTGCCCAGCATAACCGTTCGTGTAATGTCTGTTGTTCCTTGATAATAATGTCCACCCATATCTAACAGCAAGAAATTCTCTTCATCTAACATATGGTTAGTTTCCGGTGTCGCACTATAATGCACGATCGCACCATGCTCTGCATACCCGGATATTGTGTCAAAGCTAGGCCCCAAATAATCCTCATCTAATCTTCGAAACTCCTCCAA
Organism: Clostridium sp. OM05-6BH; assembly: GCF_003481635.1. Lineage (NCBI taxonomy): Bacteria > Bacillati > Bacillota > Clostridia > Eubacteriales > Clostridiaceae > Clostridium > Clostridium sp. OM05-6BH. The sequence continues at coordinate 78,286 of NZ_QULH01000013.1, read as the reverse complement.
TTTATCCGAAACGGAGATTTCAGATTCCTGCTTTTTATCCGTATGACGCAGCCAATACAACATTTTGGTGATGGCAATACCATCTTTCAGATGTGCAATACGTTCATTTTTCACTTCCGTTTCATTCTTGACCGCCTTCCACATTCCGGTTGGATTCACAACATCCACTAATGTATTTTCGTTCGGCACCTGTGCCGCCAAATGCGCATTGACCACACGCATATCCATTGCTACGCGCTTTCCCTGTCCCATTTTGCGGATATATTGTTCCACCTCTTCATACGGTCTCGTTTCAATTCCCGCCTTCATTAAGGCAGTCTGTATCGACCCGTTCGCACAATTTTTCTCGCAGAACAATACGCCACTCTCTTGCGTAAACACCGCATAAGATAAAAATACCGGACAGCATGGAATATCATTTCCACGTAAATTAAACAACCACGCAATATCATCCAAAGATGTCAGTATAAAATAATCCAAACTCTTTTGTTTCATCCAGTCCCATAAACGGGACAGTTTCGCTTCTCTGCTGACCCCTGCATACTTTAGCGCCAATTCCCATATTGGCTGTTTTGGGCGCTCCGGACGGTCTTCCCAAATGTCTCCTACCAGATCAACGTTACTTTTAACCTTGTATCTTCGTTTCATCGCCATAAGCCATGTGGTTGTCACCATACGGCCATCGCAGCCAAGCACTTGTCCATCTTTTAGTACATTGTCGAGATAAGTGTTCACCGTCGGAACACCATCAAGTCCCATGCGGTATAATGTGATGCCGCTGTCCTGCAACTGTTTTTCTGCTTGAATAAAATATCGTCCATCGGTCCATAACCCGGCATCTTCTAACGTCACGATCACAACACCTGCAGATCCGGTAAAACCAGAAATATATTCTCTTGTCTGAAAATATCCGCTGACATATTCAGAACCATGAAAATCATTGGTCGGAATATAATACACATCAATGTCTTCCTCGCGCATGCGTTTACGCAGGCTTTCTATACGTTCCCACACTTTCATCTCTCATCAGGCCTCCTATTTCCCAGCTTTATAATACAAACTCGCCCATACTCAGAATCACTGTATGGGTACATATTGCTTATGATATAATGAGCACACAGTGCTCATCTTAGGAGTTTCTTCGAAACTCCATTATGCGCAGAAATCATGCATCCTTCAAGCGGTTTGCAAGCTCCGCAAATTGCGCTAACGACAATGTTTCTCCACGGATCGTAGCTGATAACCCCATACTCTCGATTGCCGCCTTGGCCTGCTCCTTTGTCACCGGAAGTGATGCATCATTTCCCAATCCATTCTGCAATGTCTTTCTGCGCTGATTAAACGATGCACGGATAATGCGAAACATCCACTTCTCATCCGTTACTTTCACCGGGCAGTCCTTATGGCAAGTCAAACGAATCACGGCAGACCCCACATTTGGTCTTGGCATAAAACAATTCGGAGGAACATTCGCAACAATTTCCGCCTCTGAATAATATTGTACGGCGAGCGACAATGCCCCGTAGTCTTTCGTTCCCGGCCCTGCCTGCATACGATCTGCTACTTCTTTTTGCACCATAACAGTCACACTCTCAAGCGGCACATGACTTTCAAACAATCCCATAATGATCGGAGTTGTTATATAATATGGCAAATTTGCCACTACTTTAATCGGCTTTCCGGCGTTATGCTCCCTAGCGATCTGGTCAATATCTAATTTAAGAATGTCTTCATTCACAACCGTCACATTGTCATACGCTGACAGCGTATCTGCTAAGATTGGGATTAATTTATCATCAATCTCCACCGCCATAACCTCTCTGGCTCTTTCGCAAAGATATTGTGTCATTGTCCCAATTCCCGGACCGATTTCCAACACAAAATCATCCTTTGTCACGCCGGCCGCGTCAATGATCTTTTCCAAAACATGCGTGTCGATCAAAAAGTTTTGTCCAAACTTTTTCTGAAAATGAAAGTCATATTTCTTTAATATGTCTATTGTATTTTGTGGTATTCCTAATGTTGCCATCCCAATATCCTCTTCTTTCTATTGATATGCAGTGCCCTGCTTTATTGACCAAAGCGGTACAACGTTCTATTGATGTATAGCCTCCTGCCTTACTGACCAATGTGGCACAACGTCCTAGTGATGTGCAGCCTCCTGCTTTACTGACCAATGCGATACAATTTATGTGCATTTTCCGTTGTTATGCGGATAATTTCCTCGCGGTCGCACGACTTCAATGCCGCAATCTCATCAACCACGTGTGTCAAATATCCTGAATCATTTCGTTTGCCGCGATGCGGTACCGGTGTCAAATACGGCGAATCCGTTTCTAACACCATTTGCGATAGTGGCATCATTTCAACGACTTCCTTTAATTTCTTACTATTCTTAAAGGTGACCACGCCACCAATTCCCAGATAAAACCCCTTATCCAAATATATTTTGGCAATTTCGGGACTGTAGGAAAAGCAATGGATCACCCCACCATTTTGCCAATCGCAATGTTCATTCATAATATCTAATGTATCCTTTGCGGCATCCCTGCTGTGAATGATGACCGGCATCTGTGTTTCTGCAGCCACCTGAAGCTGGCGTGCAAACCACTTTTTCTGCAAATCTCTCCCTGGTTCATCGTAATAATAGTCAAGACCGATTTCGCCAATGGCAACCACTTTATCCCTGTGCGTCAAGTCTGCCAGCCATTGCATATCTTCCGGTGTCAGTCTCTCGATGTCCTCTGGGTGTACGCCCACCGCTGCATAAATATTGTCGTGACTTTCTGCCAGATTGACCGCATCCTTCGTAGACTGAATACTTGCCCCTACTTCTACGATCTCACCGACACCACGCGCTTTCATCCCCGCCAATAGTTCCTCTCTATCTTCATCAAACCGCGCATCTGTATAATGCGCATGTGTATCAAAAATCATTGTTTAGCCTCCAAAACCATATTTTACGCTTTCTATGATACCGCAATTTAGCTGTCACCACAACATTTTCCTACACAACAGCAGTTTCCTTCTTATTAAATAACTCAAACTTCGCACATCAAAAGCGACTGCCAGATCACGTATTGCTTATTATGTCAGAAAAATAATAGCTATTTTGCAGCCAACAAGCTGACTTGTTCTGCCGGCAGCGAACTAAGATAATTGCCGCAGAACGCAGAGTTGTTGGTTGATTTCTTATTTTGTTAAGTCTCTGATGAATACATGCCCGAAGGAATGTCTGAGATGTCCCGGTTTAGCAAGGTATCATCTATTTTTGGACGGGACGCTTTCGCTACGATGCGCTACGTCACGTTACTTAATGTCTCTGAAATACGAGACATAAGTAACGACGAGCGCAAAGTCCCTTTCAAAAATGATGAATACCTTGCTTCCGGGACTTCGAGTTTCCGAAGGGCATGTAAATCAATCATCAGAGACAACAAAATCTAGAAATCACCAAAAACGTAAATGCGGCAAGGCAATTACTATAGTTCTCTGCTGGCAGAAATCGCTATGTTGTGGCTGCAAAACACTTAGTATTCTGACATAATAAGCAATACGTGACAGCATGACAATTTTTGATGTGCGAAGTTTGAATTAAACAAAAAGAAAATGACCCGGCGAAGGCAATGCCGAGTCATTCTCTTTTATCTTTTATTTATAAGGAACGAATATGCGGATTCGTTGCTTACTGATTATCGGATTCTACAAATTTGGTACCGTCAGCATTGTATGCTGCATCGCAAATCTCAATCTTAACGATAGATGCGCCGGTATACGTATTTGTAGTAACCCAGAGCCATGGATAACCACCGGTCAATTTGGACTTATCAATTGTGATGGATTTGTCTTTCCAGAACAAACCAACACCCTGATCGTAGTCAACATCGAAACGGATCTCACCTGTTGTCTTACCAACAACTGCACCCTTCTTCTTGTTCTTCTTAACCTGTTTTGCACCTTCTGTTGCAATCTTATCCTGCTTCTCCTGCTCTGTCATCGTGAAGTTCGGATCTTTGGAAGTCTGTTTCTCAATATACTCCTCCAGTTTCAATTTTCCCTGAACCTCTTCATTCAGATCATCCTCTGTCCAGCTAGGAAGATAACCAATCTGAAGATCAAGGCTCTGACTTATCGGATCGTCCGCAGCTGTCACGCGAATACAAGGTTTTTCCAGCTTCGACCAGTCATAATTAAGATGAACATTCCAGTACTCTCTGTCGATTTCAGCAATCAGATTATCTGGTGCTTCTCCATTAACACCGGTCGTGCTATTCGTCCAGCCATAGTGCGTATCTGGCGTCCAGAATTCCGTTTTCTCCCACCATTTTCCAAATATTTTGTCATAGTTAGACTTGGCAACATCTCCATCCGTTACATTACCGGATCCATCAATCAAAGACTTAGTAACACCAATACCATTGTTGCTGGCATCGAAGATGTCCGGTCTTTCCTTTTTCAAAATTTCAGCGGTGTCACCGTTCGTATGACGAAGGAATTCACCATTCCATGTAGCAACAACTTTCGGATTCTCGTTCTTTTCTGCAGGCACTGTCTTAATACCGGTATAAACAAGCTCAGCACTCGCAGGTATATTTGGTTTAGAACCTGTCAGTTTTGCATATACCTGTCCTACATCGTCATAAGCAAAATATCCATCACCACGATTATAATAGTGCCCCTCATCCCACCATACCGGTGTCATGCCTAATTTCTTAGACTGCGTAAAGAGATAGGTCATGAAGTCAGGAATATTATCTTTATATCCCTTAACAACGCCACACTCTCCTAAAATAATACCGTAACCCTGGTCTGTGAATTTCTTCAACTTACCAAGCATATTATCCATAAAGTCATAATCGTCCTGACCTTTATATGTCTTGCCGTTTGCATCTGTGTAGTCAACGCCCCACTTATCACGATATCCATAAGAAACCGTCGATGTTGCAGACAAACCATAATCAACCGGATCATAATAATGAACAGATACACTCATCTTCTTTACACCCGTTGCCTTCTCAGCAGGGTCATTTGGAAGTTTCCAACGATCATCAAGGGTTCCGTTCTGAACATAAGTCTCACTCTCATTTCCCTCGATAACACATGACTCGTTACCGGTTCCAGGAATGAGCAAATGTCTATAAGCGTTATTGCCACCGGAAGCACGCACAATATCAACGAACTTCTGATTAATGGCATTTGCCATCTCATAAATTTCTGTAGCATCGATCTTTCCAGTCTCAGGGTCTTTCTTACCAAGCTTACCGGTTTGATTCTGCTGTGCTGTATTCGGATCTTTGTAGTTATCATTCAAACGACCACTGATTTCTTCATTAGCACCCTCAAAAATCAAATGATCAGAGTACTCTTTGAACCGTTCAGAAATCTGTGTCCAAATAGAAATATATTTTTTCCAAGCCTCGTCACGAATTGGTGTTTCTTTGGCATCATACTCCTCTGCGCCAAACATTCCCCACCATCCACCATCCCAATGGATGTTGATGATAACATACATTTCATCGTTCAATGCATAATTTACGATTGTCTCAACACGATCAAACAATTCTTCATTGATCGTATACTTTCCATCCTGAGACATAAAGTTGGACCAAGCAACCGGAATACGAACAGTATTTACGCCATAACTCTTCAAGCCATCAAATGTCTTCTGTGTTGCTTCCGGATTACCGGCACTTGTCTCACACTGCTCGATTGTCGTCATCTTGCCTGAGTAATTGGACTGCTCCATCTGATTTCCCAAGTTCCAGCCATAGCCCATAAGTTTCATCAGATCCAAGTTGGAAATGTTCTTACGCATTAATCCATTATCGGTAGAATCGATACCATTCTTGGACTTATGTTCGGTTGTAACATTGCTCTTCTTCATATCAGCTTCCTTATTGTAAGGAGTTGCCGTTGGTTTTGCTGTAACGGTTACGGTTGGTTTTTTCGTAGTTTTCTTCTTCGCTGTAACCTTTACCGTAACAGAAAGTTTCTTTGTAACTTTCTTCTTACCTTTTTTGTAAGTAACTTTGCAGATTACCTTTGTTTTGCCTGCTTTCTTAGCTGTAATCTTACCTTTCTTACTAACGGTTGCAATTTTTTTGTTTTTGCTGCTCCACTTCACCTTTGCCTTCTTCGGTTTATTTTTCAGTTTCACAGTCTTCTTCTTTCCTGCAGTTAATTTCACTGTCTTAACGGAAAGCTTTGGTGCCTTTGCTTTCTTCTTAGCCGCTGCAGATGCAACATTCGAAACCCCATTCGATGTCATAAGCAGTGCGAAAAGAAGTGTAAATGCACATACGGAACGCATTACTCTCTTTTTCATGATACAATTCCTCCTCCTTATAAATAGTTTGTATAATAATTATAGTATACATTTCTTTTTGTTTCTAGCATTTTCAGCTGATATTTTATAACTTTTATGTTTTTCCGCCGTTTTTTTGACACGAAAATAACAAAAGTTGTAATTATCGTGTTTGTTTGCTATAATAACCCTTAACAAACGCAGAAAACACGCGATAATTAATAGGCAAGGAGATACTTATGATAGATATAGAAATTATGCAGGACGCTTCTGAGATCATTCACTATGACTCCAATAAGCTTCCTTATGCCATACAGGAACGGCTTTTGTCCCAATTTACAGGTCATAAAGCTCTTTGTCACTGGCATCCCGACATTGAATGTATCCGTATTTACGAGGGATCTATGAACTATGAAATAAACGGCGAGCAGATATTGCTTCGTGCCGGCGACATCATTATTGTCAACTCCGGTCAGCTGCATTACGGCTACGCTAACGGAGAAGAAGACTGTAAATTTTGCGTAGAATTGTTACATCCCAATATTTTCAAATCGAATCTGCACATTTACCAGGAAAGTGTTTACCCCATCGTTCATTCCTCCAGTATCTCATACTGGTTGTTTCATTGGAGCGATGCGGATTATCAACAGATTGTTTCATTGGTGGATCAGATTTTTGCTGCCCGCATGCAGCATGAAGATAGCGTTCTCTGCCTGTTAAATGGACTTTTTCACTGCCTGTGGCACTGTATTTACCAGCATAGCACGCAAGAACTGCAGACGGCCGGTTTGCAAAAAAATCCTGATATTTCCCTGCAAAAGCAAATGGTAACTTATATTCACGAGCACTATGCAGAGGATATCGGATTAGATGATATTGCAAGCGCCGGCAATATCAGCCGAAGCAAATGCTGTAAAATATTTCAGGCATACTTGCAGCAATCACCGGTCTCTTTTCTCAACGATTACCGTATGGAGATTAGCTGTAATCTGCTCAGCAACACTTCCTATAGCATTACTGAGATTGCTCTTGCATGCGGATTTAATCATTTAAGTTATTTTTCGAAAAGCTTTCTCAAAAAATATGGGTGTACCCCAAATCAATATCGCAAAAGAGAAGCCGGCACACTGAAAAAGTAGTGTGCCGGCCTTTTTGCTCAAATACTCTACAATTAAAAGATAAAGAAAACAAGCATATCGATAATAAATACCGGGATCAGACAACTGATCGACCATCCCATATATCCAAAGAAAGAAGGCATTTTAATATCATTTTCCTCAGCAATCGAGCGCACCATAAAGTTTGGCGCATTACCAATATACGTATTGGCGCCCATGAATACTGCACCACAGGAAATCGCCATCAGGAATATCTTCGGTATCTGTCCGATTGCCGTTGAGATCATGCTTGCTCCGGCAAGTCCCGACGACGCTGCCGTTGTAAAGAACACCAAATAGGTTGGCGTGTTGTCCAAAAAGCTGGATAAGAGTCCGGTCATCCAGAAGTACTGCCATGGCTCATTTACACCCAGCGAAGCACCTCTCGCTTTCAAAATAAGCAATGCCGGAATCATTGTTACAAATATTCCGATAAACAAAGTTGCAACCTCTTGGATCGCATCCCATGTAAAATGATTTGCCTCGCGCACTTCTTTTTTCGTAGTCTTGTATGACAAAAACGCTGCTGCCAAGATCATAACCATCTCCAAGATCGATGCAAATCCTAATTCTACTTCTCCATAAAAATGAATCGATTCCTTAAAGAATGGCACCGTCTTAGGAAGAACACCACTTAATATAACTGCCACGATGATCATTACCAAAAAGATAATATTATGTGCACCGTTTAAGCGGAGTTTCTTGTGCTCACCACTAACTTCCGGCTGTTTTGCACCTTCTGCAAGATCTTTCTTATATGCTCTGCTGTCAATCACATAAAACAATGCAAGCAGCAAAACTACATTCAGGATCATTACCGGCAGCAAATTCAAGCTCCAGAAGAAATCCACACCATTCATAAATCCCATCAGAAGTGGTGGATCGCCAACCGGTGTCAAACATCCTCCGATATTAGATACTAAGAAAATGAAAAATACCATAACCTGTACTTTACGTCTACGCCATTTGTTCGCACGGATCATCGGACGGATCATCAACATACTTGCTCCGGTCGTACCGATCCAGCTTGACAATAATGTACTGATCATCAAAAGCAAAACATTTAACTTCGGCTTGCCAACCAGATCACCCTCTAACGATATATTTCCTGCCACGCAGAACAGTCCAAATAATAGGACAATAAACGTCAAATAGTCACCAATAATGGCTTCCAAAAGCTCTTCCCAAGCAGTTCCCATACCTACCGCGATCGCAAATGGAATAAGGAATGCAAGTGACCAAAAAGCCACAACGATCGGTTTTCTCTTTTCCCACCATTCTCCAGCTACAAGTGGACAGATCGCGATACATAATAAGATTCCGGCAAACGGAATGCAATACAATAGCGATAAATTATCCCCTATACTTTTTGTCGTTTCTGCTGCTTGTGCCATGGACGGCAGTGTTAAACACGCTGTTAGCATCATTGCAAACACCGACAACGCCCTTTGCAACTTTTTCATTGTATTACGCCTCCTTTGTTTTATTGACGGCCTACTCTCTCTCTTTTAGGCGTAACTATTGTATATCCAATCCACCAAAAAATCAAGCAAAATACAGAAAACATTATTATTAAATGAGCTGACGCACTGCATGTTTATTAACGATTGCGTCCCTGTGCGGAAACCTTTTCATTGCGTGTCAGACTAACACGAAAAAACCGCTTAAATAACTGATGTCCATCCCATGGGATCAGCGGATACAAATAGCCTCTTCCCGCCATCGTGCGATTGGTAAAAAAAGCGACGATCATTAACAATATTCCCGTAATAAACCCCCATATTCCAAACACGCCGGTCAACACCAACAGTATGATACGCTGAAACTTTATCGCATATCCCAATTCCATATTATTTTGCGTATAATTGGCAACTGCCACAAACGCCATATATAACATGATCTCACTGTTAAACCATCCCGAATTTACGGTATAATCTCCAAACACAATACCTGCCACAACACTGAGCGGTGTTGTCAGCATACTCGGCGTGTTGACGGCTGCCATTCTTAGTCCGTCAATTGCCAGCTCTAACAATAGCAATTGCAATAACGGCGGGACGTTCATTTCATCTTGGATCATAACAAAACCGAGCCAGTCCGGGACATAATCCGGATAGCGAAGCAATAGCAGATACACAGGAGTGACAAATAATGCCATTATACTTGTCAGTATACGTGTCATTCGCAAATACGTTCCTGTGACCGGCGGGAAATAGTAATCATTTGGATCTTCTATTATATCAAATAGAGAAGTCGGTATGATCATGGCAGAAGGCGAGTTATCTACCAGAACCGTAATACTTCCTTCCAATATGCACGCTGCTGCCGTATCCGGCCGCTCTGTATATTTGAACTTCGGGTATGGATTCCACCAATTGCGTGGCATAAGCACTTCTGCCAAACTTTCCTGATTCATCGTTAAGGAATCCACAGAAATCTTTTTTAACCGCTTTTGTATAATAGATAACGCTTTCTGATTCACACGGTCTTTCATATATACTACGGAAATATCTGTGCGTGAACTGCTTCCTATACTGTAAATTTCAAACTTAAGATCCACATCACGAATACGGCGCCGGATCAGTGCAATATTTGGCATGATTGCCTCCACAAAGCCATCTCTGGATCCTCGCAGCACCTTATCCTTATCCGGCTCTTCCACACTTCGGCTCGGATAGTCCCTTAGGTCGATCACCAGTATTTCATCATACCCCTCTACGACAAAGCCTGTCAGACCCGACAGCACATAATGCAAAAAATCCTGTTCTGTTGTCACCGTCACAATATCTCCATACGGCGTACATTTTTTCAAAAAATCTTCATAGGTTTCCGGAACATCTTCCGGTGCAAGTGACAAAAAAAATTCCATGATCTTTTCCAGCACTTCCCCCTTCAAAAATCCATCGATCATGTAAAATACCGCATGGCGATCCCCTAACCGGATCTCTCTTTTTAACATATCAAACGTATCGCCAACGCAAAGCAGCGAATCTATATTTTTGCACCGCGTCTTGTAATCCCCTTCAAAGATCTTTCCCTGCATCGCTATCCTCCATATTGATCATTCATCGCTATCATCTTTTCTATGTCAAGTTAGTATTTACCATTTTCTTTCTTCTATGCAAAGCGATATTTGGAATCAATACTTGGTATGGTTTTTTATTGGGCGCGGCTGGACATTTTTCCGCACAGTCTTTATACTGATTACAGAATTTATGAACAGAATGGGAGCATTTATAATGAGTGTAGCAGATTGTGACAAACAATTATTTCACGCTGCCTGCGAGAAAGTAATGCGGCAGCAATGCCTGCAAAAGGGCATCGGTACCTTATCCGAAAAGACCGTGCATGCTGTATTAAAAAATTTCTATGAACCGGATCCTTCTCATCAGGAAATTCCGATAGAAAATTATGTTGCCGATATTTTGCGCGACAACGAAATCATTGAAATCCAGACACGCAGCCTAAATGCCATGCGCCGTAAACTGGACTGCTTCCTATCCCATTATCCGGTCACAATCGTTCATCCTATTATACATACCAAATGGATCTGCTGGATCAACGAGCAGACCGGCGAAATAACAAAACGCCGTAAGTCTCCCAAGACCGGAAGCCGTTACGACGCTTTTTATGAATTATACAAAATTAAAATGTTTCTAAATCATCCTAATTTACACCTGTGTCTGCCCCTGATCGATGCCGAAGAGTATCGACTGTTAAACGGGTGGAGTACGGACCGCAAACGTGGATCGACTCGCTACGACCGCATTCCTACAGCACTTGTCGATGAAATTTATATCGGCAGTACCGGCGATTACCAATGCATGATCCCGGATACGCTTCCGACAGAATTTACTGCAAAAGATTATGCCAAAGAATCCCATTTAGCGATACGTTATGCACGCACTGCTGTAAATGTACTTCGTCATGTCGGCGCTATTTCTTTTGTCCGCAAACAGGGACAGGAATATGTTTATCGAGTGCAAACGAATAAATGATCTGTTCCCGTACTTTCATTCCTGTGAGCTGCTCCAAGGCACGTGCGTATTGTTCTAACTGAACCCGGTATCTGTCCACCAATGTTTGTTCCATACCATAGCGGACATAATCCGTCTTATAATCCACCAACACCCATTCGCCATCTTCTTCAAAACAAGCATCAATGATTCCCTGAACGAGAACGGTCTCTTCACTTTCCAACTCCGGGTACAATTCCATAACCGGTATTTCTAACATAAACTGCTGTTCACGGCGTAATGCCCCTCGTTTTGCCGCCTGCTGCATTCGTTTTCCAAGTACCGACTGCATGAAACGATCAAACTTTTGCGGTTTTAAACAGTTTCTTTCTTCCTCCCTCAGCAAACCTGCTTTTTGCATCTGCGCAAGCATCATCTCTGCCGTAAAGTCATCCCCCATTTGTTCATACGGCAAATGTTCCATCACGAAATGATATAATGTACCCCGCTCAGCAGCACCGATAGATTCTTTCGTCTGTCGGAATTTTGGCTGTGGAATATCGTAGACTGCCTCATCTTCTATGCCAGTCTGCCGATCTGCAGTGCCTGGCACCATTTCTGTAACTTCATCTTCTGGCACTTCCGCACGCACCGCCATTTTCTGCTGCTCCATCGCTCTTCGTTTTAACTCGGTCACAGAAATTTTAACCGGTAATTTCTGCTCATTTGCATACGGATATTGATATTCTCTCTGACAGCGCAACTGTTCTGCAAGTTCTGCATCATACTCTTTTGTGATATCCTGATGTTTCAACGCTTCTCTACGCAGTAATATCTGCTCTAACTGTTCCATCTCTCCGGCAATCTGCGCATCTGCGCAGATCACTTCCAGTCGAAATAACGGATCCCGATCTGTGCTGTCATATAAAACGCGGTCCTTCACCGACGGATCTTCTGTTTCCTGCGCCATTTCATTCTCCTGCAAATCCGATGGATCCTGTCCTTTCCCATCTGACACCTGACTTATGCACTGTCCGAAGATCGGTCTATCTGCCAGTGCCGGCATGATCCAGTCTAAATACGTCGCGGCACCTAACAATGCGGAATGCTGCAGCGATGCCCCCGTAAGATCCCAGCTCTGCAATTTATTTTCAATCCCCTTCACGGTACCTGTAAGGATCAATTTCTCTTTGGCTCTTGTCAGCGCAACATACAAAATGCGCACTTCCTCACTCAAAGAATTTTCTAACATCTGTCTTGCAATAAAACGTTTCATAACTGTAGGCTTGTACAGACGTTCCTCCAGATCCACGTAATTAGCACCCACTCCGTAATCAACGTCCAGCAATAATTTCTTGCGCATATCCTGCTTATTAAATTGTTTGCCCATACCGGCAACAAACACTACCGGAAACTCAAGCCCCTTGCTCTTATGAATACTAACTAACTGGACTGCATTCGCCACCGTTCCGACAGTTGCTTCCCCAAAATCAATATCTGATTTTTTGAGCATTTCAATGTACCGGCAAAATCCAAATATTCCACGATGTCCATTTTCAGCAAATTCAATTGCCTGCTGCAGCAAAATATCGAGATTTGCACTTCTTTGCTCGCCCCCCGGCATTGCCGACATCAAAGCGTAATACCCTGTCTCTTCATAAATTTCACGAAGCAGTTCATACACAGAAACTGTTTCCGCTTTACGCCGATACTCCTGCAATGTGTCCAACAAATCGGACAGTTTTTCTGACAATACGTCCTCATGTCGGTCACAATACGCCCATATATTATCCAAGTATTGCAAGCCACTTCGCTCCGCTGCTATCTTGGCAAGTTCCTCATCCTGCAGCCCATAGATCGGTGATCGCAGCACCGCCACAAACGGAATATCTTGTCTCGGATTGTCAATAACCCGCAGCAAATTTAGCATTGTCTGCACTTCCAATGTTGCAAAATATCCGGTCTTTTTGGGTGCCATCGCCGGAATACCCATATCCGCCAACGTCTCTTGAAATTCTTCCGTCCATCCTTTCATACTGCGCAGCAATATGACGATATCCCGGTATTCTATCGGACGATACCCGCCTTTATCGGATACATACATCGGATGATCTCCCTGCACCATGTCGCGGATCTTCTGTCCGATTGCCATCGCTTCCAATTCGCGCTTTCCAAAATCATTATCCTCCTGAGCATCCATATTAAGCAAAATTATTTCTGTCTGATCCGCTGTCCGCTCTTCGCATGGATCAAATACTGCCCCCGGAACTAATTTTGCCGCATCATCATAGGCGATGCCGCCAAAGTCTTGACGCATGATCCGTTCAAAAATATAATTGGCCGATTCCAATACTGACGCACGGCTTCGAAAGTTCTGACGCAGATCGATCCGACGATTTCCGCCTTCTTCCGTATCATAAGCATGGTATTTCTCCATAAACAGATCCGGTCTCGCTAAGCGGAACTGGTAAATGCTCTGCTTAACATCACCCACCATAAACAAGTACGGACTTTGCTCCGGACCACGGCTGATGCTGGTCAGTATCATTTCCTGGACATAATTGCTATCCTGATACTCATCCGTCATGATCTCTTCATAATACTCCTGCAATTCTTTCGCCGTTGCACTCGGCACGCTATTTCCATCCTCGTCTCTCGTCACCAGGATCTGCAGTGCAAAATGTTCCATATCTGCAAAATCAATGATACCGTCTTCTCTCTTTTTCTCGGCAAATGCCTTTCCAAAATCGATTGTCAGCTGTACCAATTCACGGACAGGTGCATCCATTTGCTCCATCATGGCGAGCATTTCTTCCGGGGGTTCCGCTAACATTTCTTTTTGTAACTGTTCAATACCTTTATCCCTATAGCTTGCCCGAAGTGCTTTTATTTGCTCCTGAAGTTCCTTATCATGCTTATTGCCGCGAATCGCACTCAATCTTCCAAATGATATCTTTCCGATCCCATCACAAAGTTCCTGCAATGTCTTGCATTCCCGCAGCTCTTTGATCTGCTGCCATTCTGTCTGGATCGTAGGCGTATATACTTCCAAACCAACCCCATCTACACTGATCTGATATGCCGCAAATGCTTTCTTTTCACATTCTGCAACAATCATCTGCACATCTGCAATATATTTTTCCATCCACTCCGTTTGTTCCATTTCCTCTACAGAACGCAATGCATATGAATTCTTCCATTGCTCCAATTGCTCATCCGGAAACGGATAACTTTGTGCTAATTCGTATAACTTCAATACTATGGATTCAATTTCTTTGTCTGTTCTTCCTGTCGCAAACATCTGCATCGCATCCAAAAATACCTGATTTTCCTTTTGGCGTGCATCCGCATATTTCTGCTCCAACACCTCACCAAGAACAGCCTCTTTCATAATCTTTAGATCTGTCTCGTCCCCTACTTGAAACATTGGATCTAGATCGATCACGTGAAAATAATTGCGTATGATATGTTGGCAAAAGCTGTCAATCGTCGTGATCTGCGCATTATGTAACAATCCAATCTGCCGCTGTAAATTATCGTCATCCGGCGCCTGTTCTAATTTTTGCTGTAACGCTTCACCGATTCGCCCACGCATTTCTGCTGCAGCCGCTTTTGTAAATGTCACTACGAGAAGACGGTCAATGTCAACCGGCGCCTGCTTATCTGTGATCCGCCCAATAATTCGTTCTACCAACACGGCTGTTTTACCGGATCCCGCCGCTGCAGAAACTAGTATGTTACTATCTCGCAAATCAATTACTTTCTGTTGATCCGCAGTCCATTGTGGTTTCATCGCGTCTCCTCCTTTCCTGATGCCTCGTTCCCTTTCCTATCCTCTGATGGAACAACATCATTTACTTCGTTTCCTTTCCTATCCTCCGATGGAACATCACTCTCTCTGCGTATCTCCGAAAATACATCATCGTTTGTCTTTGGCCATATTTTTCGATATGAATTGCCGGCAAGTTTTGCATCAAATCCACAGATTCCATGATAATTGCAATAATCACAGGCACAAGATTTCATACTGTCCGCCTTTTGGTACGGATGCACACTCGTCTCTCCTGCTCCGATCTGTACACCGATCTCCTGCAGCTTACGCTCTGTAAAGTCAATCAATTCCTTGAAATTTTCCGTTGTGATCGTAGCCGCATTTTTCTTAAGCATTCCATCTTTCTTTGTTCCGACCGGTACGACCAAGGATTTTGCAGAAGCCGCTAATGTCCCCTCTTCCCCGGCCAACGTCGCATCTAATGATGGCAGAACCGGATCTTCCTCATTTACCAATCCTCGCATGAGCAGTTCATTCAGCAGATATGTTCTCTTCTCCTCGAAATCCAATCTGCTAGTCACAAACGGATCTTCTATATGATAATATAGTACGCCCGCCGGAATAACCATTTTTTTACTTCTACGTGTCTGTTTATCCACTGCTGCCCGAAGATACACCATAAGCTGTAATTGCAGTCCATAATAAAGGTCCGACAGTGACAGATCCTTCTTGCCGGTTTTGTAATCCACGATCTTAACGTAAATATTTTCCTCAGTTTCCATCGTATCAATACGATCCACGCGGCCAATATACGTCTGCTTTTCTTTGTCCATCCGGAAGCTTACCTCACTGTCTACCGTATCGAACTGCCCCAGTTTCATTTGCTCCGTGATCGCCCAAACAGTCCGAAGCATAATACGGCGCAATCGCTCTACCAGACTGGCATCCCTCTCCGTATCGTACAATAAACCGTTTTTGTATTCCTCCACCGTATGGTTCAAACACTGATTTGCCAATATATGCTGCTGCTCTTCATCAACATCTGCCCACCCGATATGCCGGTCAAGAAGCGTCTTTGTATAGCGTTCCAATGCCTCATGCACAATATTTCCAATATCAAAAAACTGAACTTCATGTTCCATTTGCTCCTCTAGCTGCAGCCCATACTGCATGTAATACGCAAATGGGCAGGCACTGAACTTTTCAAACTGCGATACGCTGCCGGTGATCACTTCGTGATACAATGCCGTTGCCGCCTCTTTCGAGATCTTACTCTCTGGTGCGATATATAATGCAGCATCTATCAGACGATCCAGCTCACTACGATGATACAGCGCTTTCTTCTGTCCGTCTTTTAGGACACACGTTAACTCCTGCTCCTGCAAGCGATATTGTCGATACAATTCGTTCCAAGCAGCATTATCTTGCCATCCCATTCGCAGACCTCGGATCAAATACCCTCTGCCGTAATCATCTCTCAAAATATCGCGCAATCTACCACGCGACTCTACTACATTTTGAATCTGAAGTTTTGGAAAAATATTCTGAACCCGATCGATCAAATACGCCGGCTGTAAAGCAGTTCCATCGTTAGCAGTTGCACTATATGTCAAATACAGCCTCTGTGATGGTTTGGTCAAACATAAATACAGATAGAACTGTTCGGTATATATTTTCTCTCTTGCGGTAGGTGCCAATGCATAGCTTTCTCTCGTCAAAAACTCTCGTTCTGCATCGGATAAAATACCGCCGCCATCTCCGGTCATTGGAATATTTCCGTCATTAACACCCAACAAAAATAGATACTTGATTCCATACAAACGGGTTCTTGACAGATCTCCTACCATGATCTGATCCACTCCGGGCGGTATCAAACCAATACGTGCCTCATCAAATCCGGTATTCAGTATTTCAATAAACTCTGCCAAAGGCATTTCTTCATCCCCCAGCAATGCCACTAAGCGATCAAGTACTTCTATGATCACATCATAAATCTGTTCATATTCTTTGACCGCTTCAAAATTTCCCTCTTCCCTAAACCTCTCTATACGTTTCTGAATTTGCAAATAAATCTGCTCCTGCTCCATGAAATCACAAATTGTTTCCGCATATTCACGCACACGATGCTTGCCACGCGCAATACGTCCATAGAAATCCGACAATCGATCCCACGTTTCCTGTCTCAGCCAATTGATCGTTTCCGAGGCTTCTGCAGCTATATCTTCTGTCTTTCTTCGAAAAACATATCCGGTGTCCCATTCTTTTTTCCAGTTTTTGTGCCCTCGAATTCCAGATGCCAGCAGAAAGTTGTCCAAAAGCTGCACAGCATTTCCCCACTCTTTTGTCCCATTTGCCGGACACTCTGTACGCTGTATAAATCCACTCTTTAACAGTTTGATCGTACTCTCATAATCAAAATCCTTACGCAACACATCTAACATACTGCTTATCGTATCCACAACCGGATTTGCAAGTATGCTCTTCTTTTGGTCTATGAAACAGGGCATCCCTTTGCGCTCCATTTCTCCTTTGATCAACGTCCCATAAATGTCCATATTTCCGGTCACGATCGCTACGTCGCGATATCGAAAGCTTTCCTGTTCACGAAGTGCCATGATTTCCTCGATCATAAAATGCACCTCGTCCTCTGGCTGCCGCAAACAATGGACCGTAATATTTTGCACCTCTTCTTTATATGGTCTGACCGGATAACGGAATAAATTTCGCTCCAAATATCCAAGCTCAATATTATCCGCGAAACGCGTCTCCTCTTTTACGGTACCTGTCCAAATCGGTTCTGCAATATCGCAATGCTCTTCTCTTGCTATTTCTGTTAAATGATAAATGGTTTTCTGACTCAGATAAAAGAGCTTATATTTCTTGTCCATTTTCCAAACCTGTTCCCGCTTGTCCAATGTCACTGTAACATTCACCTGACCACATACGCGCAACAGCTTTCGCAGCAGCTTATACTGCACCGGCGTAAATCCTGTAAATCCATCCAGATATAATATACTGTCTTTCAAAATATTGGACCGCTCTGCTACATCCGCAAATACGGTGAGTATTTCTTCAGAGGTAATGTAATTATCCTGCAGATAATCCAAAAATGCGGCATATGCCACTTCTACATCCTGCAGTTTCTGCCGCAAAACCGGATGCGATTTTGCCGATTCTTTCATCTGTTCCAATCCATCCGATGCAATATCATACTGCATTAATTCCGATAAAAATGATTTTATCTCCGCCACATATCCCTTTTTATGTATATTTCGCCCAAAATATGTCAACTGATCTTGCAGCCCCATCAATACCTTTTTTAGTATCATCGTCTTACCCAGATCATCGATAACCGGTGCCATTCCTGCACCTGTCTCGCCAAACACACGAAAAGCAAGGCGCGGAAAACTCTGCACCTCTATATTCCACAGACCGTGACGCTCACTCAATGCGACAAGATTTCTTTGTGTTTGCATTGTAAACTGCTCCGGCACAACGACAAAGATCTGCCTCTTCATATCTTTGCTCGCCATTGCTGCGGCCTGATGCTCTATGTACCATGTTTTGCCTCCACCGGCATTTCCTAATATAAATTGTAACCCCATATTTTCCTCCGTATTTATCTCTTTCATGATTTATAGTATACCACGTTCAAAATATTTCGGTCTATCACTTTACGGTTTGATTTGACGCACCTTGTTCCTCTAAAATTTCCTCTACCGCATCAACAATGATCTGTTGCGTGTACTTGGACTCTTTCGTCAGCTCCACCTCTTCTGGCGCAACTCCCGCCGCAAGCTGGTTGGATACACTTTTCACTGCCGGCTCCATTAATGGATACATCGTTGTAATACTTTCATCTAATGGAACAATCTTTACGGACTTAATATGATCCGTATCTAATGCCACCTCTAAACTGGCAGTACTCTCCCCTAATGTGATATCCTTCGTATATATCCCTGCCTGATATCTTTCATTTGCGTCAGCAGTATCTTGTTTACCTTCTGATCTCCCTTTTCCAACAAACAAATATACGATGAGTAACAGTAATATAATTCCAACACCGGCAAAAATTGCTGTATATATCAATTCTTTCATTCGCAAAACAATAATTTTGGTTCCATGCATCCTTCCATCCCCCACAACGATTCACTCAGCCAGCACCTTTATAACGGTACATAACCTACAGCCTTTATTATCCTATTATTATGAATGCTCTCTACGAAATAGAACTCGCGATCCACGCTTTCTTTTTACAAATTTACTTTCTTCGTCCAATTAAAAAAGCAAAGCCAGCGCTTTGCGATGATGTCACACTACACAACAGCAGTTTCCTATTAATTAAAAAAGCAAAGCCAGCACTTTGCGATGATGTCACACTACACAACAGCAGTTTCCTATTAATTAAAGAAAACAGCCATACAAACAAATTTTCCTTGTCCGTATAACTGTCCTCTTTTATACAAGGCGTTCATCTAACGCCAGACTCATCTATTCTCAATTCATTATTTTCATTACTTAGGATCACTTTCCTCTTGATCTTCAAACGCCTCTTTCCAAATTCCCTGACGCTCATTTGCCTTTTCCTGCTTACTTTCTTCCTCACGCAGATCATTTTCTCTCTCAATATTACGGAAAAATTGTCTGGCAAATCCACTGATCGTCAATATAAAGCATGCCGGTCCCAATATAATGCCAAAAAACAATAATGTCCAATGCAATTGATAGAACACCAAATATTCTACAAACAATGTCACAAGCAAAAACAAGGTTTTCAAAAAATATTTTACACAAATTGAATACGAATTACGCAATGTGTTGACGATCGTATTTTCGTATCTCGCTAACAGCGCATATGCATATAAAAAATGCATTACGGTCATTACAATAGCGATCACGCCGACTACGGTGCACAGCGTTCCATACCTTTCACTAACACGCGCTAATTGAAAATCTAAATAAATGGCATACGTAGCAAACAATTGTATAAGCCCAATCGCACTTCCCTTAAACAAATTTGCCTTAAACTCTTTCAAAAATGGTCCTGCAATATAACCTTCCTCTTCATCCACCATTTTCAGCGTAATTGTAAACGCTGCGGTTGTAGATGCTCCAATCGTTACGATCGGAATACTACAAAGTATCCACATCGCATTTAACTTCAACATATCAAACAAACGGCTCATAAACTTATATAATCCGCTGTCCAAACTAAATAATTTACTCATATTATTTCACATTCCTGCACATTACATGTGCATTTAATCTCCATTCTATGATTAAGCTGTTAAAATGCTGCTTAACACTTTTATCTAATACATAGATACAGAATGGGCTGCTTGCATTAACAAACAGCCCGTTCCATTATTCTCAAGTTCATATAAACTCAAATTTTACCGTGTAATTGCATCTTCCAATGCTTTTCTTCTGGAAGCCTGGTTACGTGACCACTCAACGCATTTATCATAACCATACTTCTTAGCGCTCTTCTTCATACCAGCAACAATGCTATCAAACTTTTTGTCAGATTTAGCATAGATTGCTTTCCAAGAAGAGTTCTTGATCTCAGTTGTAACCTGATTCCAAGTAGTCTTAAGAGTAGTATCCTGAGTCTCCTTGGAGAATGATGTACCAGGAGCTACAGTATATTTACCTTTCTCCATGTACTCATTGATCGTTGTACAACCAGTCTTATCACGCCAATCTTTCTCGATATCGCTAGATGGAGTAGCGTTGTAGCTTGCCCAGCTCTCCTTGTTGTATGTCTCACCGTCAGAATCCGGGTTAGAAGCATCGAGAGACCATGTTATGTTGTTGATCTGTAACTCGCCATCATGGTAAGATCCCTTATAACCGCCACCCATTGTGGTAGTCTTATCGTTCTGACATTTCATTCCGACATCTGTCAAGTATGCATGTTTCTGATCATCATAATCCCAAGTATAACCCTTTGGACCATATTCCATTGTCATACGACCCTCTGGAGTAGAGAGATAGTTGATAATTTCCATACATTTCTCAGGGTACTCAGTCTTAGCACCGATAGACCAAACTCTATCTCCACCCTGTGTATTCATACCATAAACGATTGGTGAAGCATCTTCTGGTTTCATGCAGTACATAAGCTTGCCGGCAGATGTATGCTCTTTTGTGTTGTAACCAAGAGATCCACTGTAGTTGAAGATGGAGAACAATGTACCACCATTCTGAACCTTAGCGATCATCTCATCATATGTCTGTGTCATAGAGTCAGGGTCGATCAATCCATCCTGATACAGATCGTTGAACCACTTCAACATCTCAAGATATGGACCATTCTCTTCCAATGCATCATGATACTTACCATTGGTTGGATCATATAATCCAAGTGCCAACTCATCGTATCCATAATATGCAGTAGCCATAGCCTTAACATACATTACCATTGCATCATCCCAGTCTGGCCATAAGGATACAGCGTATACCTTATTACCGGAATCATCAGATGGGCAAAGCTTCTGCATGTTCTTCAGCATTTTGTGGTAATCCTGAAGGTTTTTAACCTTTGGATAACCAAGTTTCTTGTAAAGATCCCAACGAGTATCCCATGTATAGAAGAAGGACTCATGATCTTTACTGTTCAATGCCACGTTAGCACCAAAACCATAAAGCTTGTCACTGGCACCATTTGTGATCGTCTTTGTCAACTCTTTGTTTTTCTTAAGAGCATCCGGCATGTTTTTCTTGATGTATGGACCGTACTCATCTAATACATTGTCATCTTCCCATCCGAATAATAAATTATTCTTTACGGCCAAAGGATACTTATCATTATCAGCACCCCATACAACAATATCACCTAAGTTACCACTTGTCATACGTGTCTCAAACACGCCATCTCCCTCAGGAATGATATTCAACTCTACGTTGAATTTCTTCTTAAGGATGTCTGCAGACCAACCGATCTGCTTTCCGGAGAAGTTTGCCAACTGACTGTATACGTTCAATTTGATAACTTCGTTCTTTTTGCTTCCACAACCTGTTAATGCAGATGCAGAACCAATTACCATACTAGAAGCCAACAGTACAGAAAGTAACTTCTTTGAAAAAAGTTTTCTCATAATTTTCCTCCATTCTGAAGTGTTTTAATTCTTCTTATTATTAAGTTCGAATGGCATTACACCATTCGAACTCATTCACTTTACGATTTGGTTCACTAAACCATCAGTGTACCAATATACATTAACCCTTTACAGCACCAAGCATAATACCTTTTTCGAAATATCTCTGCATGAAAGGATATACGCAAAGGATAGGGATAACAGATACCATGGCTACCGTGTACTTGATAACCTTGGTATTCAATGCAGCAGCTGCTGCATCTGATGTCTGTGCACCGGTTGTAGAGTTCATGATCGAGCCCAAGTTACTTGATGTGTTCAAGTAGGTATACAATCTATGCTGCAATGTAAACAACTTAGCGTTACCCTGCATGTAAATCAAGGAATCCTGGAAGGAATTCCAATGACCTACCGCACCGAAGATTGCGATTGTAGCAAGAATCGGCTTACTCAAAGGCCAGATCAACTTGCGAAATACTACCATATATGATGCACCATCAATAAATGCACTCTCTTCCAACTCGCCCGGTATAGACTCTATATACGTCTTAACGAGGATAATGTTGTACGGAGCAACAATTCCTGGGATGATGTATACCCAGTAGTTATTTGTAAGACCTAACATAACTAAGTTCAAGTATGTTGGGATCAAACCAGCGTTAAAATACATTGTGATAACGAGGAAACGATACCATAAACTTCTATGCCACATTTCCTGCTTTGTCACCAAGTAACCAACGAATGCAGAAGCAAGTACCATCAATGCAGTACCAAGAATCGTTCTGCTGACAGATACCAAGAACGCATTTCCCAGATCACCAACTTCACGCAATTTCAAATAGTTATCAATATTCAGTCCCTTCGGGTAGAAATTGATCATACCCTTTTTAACCAGATCATTACTTGAAATCGTATTGATAAACAAGTAATAGAACGGGAAGATACATGTTAATGTAAACACTGTAAAGAATATATAGTTGAGTACATCAAAGACAACGTCTCCGACAGATCTCTTGTACATTCTTTTATGTTTCTTGTTGTACTCTTTTTCTCTTTTAGCATCTAACTTTTCCTGTGCTGTCTTAGCCATACGATTTCACCTCCTATACAATACTCTCGCCGCGCAATGCCTTAGATACACTATTAGCACCAAACAGCAACGCTACGCTGACAACGGATTTTGCCATACCAATTACCGTGGATAGCGGGATACTACCGCCATTAATACCTAAGTCGTATACCCACAGATCCAATACACGGATCGTATCCATGTTGTTCGGGTTACGGAATACAAGGTACTGATCCAAACCATTGCTCAAGCAGCCTGCGATTGCCATCAACAGCAATACGAAGAATGTAGGAAGCAAACCAGGTAAAGTAATGTGACGCATCTTTTGGAATCGACCGGCACCATCTACTGTTGCCGCCTCATATAAGGACTGATCGATACCGGAAATACCTGCGATGTAGATAATAGCACTCCAACCTACACCTTTCCATGTTCCCCATGCCCACATCTTAAGCCATGTATGCTTAGAACTCATCAACCACGCTTTACCCTGTGCGTTCTGTGCAATAACACCAATCTCCTTCAAGAATGTGTTAATGAAACCATCTGTAGAGAAGATAGCCAATGCAACCGCATACACAAGTACCCAGCTGATAAAGTTAGGAATCGTCGTGAATGTCTGTACAAAACGGCGGAATCTCAAGTTCTTCATCTCGCAAAGGAAGATTGCAAAGATCATAGGAAGCCAGCTGGTACCCACTCCCAAGAAACTCATGATCAATGTATTTCTCATGGTATTGATCATATCAGTACGTGTAGCTGAGTTCTGGAACAAATATGTAAACCACTTGAATCCTACGAAGCTACTCATAGAAAGCGTATCTCCTGATTTATAATCGAAGAACGCATATCTCCAACCATACAAAGGCAGGTAGCAGAATACAAATGCTAATGCAATGAATGGAAGGAACATAAGGAATAACTTATACTTTGATTCCATCTCATACTTCTCACCCTTGTCAACACTAGGAAGAGAAATAAATACAACAATTGCTGTAATAAGCATAATAGCTGTTAATACTGCATAACCATAAAATGCTGTTGGGATCTGAGGTAAGATCTTGTTAGCCTTTGTTGGATCTGTAGAAGAATTTACCAGCATATAACTCACTACAGTTACAACTAATCCAAGTGTCTCAGCGACTGAGCCACCCAACGTAAACTGAGCACCTGTTTTCTGCATTCTCAGATTACCGAGGGACATACAAGCTCCCACGCCGAGTAAAATGATACCGATCACCAATATAATAGATGCAATCATTACAACGGCAAAGCTGCTTTCATTGACCCAGTTCATACGGAACGCTCTGGCGAACTCACTTGTCAAACTGTTGTAGGATACTGCTGATGTAAACAGGGATACATTTGAACTGATCATCTTAGCAACTCTAGTTGGATTAAATGTCGGGAAAAATGCACCAACGATCAACAGAATTGTAATGATTCTCTGACAGATGTATAGTCCTGAAGCAGCTCCTTTCTTGTTTTCTTTGTCTTTCATAAATAACCTCCTCGTATTATTTATCGTGCGCTAAGTGCTTTTTAGTGCAAAATTGCTCAAAATCACACCAACGTAGTTACTTCATCATGTAATTATACCTAAAGAATTCGTTAAAAAATACCATAATCTTTCAAGAAAAAATACACGATTTTTTCACACTTTTAACAAAAAATATATAAATTTTTGTGCAATTTATCAAATTTGAGTAAGATTTCCACGATTTTGATTTTCTATAAGGATCAAAGGGGCATAAGTTCAAAAAAATAGCCTGTTAGGGAAATTCAGACCTTTTCACACTTTAATCCTATAAATCAAACAGAAAGGGAGAGATGAGACAATATTGTCTCACCTCTCCACACGATCACTCTCCCAAATGGGATATGCGTTTCATTAGTCTTTCTTTCTCTTAACAACTACTACGATACCTGCAATCACTACAACTGCAACTACTACGATAGCTGCTACTGCTCCACCACTGATAGAAGAAGAGCTACTGCTGCTGCTAGAAGATGAAGAAGATGCGTCTGCTGCAGGCGTTGGTGTTGCTTCTACTGCATCAGGATTATCAACGTCAAATCCGCTAACCTTGAATGTGATCTCTACAGAATCATTAGGTGTTCTAACGCTTGGGCAACTAGGATAAGCACCATTATCCTTCTGATATGAGTTAAATGGATCAAAACGGAACAATCCACTCTCATCTGTGTACTCTGTTGGAACGAAGATGTCGTCCTGAAGTGTTACAGATGTATTATCGATCTTAAGCTTCCAGTCTGTTACCTGGATCTTGCCGTCTTTGTATGCAGACATCGGAATATCTGTACTTACATACAACATGGACATTACTGCCTGCTGGCTGCTCTCTGCGCTTGTTAATACACCGCCCAAATCCTTAACGCCAACTGTGTAAACACCGTTACCTTTGATCTCAGCATCTGTTACTGTTGCGCCCGGAACTTCTGAATTTGCATTGTCTTTACTCTGATACATCTTACCTTCATAAGCACCGTTTGGAAGATTTTTACCATTCAAACCATTCTCTTCCTGATACCATTCATCACGGAAGATCCAAGACTGTGTCTGCTGTAAACCAAAGTATGCATGATATGTAGTCTTACCAGATGCATCGAATGCAGCCTTTGCTGCTTCCTTTGCTGCTTTGCTGACTGTTCCTGCACTTGCATTTGGTGCAGATGTTACTGCAAATGTCAACGCCATTACGCTGGCAGAAGCGATTGCAATGATTTTTCTAATTGATTTTCTCATTGTTATTCCTCCTAATCAATATATTTGTTTGCTTTTCGTTTTGCTGCCTGCAAAACTATTCACTTGCTTATTTTAGCAGAACGAAGCGATATTAAAACCATAATTATTAGACATATTTACCCGAAAAATTCCTTGCCACGTATATTTTTTTCATATTTTTACCAAATAATTGTCCTGTTTTGGATGCGATTTTTGCCAATAACCGCTATTTATTATGGTAATTCCTGCTCATCACTTCGCTCGATTGCTGTCGAAGCATTCTTCGGGATCCGTATTGTCACAACTGTCCCCTCATTCAAACGGCTATCCACCTTTACTGCATACTCTTTTCCATACTGCATGATCAATCGCTGATTCACATTGCTGATCCCAATATGCCCCCTGCTTCCATCTGTTTGTGTCAATGAGTGGCGCAATTCACCCAATTGATAATAATTCATCCCAGTTCCATTATCAATCACTTCTATAATAATGTCTTTTTCATCTTGAGACACTTTCACTTCAAGCCTTCCGTCCTTCGGTTTATTTTCCAGGCCATGTATAAAGGCATTCTCCACAAACGGCTGAATGATGAGTGGCATCACTTCCTGCGTCATATCTACGTCATCATCTACCACAATTTCGGAATGGATACGATCCCCAAAGCGATAGTCCTGTATCCTCATATAATTATCGATCAGTTCTATTTCCGATTGCAAACTTACCAGCTTATGACTGACCTGTATATTCCGCCGCATGATCTTTGCAAGCATTTTGACCAGATCTTCAATCTCCGGCTGATGATTAACCCTCGCCTTCATTCTGATCGTTTCTAATGTATTGTATAGGAAGTGAGGGTTAATCTGACTAGCTAACATTTTAAATTCAACTTCCTTTTGCCGTGTATGCATTTTCTCTTTCTGCACTTTTTCTTCTACCATTGATTCTGTCAGATTTTGGATATCGTCCATCATCGTTCCGAGTTCGGCATAAATTTCGCCGATCTCGTCGTTTCCCCCCACCATTTTTACACGATCATAACGACCGGTTGCTACCAAATGCATCTGATGACGCAATTCTTTCAATCGGCTGGAAAAGCTGGTCGAATATCCTATGATCATCGCAAACGAGATTAGCATTCCAATTCCCACGATCAAATACGCATTAAAGGTAACCTGATTGATCTGCTCCGTGATTCCGGAGTAATCCTGTACACTGACAAGAGAGTAGTAATTGGTCGTATTTTGCGGATGTACTTTCTTATACGTAACAAA
The DNA here is from genome assembly GCF_003481635.1 of Clostridium sp. OM05-6BH. Classification (NCBI taxonomy): domain Bacteria; kingdom Bacillati; phylum Bacillota; class Clostridia; order Eubacteriales; family Clostridiaceae; genus Clostridium; species Clostridium sp. OM05-6BH. Next base: position 50,908 of record NZ_QULH01000013.1, on the reverse strand, counting down.
TCTGTCTTTTCCGATAACACTAAAACGCGTATTTCCCGTCCATCTTGTCGTACCGCGCAAATATGTTTCCAGCGCGAGCTCCTCTGTTCCCGAAACTTCATAGTTCGTATACAACACATTTACATCATTGTACAGAAGAACCGTATTTTCTTCCCGCTCTGCAATTGCCGAATTGATCAGATCCATATTCATCTGCACCGCCAATATGCCAAGCTGCTCCCCGTCAGCACTAATGATCTGTTTTGCGACCTGTATGCACTTTTGCTTTTCTTCTCGGTCTTCACCGTAACACCAGATCAATCCACCTTTTTTATCACATACATCGCTATACCAAGACTGTTGTGTGACAGATGGTCCCAGATAAGTAAACGGCCGATCATAACATAGGGTTTCATTGCTGACATAGATCACTATATCCGAAATCGACTGCTTATACTCCTGCATATAACGATCAATCTCCCACAATTTTCCCTTATCTTTCTGCCATTTCTTTTCATCGGTATAATCTTTTGTGATCATATTAGACAGCACCGTATTTATATTCATGTTTTCGCAAACTTTTTCCATATCCGGCACAGCATCTTCAAGAATACTTGCCATCAAGTGCAATTCTTGTTTTTGCGCCTTCTTATTTTGTTCGATCAAACTGTTGGCTGCTCTATTGTTTAAATATACAGTTACGCCAAAAAAGGGAATAACGCCACCTATCACAAAGACAAGTATCATCTTCCCTCTAAATCGGATATTCTTAAATAATTTAGTCCTCCAACTGCTTTTCACATCAATCCTCCATGCTGCGAACCGGCTCCGTCTCCATTATATTTTGAAACGTAACTGCTGTGGTTCTCGCAGTGCCTTGCCAGACAAAGATGTCACATTCGTTGTGATATTCAGGATATACGTCTCATCTTGTGCATATGGCTCAAGCGGCTCAATTTCGATAATATTTTCTAATGAATTGTATCGGATCGCTGTCTTAAGCGGAGACAGATTTTCCGTTGTGACATACAAATTTACATTATTTACGGTTTTTGGATCCAACGGAACATTAAACTTTACCTTCCAAAGAAAATTTCCCGTTTTGTATTTCAGATCCTGTTTTACTTTTCCCTCTAAATCTTCTGTCATCCCCTCTATCGATAAATAATCCGTCATATCGTTACCACCTTTCTTAACGGTCTCGTCAAACATTGGGAGTCACCCATCTTTTTTGTTATCGTTTTTGTATTTAAAGTGTACCACAAATCATGCAGTTTGTGTAGTCCAAGGCGGGTATCATGTGGTATACTAATACTACTTATATCGGATATGTCTGCCAGCATGTAAATTCTGCCGGCTAACGGATTCCAAATTTCAATACAGGAGGCATTTTTTTGAGCAAAATAAATTTTAAGCCGGGTAATATGCTTTACCCACTTCCTGCGGTTATGGTAAGCTGCGGCGATATCGCACAAGAGTCTAATATCCTTACCGTTGCGTGGACTGGCACCATCTGTACCAACCCACCGATGGTCTATATTTCCGTGCGGCCCGAACGATATTCCTATGCCATGATCCGCGAAACAGGCGAATTTGTGATCAATCTCACTACCAAAAAACTTGCACGTGCAACGGATTTTTGCGGGGTACGTTCCGGTCGTGATCTTGACAAATGGAACGAATGTCATCTAACTAAGATCCCGGCAGATACCGTGCGCTGCCCGATGATCGCTGAATCGCCCGTTAACATTGAATGTCAGGTAACAGAAATAAACGAACTTGGTTCTCATCATATGTTTTTGGCCAAGGTCACCGCTGTACACGTGGACGATGCCTATATTGATGAGAAAGGGACCTTCCATTTGAATGATACCGGTCTGCTTGCCTATTCACATGGCACTTACCACGAATTAGCCAAAGCCACGGGGAACTTTGGTTATTCTGTACGTAAAACACACGGAAAAAAGCAAAAGCGAAAGAAACGGTAAATAATTAACATAATTTTTTGGGGAACATATAATGTATTAGGAGGTCGCGCTTAGGCAGCGTTTATTCCTATCTTTATCGCAAATAGCGATAGAATGGAGTGCAATATGAAAATAACATATCTGAAGATTTGCAATTACAAATCGATCGAACAACTTGAGATCACTGATATTGAAAATGCTTTGATCTTAGTCGGCAAGAATAACACCGGAAAAACAGCAGTAATCGATGCCATTTTACTGGCAATGGGGATGCGTAACTGTGCAGAACATGAATTTTTAGATGCCGGCAAACCCATCTCCATCTCGGTTCATATCGAGTATTCCGAAAGCGATATTATGCTGCTACACTCACGGAGTGTATTGTGCAAAGTGAAAGATTATGAACGATGGCTTGCAGATTTTCAGAGCAAGATCCCGTCCTATCAGGATGGTATTTTGTCATTTACTTTTATCGTCACACCAAATATGGCAACACGATATTCCGATGGATTTTCAAAGCATAACGAATATATCCCGGAAGTACTGCCCAAAATTTATCATATTGATCAAAACCGAAATCTCGAGGCGCTGCAGAATGATGTATTCAGTTTCTATGACAAAGAATCTTTTCAGAAATTAAAAGATAATCAATGTACGTTTGACCCTGCCCGTACCTGCAACCGCTGTTTTCAGTGTATTGGGCTGATCAATAAAAAAACACCGGAGGAACTGACCGTTTTCGAAACTGTGCGCCTCTTACAATACAAATTGTTTCACACCAACCTTACGCAATTTGCAGAAAAAGTCAACCGTTATTTCCATGCGAACGGAAGTCCTTCACAGGAAGTCCGCTACGTACTCGATTACGACACCGACAACCTTCTGCATGTTTCCACACAAATTTATAACAAGGATCGGCATAATCTCGTCGGACCACTCAATATGCTGAGCGAAGGGTTGCGCAGTATTTACGCACTTTCCCTCCTTGAAGCCTATATTGATGAAGAAAATACGCTTCCAAGCATTATTATGATGGAAGATCCGGAAATCTATCTCCATCCACAGCTTCAAAAGAGTGCCAGCGAAATTTTATACCGCCTTTCCAAGAAAAATCAGGTTATTTTTTCGACACACTCACCAAATCTCATTTTTAATTTTTCATCCCGGCAGATACGGGAGGTCGTTTTGAACGAGCGTTACTTCACAACGATTCATACTGAAACAGATGTAGATGAGATTTTGGACGATCTCGGCTATACCGCGAATGATCTGATGAATGTCAGCTTTGTTTTTATCGTGGAGGGCAAGCAGGACAGCAACCGTCTGCCGCTTCTTTTAGAAAAATATTACTCCGAAATTTACGATGAAAACGGCAATTTACAGCGTATTTCCATTGTTCCCGTCAATAGCTGCACCAACATCAAAACTTATGCAAATTTGAAATATATCAACAAATTGTATTTAAAAGACCAATTTTTGATGATACGTGACAGCGATGGCAAAAATCCAAAATATCTCAAGAAGCAGTTGTGCAGCTATTATAGCAAACGCTCTTCGGAAGATGTTGGTAATCTTCCGCGCGTCGAACCCAAAAACGTACTGATCCTTAAATATTATTCATTTGAAAACTATTTTTTGGATCCAAAGGTTATGGCAAAGATTGGCGTGATTAAAAATGAAGAAGAGTTTTACAATATATTGTATAAGAAATTTAAGGACTATCTGTTTAAGCTTAACAGCGTAAAGCGAATGCAGCGTACTCTCAACATCCGCATTCGCAGCAAGCAGGACATCAAAGACAATATTGAGTCGATCAAAATTTATGTGAGAGGTCACAATCTGTTCGACATTTTTTATGGCAGATATCATGGTAGTGATGAGCAGGCGATCCTCAAAAAATACATTGATGTTGCTCCTCGTGAAACCTTTCAGGATATCTTTGATGCAATTGACTCTTTCGTGTATTTCGAAAATCGCCGAAAGTAATTTTCGTAATAAATGTTTTTTTGGTTGACATGTTAGCACTTTTAATTATAATATAGTGATGTGTTGACTTCTGTTTATTTGGAAATAGCCTAACAAACTGTGTGAGGTGTAATATGGAAAATCAGTATATAATCAAAGGAGGAACACCATTAAATGGTGAGGTGACGATCGGCGGTGCCAAAAATGCTGCGTTAGGCATCTTAGCTGCTGCTATTATGGCAGATGAAACCGTTGTCATCGATAATCTTCCGAATGTTAGAGATATTAATGTTTTGTTAACAGCAATTGAGAGCATCGGCGCTACTGTAAAGCGTATCGGTCCTCATGTGGTATCTATTAATGGCAGCACGATCAATGATATGACCATTGATTATGACTCCATCCGCAAGATCCGTGCATCTTATTATCTGCTTGGCGCACTGCTTGGCAAATACAAGAAGGCACAGGTTGCTTTGCCGGGTGGCTGTGAGATCGGAAGCCGTCCGATCGACCTTCATTTGAAGGGATTTCGCGCACTGGGTGCTACCGTTAGTATTGAACACGGTATGATCAATACCTCGGCCGACGAATTAGTAGGAAACCATATCTTTATGGATACTGTTTCTGTTGGTGCTACGATCAACATTATGCTGGCTGCCTGTATGGCAGAGGGCAAAACAGTTATTGAAAATGCTGCTAAAGAACCACATATCGTTGACGTAGCCAACTTCTTAAACAGTATGGGTGCCAATATCAAAGGTGCCGGTACTGACAAGATCCGTATGACTGGTGTAACATCGCTGCATGCGAGCGAATATTCCATTATTCCGGATCAGATCGAGGCAGGTACATTTATGGTTGCCGCTGCCGCAACACGCGGTGATGTTTTAATTAAAAATGTAATTCCTAAGCATTTAGAGGCAATTTCTGTAAAACTGATGGAAATTGGTGCTACTGTTGAGGAATTTGATGACGCTATCCGTGTTACAAGTGATCATCGTTTAGGACACACCCAGATAAAGACACTACCTTATCCGGGATTTCCTACCGATATGCAGCCACAGATCGCAACATTATTGGCTTTGTCCGATGGAACAAGCATTGTAACTGAGAGCATTTTTGAGAATCGTTTCAAATATGTGGATGAATTATCGCGTATGGGTGCTTCCATCAAGGTTGAGGGTGGCAATGTTGCAATCATAGAAGGTGTGGAAGGCTTTACCGGCGCTGCTATTAGCGCACCGGATCTTCGTGCCGGTGCTGCACTGGTCGTTGCAGCATTAGTGGCAGAAGGCTACTCTACCGTTGACTGTATCCATTACATTGAACGTGGTTATGAATGCTTTGAAGATAAATTGGCCGCTTTAGGTGGATATATTGAAAAAATTCCTGTTGACGATGAACGTGCAGTTCAGAAGTTTAAGCTCAAAGTAGGTTGATTGAATTTCATTTTCTCTATAAAAAGGATGTCGTCTGATAATAAAAGACGGCATCCTTTTTTATTTCGTTCTAATTTACATTCCTTGCTTTAGCAGTCGATCTGTGACTGCTATCTGAAAATATCTTAATATAAAATTATAACATCATTTGTATCGTCACGTCGGACATTTCGCGTAGATCCAACACTTTCCCACTGACACATACGGAGGGTCGCGCCAATTCATCCGCATGCATTGCAACAATCGTGCCCTTTTCCCCATCAGAAAGCACTACCTCGCATCCAATAAAGGACTTTACAATCCCCTCTAAAAACGGATGCAGATACTTTGGATCAAAACGCTTGTCCCCATCCTGTTCTACAACCATGTTGATCACCTCAAACGGACACAATGCCCCACGATAAACCCTCGCAGAAGTCAGTGCATCATATACATCGGCAATTGCCACGATCTTCGCAAACTCATCAATCTGATCTCCCCGCAAGCCATCCGGATAACCACTTCCATCACAACGCTCATGATGCATCAACGCAACTTTTTTAATCCTCTCATCCAACTTCATTGGTTTCAATAGATTATAGCCGCGTCTCGGATGATTCTTAATTTCTGTATATTCCTCTTCCGTCAAAATGCCGGGCTTTTTGATGATCTCTTCCGGTATTTTCATCTTGCCAACATCATGCAGTAATCCCGCTAACGTCAACACATCCAGATCATCCTGTGGCATATTGATCCAATGCCCAAACATGTTGCATAATATTGCCACATTCAGACTATGAATAAAAGTTGCATCATCATATTTGCGGATCTTATGCATCATATGAAATGTCCGAATCGGATTTTCGCTCATAACTATGATCTCTTTCGTCTGATTCAGCAATTCATTACTACTCAGATCCCCATCTGCATTCGTGATAAACATAGAAAGCGAATCTTCCAGCGTCTTTGCTGACTGGATCACATTTTCATTAAATTTATTATAACTTATGGATTTCCTAAGCAGATCAGCAATAACCTGCATATCATCCGGTAAATTGGTAGATCTTTTCATTTTCACTCCATTCCACGATGCCACCCTGTGAACACTCGTGGCTCCCATCTATCTTCTACTATTTGCGATTTTCATTATAATCTATATCATATTATAAAGTCAACGCCCCTCAGCTTGCAATGAAGCGTAAAAAAGAGTAAAATAATATGGATATTGGGTTCTTATATCAGAACTCCATGATCACAACAAAAGCCATGCTTTCTTGCATGAGTAGAAATGAGGATTATCATGAATAAGCGAGGACACTTTTTTGTATTTGAGGGTATCGACGGAAGTGGCAAAACAACGCAGATTCATCTATTACAGAAGCGCATTGAGCAACAGGGCGTTCGCTGTATGGAAACCAAGGAGCCGACTGATGGTCCCATTGGATCTCTCCTGCGCCAATGTTTGACAGGCCGCATGAATATCGATGAATACTCGATCTCCGCGATGTTTGCAGCTGATCGTCTTGATCATCTGCAGAATGAAACAGATGGCTTATGTCACAAGATCGAAGAAGGCATATCCGTCATCTCTGACCGCTATGTTTTCTCCAACTACGCTTACCAAAGTGTCTCCGTACCTTTAGAATGGCTTGTCCAATTAAATGCACAGGCAGCTAAGCTTCTGCGCCCGGACTGTCATATATTCATTGATGTAGATCCAACCACTGCTATGGAGCGCATGGCCGCAGGTCGTTTTCACACAGAACGCTACGAAACATCGGATCGCCTTACAAAAGTACGCGATAGGTATTTATCGTTGTTTGAGCAATTTCAAGACACCGAGCGTATTCTTATCGTTGACGGCAATCGTCCGGTAGATACTATTGCCAATGACATCTGGGCACAAGTATCGGCTTTGTACTCGTAGTGATCTAAGGCTTGGAGGATTCATATGGATTTAAAAATACATAATCTGCAGCAGATCAGTCAGCCGGAACGCATTACGCAGACTCCGGAAGCAGACGGCAGCTTTCGCTTTACCCTGCTAAGCAACATCGAGGAAAGCGAATTGCAGGCAGCCCTCTCCGGCATGATGGAAGAAATCACGCAGCAGGGTTACCGTCTTGGCAAACGCAGAGACATACGCGATATGAAACAGTACCGCAAATTGATCCAGGAATTTATGAACGAGATCGTCAGCCATTCACACAAGTTCAGCCGTGAAAACTTTTTGGATAAACACGGAAGACACCGCGTATATGGCATTGTAAAGCAGGTCAATCAGGCACTGGATGAGCTCGCCGAAGAACTGATGAATGAAGAGCAGGATCACCTCGCCATTCTTAGTAAAATAGACGAGATACGCGGATTACTGCTGGACATTTTCACTTGATATTTCAACCACAACAGAAAGGATGACAGATATGATTCGTTTTAATGATATTATAGGACAGGAGCCAATTAAAAAGCATTTACAGACCGCATTGGCGCAAAATAATGTTTCTCATGCATACCTGTTTTGCGGCGATTCCGGTTCCGGACGGCATACCCTGGCAAAAGCCTTTGCCAGAGCATTGTTGTGTGAACAGCCAACTCCGGATCACGATGCCTGCGGGCACTGCAAATCATGTCTACAGGCTGCTTCTGCTAACCACCCGGATATCCGTGTCATTACACACGAAAAGTTCAACATCCGTGTTGATGAGATCCGCGAACAGCTCAACAACGACATTCAGATCAAACCGTATAGCAGCAAATATAAAGTATATATTATCCCGGACGCACACCGCATGAATGAACAGGCTCAAAATGCACTGCTTAAAACGTTGGAAGAACCTCCTGCTTACGCAGTGATCATTCTTTTGTCAGATAATGAATCTGCATTACTACCTACGATCGTATCCCGTTGCATCACACTGCAGATGAAGCCGGTTTCAGAAAAGGATATTGCTGACTATCTGGTACAGAAATTGCAGATGGAACAAGATGTCGCCGAAATCGCTGCAGGATTTTGCCAGGGCAATATCGGTCAGGCGATCCGTTTTGCGCAGTCGGAAGATTTTCAGATCATGAAAAATCAGGTGATGCAATTGTTAAAACAGATCGATGATCTTCCATTATCTTCTATTATGGAGATCGTACACGGTTTTTCCAAAGAAAAGGGTAATTTTTACGATTACTTAGATCTGATGCTTCTGTGGTACCGTGATATTTTAATGTATAAGGCGACGAAAGACACAAATCTGCTCTTATATCGTGATGAATACAGCACGATCACGAAGCAGGCAAGCAAACGCAGCTATGAAGAATTAGAGCGTATTATCGAAGCGATCAATAAAGTAAAGCTTCGTCTTGATGCAAATGTTAATTTTGAATTAGCCGTCGAATTGATGCTGCTTGTGATCAAAGAAACGTGTTAAATATAACAGACTAAAAGAAAGGCAAAACAATTCTATGATAAAAATTATTGGCGTTAAATTCCGTAAGCCCGGCAAGGTATACTACTTTGATCCAACCGGCTTTACGGTACAAAAAGGGGATCACGTCATTGTGGAAACAGCACGCGGTGTTGAATACGGTACTGTTGTTCTTGGTCCCAAGGAAGTAACCGATGATCAGGTCGTGCAGCCACTCAAGCCATTAATGCGCGTGGCAACCGAGGAAGATGCTGCCGTATGTGCTTCCAACGAAGAGAAAGAAAAAGATGCATTTCAAATCTGTCTGGAAAAGATCAAAAAACATGGTTTGGAAATGAAACTGATCGATTCGGAATATACCTTTGATCGCAATAAATTATTGTTTTATTTTACGGCGGATGGTCGTATTGATTTTCGCGAATTGGTAAAGGATCTTGCATCCGTTTTCCACACAAGAATCGAGCTTCGACAGATCGGCGTTCGTGACGAAACAAAAATGCTTGGCGGTATTGCCATATGTGGTCGACCGCTTTGCTGTCACTCTTATCTGTCCGACTTTGTGCCGGTTTCTATCAAGATGGCAAAAGAGCAAAACTTATCCCTCAACCCGGCTAAGATTTCCGGCGTATGCGGACGTTTGATGTGCTGTCTGAAAAATGAGCAGGAAGCTTATGAACATCTCAATCGTTCCCTGCCACATATCGGAACAAAAACTACAACTCCGGAAGGCTATCCCGGTGAAGTTCAAAGTGTCAGCGTACTGCGCCAGCTTGTAAAAGTTGTCTTTACAAATGACAATGGCGAAAAAGAGGTTCGCGAATATCCGGTCGCTGAATTACAGTTTGACCAAAAGAAAAACTTTGGCAAAAACATTCCGCAGCAGACTCTTCCGGATGAAAAGTTGGATGAAGAGGAGCTGATCGCTCTGGAAGAACTTTCTCAGGAAGAAGAATTGATCGATGAGGAAGATAAACCGGAGCAGGCGAAACGCAATCGTAATAATCGATCAAACAACCGTCGACGTAGTTCCGGTAACCGCCGTAACGAATATCCAAACAACCGTGAACGTGGCAGCAACAATAATCGCGAACGTAACGGCAATAGCAATCGCGATCACGGTGGCAGCAATAACCGCGAATCTAATAATCGTGACCACAATAATAACGGCGGCCGCGGCAATCGTAACAATAACCGTGGTGACAAAAATAATAACGATCATCGCCGTGACGAGCATGGTGGCAATGATCGTACACGCAAATATCACAACCGCAAACCACGCAGAGAATCAAGAGAACACAAAGATGCAGAATAAAGATTGTCTCCTACGAGAGGGCGAACGACTGGATGATCTGCAGTGTCAAGGATTACAAATAATACAGCATCCCGGTAAATTCTGTTTTGGTATGGATGCTGTATTATTAAGTTCTTTTGCTGCACTGCGAAACAAAGATACCGTCATGGATTTATGTACCGGTACCGGAATCTTGCCTATTTTGCTGTCAGCCAAAACAAAAGCTGACCACATTGATGCTTTAGAAGTTCAAAAAGAAAGTGCTGAAATGGCGCGCAGAAGCATTATTTTGAACGAATTATCGAATAGGATCACCATTTACGAAGGTGATGTCAAAACCGCTTCTGATCAATTTGGCAAAAATTGCTACGATGCTGTCACCGTCAATCCGCCGTATATGAATCAGGGACATGGTCTCAAAAATCCCAATATGCCAATGGCGATTGCCAGACATGAGATACTATGCACCTTAGAGGATGTCATACGCGAAAGCGCAAATCTTCTCAAACCAAAAGGGCGTTTTTACATGGTTCACCGCCCATTTCGGCTTGCAGAAATCTTTGTTATCATGAATAGCTATCGATTAGAACCAAAACGAATGCAGCTGGTGTACCCTTTTGCGGACAAGGAACCAAACATGGTGCTTATCGAAGGCGTGAAAGACGGAAATCCGATGTTAAAGATCACGCCGCCTTTGATCGTATACCGCCCTGATGGAACATATACCGACGAGCTGCTTGCATTATATGGCATGACAAGAAAATAATTATAAGAATAAAAGAGGTTCATTATGTCAGGTACTTTATATTTATGTGCTACTCCAATCGGCAATTTAGAAGACATCACCTTACGTGTTCTTCGCACCCTGCAGGAAGTAGATGTTATTGCGGCAGAAGATACACGCAATACGATCAAATTATTAAATCATTTTGAAATAAAAACTCCAATGACAAGCTATCATGAGTACAACAAAGTGGACAAAGCCGCCTATCTTGTTGAACAGCTTGCTAACGGCAAAAATATTGCCTTAGTTACCGATGCGGGTACTCCTGCCATTTCGGATCCCGGAGAAGAACTGGTCAAACAGGCTTATGCTGCGGGAATTCCCGTCACCTCTCTCCCCGGAGCCTGTGCGTGCGTTACTGCACTCACTCTGTCCGGTTTATCGACCAGACGTTTTGCATTTGAAGCCTTTCTGCCATCTGACAAAAAATTACGCCGTAAAATTTTGGATTCTTTGTGTACCGAAACACGGACAGTAATAATTTATGAAGCACCACATCACTTACGTGCAACTCTTCAGGAATTATTCGCCGCTCTCGGAGACCGCAGACTGACTATCTGTCGTGAATTGACAAAAATTCACGAAAGTGCAATGCAATTTACACTGTCAGAAGCGATTTATTATTATGAGCAAAACGCACCAAAAGGTGAATATGTTCTCGTCATCGAAGGACGCAATATGGCAGATCTCGAGCAGGAATCACGTGATGCCTGGGCACAACTTTCCGTTGACGAACATATGCAGCACTATTTATCCGAGGGAATGGATCGCAAAGATGCTATGAAACAAGTAGCCAAAGACCGCGGTGTCCCAAAAAGGGAAATTTATCAACAATTATTAAATAAAGACATTTAAGTATATATTCTGTAAAAACGGGAAACATGATAAAGTAACAAATGTTATTTTAAAGGAGGTTACTTTATCATGTATGACAAAAAACATCGAATACGAAATTCATATATATTGATCAGCTTGCTTGCAGGTGTCTGTTGGATACTCGCTTTAACTGCCATCTTGTTTCAGTTATCTGATACTTCTGCAAACGCAGGATCTGCGGTCCCCGCCTATTCATCCCACTCCCCTGTATACTCTAATACCAATTTCCGCTTAAACGCTGTTTCAGAACACACCTATGAACTAACCCCGAAAGACTCTGTCAAAACAAATAATAAACTCAATAATTCTGACGCATTCCCAGAAGGTTCCCAGGTTAGATCCTATTTTGCTACTCTGCTTCATGATCCCTCACTTCAATTAGTTTCCTCCCACATAGAAACCAATTATGCAGACTATTATCTGTATAGCACAAAGCTAAATAAACTTGGCTTTCCTGCGTCTTCTTTTGGTCAGAATCTGCATATTGCTGTCACAAAAAACGGACACATATACCTTGCATCACCACAGATCGATTATGACTTTTAATATTAGTGCAGAATACGTTTTTTATGGCAATCACGACGATTTCTTCTGCATCTCATCTCCTTACACAACATGACCTGTACCAATGCATTGTAATATGGATCGTTACACCGTTCTCCACAGATTTTTTGCACCATTCGCCCTATTATTATGCGATCAGGATAGCAGTCAAACATTGGACTTCCATCATATTCCATCTGATCACACATTTCCATTACTTCTAATTGTATCTTTTTGGCTTCCATCGGCATTAAGTACTGATCATCCCATTCTTTTTGTTCTTCTGTTACCTCCGTAAATTCCAGTGGAAATGTCATCATCGTTCCTTTTCCATATTTATGCAGCATAAGATCGATTCTCCTAAATCATTCTTTGCTAGTTATCCTATGCACATTTTTCGTAAATCGTGATAAGTTATGCACATTTTTTGAGTGATCTACACACATTTTCACAATATTTACTTGTTTATGATCCCCAAAATTTAAGAATATGTTCATTGCCTTTTATGGACAAACATCTTATACTATTGTAGTGAATATTTTTTGAAAATGAATTTCAGTTAAGAAAATTGAGTGTGATAGGAACTTTTCCTTATAACATTCAATCTTGAGGAGGATACCATTGAAACATTTATATAAATTTATTGCTTTAGTATTTATTTTTATGATAGGGATTGCTTTTTTCAGCAAAAGTATTCCATCGATTTCCGTAAGTACAACGACTGCAAGCAGCATTCAGGATTCTACATTTCCTATGGTTTATCTGCAGGTAGGAGAATCGTTTATCAATCCACTGCACGGATACAGCAGCGAACTTAACAGCAGCACAGTTCGAGAATCCATCACACCACTGGACACCGGCAAAACTTTTGCCGTGAATATCGCCGAAAACGATTCTAAGATCAAGAAACTTTCTTATGAATTGCGCGATATTGCCAATAATAAATCCATTGAAACCGGAGATATTACTGCCTTTGACAAAAACAAAAAATATAAAGTTGCTACCGTCCACTTAAAAGAGGCAATGGACACGAGTACTGAGTATGGATTCTGCATGACACTTATAACCAATTATAGCAAAAAGATTCATTTTTATACTCGTATAAAATATTATGACAATGACTTTTTCCTATCCAAAAAATTGGACTTTGTAGCGAAATTTCATGCAGCAACTTTTGACCAGGGTAAGTCTCTGGATCTTTCGCAGTATTTAGAGAGTGGCACAAACGATGATTCTTCTTATGAATCCGTTGATATTCATTCCAGCCGCAAGCTTATCACTTGGGGAAAATTAAAACCTAGAAAATTAACGGATGTTGTGCCTACTGTCAAAGAGCTCAACATTGAAACTGCTGCCATCTCTCAGACATACTTTGTGTCTGCCACAACAGCATCCGGTTCTGAGACGTATCAGGTGAAAGAATTTTATCGTGTGCGCTATTCCGGCGGGCGCATATATTTGTTATATTTCAAGCGAACTATGGAAGCAATTTTTGATCCTTCCCTGATTTCAATCAACAAAAGTGAGGTCAAAATTGGTATTTCTTCCGCTGAAGATCTGGATATTACTTCCAGCGACTCCAATAAAAAATTCGCTTTTGTTCGCAATGGCTCTTTGTGGTATTACGATCTCAAAAAAAATGAGCTGAATAATGTATTTAGTTTTGAAACCGGCAACAATGATTATATCCGCGAATACTACGACCAGCATAATATTCGCATACTAAACTTAGACGATGATGGAAATATCAGCTTTGTCGTTTATGGCTATATGAACTGTGGTGATTATGAAGGCCGAGTTGGTATCCTCCTCTATGATTACAGCGTTGCTGATAACCAGATTACCGAGCGTGTATATCTGCCTCTCACCACGACTTACGAGCAGCTTAAAGAAGACTTTGGTGATTTTTGTTATATTAACAACAAAAACATCTTTTACTTCTCGTTACAGGACACGGTATATGCGTATAACATATCATCCAAGCGATATGATATCCTTACACAAAATGCCTCAGCTAATAATTTCTTAATGTTGGAACAGGCTCACTGCTTTATCTGGTCCAATGCATCGGCAAACGGTAACGCAAGCAAGCTGACTATTCTTGACCTTAATTCCTCCAAAGAATTAACGTTAAAGGCTCCTTCCGGCCAAAGTCTGGTTGCCCTTGGAACTATAGACTCTAACGTCGTATATGGATTTGTACGCAACAAAGATATTCACGAATCAACGACCGGTGACATTATTCGTCCCGCTTACAAGCTTGTTATTTCCGACTGTACAGGAAACATTTTACGCGAATACAATACCCGAAATACCTATGTAACAAATGCTGTAGTCGATGGAAATGTCATCCGACTAAAACGACTGAAACGTGTTTCCGGTGCCTGGAAAAAGGCATCTGATGATAGTATCATGAACCAGAAAAATACAGCTGCGCAGGCGATCAAGCTAACTACGCGTATTACCGATAAAGCATTGACCGAAAAATATATTTCCCTGCCAGCCGGTTATGTGATGCAGTCTCTTCCAAAAACTCACGCAACAAAGAGTGTAATGATCACGGAAGATACTACTTTTCATCTTAAAGAAGAAGATACAAACGCCACTAAGAAATACTATATTTACGCATATGGCGGAATTACCGGATCCTATGGCGATGCTTCTAAAGCGATCACTCTCGCTGATGAACAGATGGGCGTTGTTATGGATAGTGATTCTCATATCATCTGGGAACGTGGCGGTAAATTTTTAAGCAAAGAAATTGCCGGAATCACATATCCATCCGGTAATATTTCTACAATAAAAGCAAGCACGCAAATGTTATTGCAAGCCGCTCAAGTAACTACAACAGTCTCCGAGTTAAAAGGATCAACCATTATGAAAATGCTGCGATCCCATCTCGACACTCCGGTAAATCTCACCGGATGTACTGTCGATGAAATACTCTATTTTGTCAGCAGTGAAAAACCTGTCATTGCGATGGAAAGCAGCGGACACGCCGTCCTTATCATCGGCTATGATTCTTCCTCCGTTACTTGGATGGATCCTGCCACACACAGAAAACGCAAAGTATCATTAAATCAGGCAGAGCACATGTTTAAGCAGGCAGGATATGTATTTGTCAGCTATGTCGATTGATATCGAAATCTAAATTGATCTATAATTTCCAAAAGCTCTACGCAGATTTTGCGTAGAGCTTTTTAACTCAAACCTTACTCATTAAAAACTGCTATCGGGTCACATATTACTTACTAATGCTCCCCATACCTAAAGTTACTGTTCTAACCACATATTGTGTATTATGTCAAGAACAAAGAGTCGCTTGCGACTCTTTCGCGCTCGAGCGGTGCTGTTTGCAGTCACAGCATAGTGATTACTACGCTAATGCGGAAAAAATTTAATATAATATTTTTTGTGTATTTAAACAAACATATGTTGCGTTTTTTGTAATGTTTGTCAATAGACAACTTCTTATTATTTCATTACAATACTCATTACTCACAGATTTATATTAACTTGCATTACAAGAAAGGAGTCTCTATGCAGTATATACAACAACTATTGTCTCGAATCAACCTTCTATATCTTTGTCCCTTTGTTCAAAAGATATTGCACCTCTCGCTCATACTCTGCCTTGTGGCACTTACTCCGATGTCTGCCTATGCAGCTGGTGACTCTCTCACTTCTTCTATTTCTCTTTCATTCAATAGCACAAAGAAGTTTCAGTTAGAAGCCTATGAACATTTTTATGCCTATTACACCGTGCCGTCCTCTTACTCCCGCACCAAAAATACGCTTTCTGTTACAGTTAGTAATCTCTCTAATTTTTCCATCTCCGTCATGAATAGCGACGGATCCTCTATATCCACCACAAGAAAGAAAAATATCTTATATTTCAAGAACAATGCTTTTATTGCAGAAAACCGCTATTTTATAAAAATTCATAATCAGCGTAATATACGTTCTGCCGGCTCTATTAATATTCGATACACCACCGATACAACTGCTTCTCCCAAAACAAGCCACAAAGACGCCACCAATATTGCGTCCTCTCACAAGCGACATCAGCAAAAAAGCACTAAGAGCTCTTCTTCCCGGAATGCCAGCCGACAGAAAACCACTAAGAGCTCTTCTTCCCGGAATGCCAGCCGACAGAAAACCGCTAATAACTCTTCTTCCCGGAATGACAGCCGGCAGAAAGCCACTAATAACTCTTCTTCCCGGAATGACAGCCGGCAGAAAGCCACTAAGAGCTCTTCTTCCCGGAAAGGAAAAACGGCTGCTACGAATAATGCGTCCACCTCTTCCAAAAAATATATATCTTCCGGCACCACTCTTTCCCCTGTTACTCCAGCCATACACTATATTCGGCTCAAGAAAGGAACTTCTATCGCATTAGCAGAAAGAATATACACAACCGTCCCAAATCATCCCATTTCGTTTACACCCTCTTCCTCGTCTCTTCATATCACCGACGGTATCGTGTATGCAACCTCTGCCGGATTGTTTTATATTATTATTCAAGATGGATCTTATTCTTCTTCATGTACCGTAAAGGTTGATCCTTGAACTGTTACTGCCATAAGGTTACGTATTCCTCTTCCTAACTCAAACTTCGAATGTGCGAAGTTTGAATTCCTAGGAAATAACAATAGATGGCTAAAACCTTTTCCATAACATGATAACTATGTGATCAAATAATAACTCAAAAAGGAGCACTTGATATGATACACTTCAAACTCGATTCCAACTGGAAAATATTATCTGTAATACGTTGTTCTAATAGTCATGCAACGCTGTCCGTGCAGCATATTTACTCTGGAGAAATTAAAGTTTTATCCATATATGCCAAAGAACACTTTCAACACAAACTTTATTTTGACATATCCCACATTAAGCACAGACATCTATTGCCAATATCACAAATACAGTTAAAGCATGGATGGCGTCTTGTCTATTTTCCAATGCTCACGCCTCTTAAAGACTATATTCGTTCAAATGCACTTTCCTTGTCGGATATCCTATCATTAGCTCACCAACTATGCTCTGCATTGGAAATTCTCCACCAGCATAATATATTACACTTGGATGTGTCTCCGGATAATATCTTTGTGGATTATGATGGTTCTTTTGTATTAGGTGATTATTCCTCGTCCAGATATGTTTTTCAAAACAATTGGGATAATTATTTCACGCCACATTTTGCACCTCCTGAATATCAGCTTTTCAAGCCATCCATTCAATCGGATTTGTACAGCTTTGCCGTTCTCCTATTTGGTTTGCTTCACAATGGAATGATTCCGGATAATATTGCCTCTTTATCTCTCTCCGATTACGCTGATTATCAGAAAAAGATGGAAACTCATGGAATTTCGTATCCAATGGAATTATATTCTTGTTTTCAAAAAGCACTTCACACCGATGTTCATCAACGTTATCACGATGTTACTAGTTTTGTAGATAATTTAGAACAATTATTGCATCCTCTATTGGCACTTTCCTCCTATCATCTCCAATTAATTAAAGTTACGGAACCATTCTTCAATATTCGCACCACATCTCTAGCCAAGTCGTCCTTAAAGGATGCCAATTGTCCCAAAAACACAGCTAATTCGCCATTTCATTTTGCGAAGCCACACATAACTCTCCCGATAAGGTTCGACTTTAATCGAAGGCAAAGACCGGTTCGATCACCTAAATTTCAATTTTTTAAATTTTCTTGTATTCACAAGATTCTAGGAATATCGATCTGTTGTGCTATTGTCCTATTATTTTTTGTCGGGAGCAGATTATTACATCCTTTTCGAAATCAAACCTCACAAAATACATATCCGGAATCCGAAACCGAACATAACTTTTCAGCAAAAACAGCATCCGGCCCTTCCATCGAAATTTTAGACATTAGTAATAAGCAAGCATCTACTATTGCTGAATTATGTAACGAACAGATGTTAGAGCAAAACTGGTCCATCCTCTACGGTGAAAATAACAGGTTTTCTTCAGTTGATGAACTCAGTGACTTTTCTAATACAAAGCAATTATTTCTTAGTGGAAATAAAATTTCATCCTTAGAACCATTAGAAAACCTCACCACCCTGGAAACTTTAATTATATCCGATAATAGTTGCACCGATCTTCTTCCGATCAGTAACTTAAAGCAACTGAAAGTTTTAGATTTGTCAGGCAACCAACAATTAGCATCCATTGATTGCCTTGCCTCTCTGACAAAACTTCGAATACTTATCCTTTCGGATACATCTGTCGACCCCGCAAGTATCAAAAAGTTACAAGTTTCTCTCCCCACCTGTAACATTATTTACTGACAATATCAATACCAAGCATTGTGCATACGCAAGCTGCCATTATCATCATTAGCACTTTGCATTTCATACGCAAGCTGCTATTTACCGTTATTATTAACACTGCGCACACTGAAACAGATTTTTCTGTATATAGTGTGCAGAATTGGAGGATCTTATGAACACACTATTCAAAAAAACAGGACGACTTTTTCTATTATCATTGCTGCTATTTTCTATTGCATTTCATAATAATGCTTCTGCACAGGCAAAGCAAAAAAAACCGCAGATCAAGTCATTTTCTAAAAAATTATTTGTTGGAAAATCTTATTATGTAAAAGTCAAAAATCGTCCCAAAAAATCGACATTATCTTATTCGTTAAGTAAAACATCTCGTGCCAAGATCAACAAAAAAACAGGGCAATTAACCACTCGTAAATCTGGCAAAATCACCATACGTGTACGCATTAAAATTAAAAACAGGAAATACAAATCACTCCATAAATCTGTCCAAATTTACGAACAGACTAAAACATCAAAAATTTCTGGCAAATTCTTGCCAAACGCCACTATTAAAACTCGTACAGCAATCAACCCATGGAATCACTCTATTGTGTTATACAGCAGTCGTATATTGTTGCAAAAAGAAGTAAGCAGTTCCAAAATCACTTTAACCGGAAAATCAAATTCCACCACACCTAAACTACAGGCACACTTCGATTCATTATCTTCTGATGGCAAAAAAATAACATATCAGCTTGACAAATATAGTGAAGAAAAATTATGTCCCGGAAATGGTTCAGCAAACGGTGTTTATAAAATTACCGCACCTTTTCTTTCTAAGCCTCTTTCCATAAACTATAAAGAACGTCTAACTCCAAACAAAGTACAGGGATTTGTTTTTGATAGTGAGCAACGTCCTATTTTTGGTACAACAGTATCTCTTTGCTCAATCAACGATCAAAATAGAATCACGAAAAATATATCCTCTGCAAAAACTGATAAAAATGGTCATTACTGTATTTCCGACATTCACTCCGGACAATACATCATCGCTTTTCAAAAGGACGAATATATTACTTCCTATTCTCAAAAATTTAATCTTTCACAAACTGTTTTATGTCAAAACATTACTCTAAAAAAGAAGCAACTTCGTCTTTCCTGCAAAATAGCTAATGCTAAACAAAATATGAAAGGTGTTTCTGTTTCTCTGAAAGATGAATCTAACACTGTCTTGACCTCTGGTCTGACAGACAGTAACGGCATGATCACGTTCTCTTATAACACGAATATTTCTCGTAAAAACTATACCAAAATCACGTATAAAGATACTATTAAAGAAAGTATTTATTGCAATAATACTTTGCCGGATGCCTACACATCATCGCAGATAAAACTTTCTTCTTACACCCCTAATAAATTATATTATTTGGAAGTTTCACCTGCTTCTCCTCTCTCCGATGATCGACTGTCATATAGTAATTACCAAACAATTTCCATTTCTTTCTGTCCTAATAATAGTACATCTGAACAATTATTTATAGACTGCAATTTATCAGAGATCCCCACCACAAAGATTAAATCGTTGTATGCAAATACGGACACAATATCTTCTTATATAAACACTGATTCTACAATAAATAACTCACAGGGAAGCTTTCGAACCTGTTTATATCAAGAGGATGGCTGTCAGATTACATCAACAACTATCCCCTTTGTCAATCTATCATTTTCCTCTCATCAAGTACAATTGACCAATGCACTAAATTCCTTTTTTACTACCTATAATATCTGTCTGCCGGATGGAAAATACTATATTTCCATTCAGCCGCTTAATGAGGATCATTCTCCCATAGCAACAGCATTTCTATCAAAGATCTCTATTACCAATAATACTATTTGTCCTACCTCTGCCTTTTTTCAAAAGGGTGTTTCGAAAACAGCAATATTGTATGGTAATTTTACGAACAAGGTCTATTCCTCTCTTCCTTATACACTGTACCAAAAACAGGACAATAAATGGTTTGCACTTACCTCGCTCCAAAGTTCTTCATTTGAACATATTTCCGATCAATCTTATCGTTCCTCCATATCACTTCCTGTCCTAGAAATCGGACAGCAATACAAATTGTGCTCTAGAAATCCCTACATCGATTTTGTTGATTCTGCCGAGATTAATACAACATGGAATTTCAATAATACTACTTCCAATCTGCAATTTAAGTGCCAAGAAGTATTAGCATCCTCCCATACTGCAACACTACACCACCACAATATAAAACAAATTATGATTGCAGAAAATGTATTGCTAAATGCGCAGAACAAGAAAGATTGTGTGTTTGTTGATTACGATAAGAATGGAACTATTATATCCGCCTGTTATGTCAATTCCAATGAAGGACATTCTTTTTATGCAAGTTCACATAATATCTTTTTCTTTGATAAAATGGAAACCGGCAAATCCATAAAAACCACTCAGGCCTCTTATAAAAATACCAAGTTTTATTAATTTGGTTCTTACTTCTCACTAGCAGAGGACTTTTACCTCTTATATGCTAGTGTTACTCAATATAACCATCATCTAACGTCCCAATCTCATGCGGATCAGCCTTTTACCTCTTATATGCTTATGTTACTCAATATAACCAATAATTTCAGGTACTACTTGCGGTCTCTTGTCCACAATATCATAAATATCACTAATTTTTTGCACCCCTTGCTGCAGTTTTTCTTTCGAGGAACTATATGCTATTGCAACTATATCCCCTTGTTTCACAGCATCTCCTGTTTTTTTATTAAATTTGATGCCAGCCGTCATATCAATTGGATCATCCTTAACCTCTCTTCCTGCTCCAAGCAAAACTGCAGCTTTTCCGCATTCTTCCGTATTCATTGTTCCAATATATCCGCTATTATTTGCTATTATCTCATGCTGATATATTGCTTTTTCAAATTGATCCGGATTTTCGATATAACTGCCGTCTCCTCCCTGTCTTTCTACCATAAGTTTTAATTTTTCAAGTGCAGATCCATCTGCAATAACTCGCTTTACTTTCTTCATACATTCTTCTTTTGTACCTATCTGTGCCAAATA
Source organism: Clostridium sp. OM05-6BH (assembly GCF_003481635.1). Taxonomy (NCBI): domain Bacteria; kingdom Bacillati; phylum Bacillota; class Clostridia; order Eubacteriales; family Clostridiaceae; genus Clostridium; species Clostridium sp. OM05-6BH. The sequence goes on along the minus strand of NZ_QULH01000013.1, from coordinate 29,276 downwards.
AAGCATCGTCGATGCTATTTCAACAACTACCGCTATCAAATCTTCCGGACCTCTTCCCTTAAGAGTTTCGATTGCTTCAACTACTTCTAAGTTATTTCCAACCATTTTTCCTAACGGTACATCCATATTTGTCAAAATTGCAACCGTCTTCTTCCCGGCCCCATTTCCAATCGCAACCATTTTTTCAGCCAATTGCACTGCATTTTCTTTATCCTTCATAAAAGCACCACTACCTACAGTAACATCTAAAACAATCTTATCGCTTCCGGCAGCCAGCTTCTTACTCATGATAGAAGATGCTATCAGCGGAATGCTGTCCACTGTAGCCGTCACATCCCTCAACGCATATAGCTTTTTGTCCGCTGGTGCAATATCTGCAGATTGCCCCATAACAGCCAATCCTATTTCATTCACCATATTAAAAAAATCTTCTTCCGCCAAAGCAGTTTTCAAGCCGGGAATTGCTTCTAACTTATCAATTGTTCCTCCCGTAAATCCTAACCCCCGACCACTCATTTTAGCAACTTTTCCACCACACGCTGCAACAATTGGAGCAACAACTAAAGTAACTTTATCACCAACTCCCCCAGTACTATGCTTGTCCACTTTTACTCCCATAATACTTGATAAATCCACAATTTCACCGGATTTTGTCATACAATTTGTCAACGCCAAAAGTTCACGATCTGTCATCCCCTGAAAGTAAACTGCCATCAACCAAGCCGATATTTGATAATCAGGAATTTCATTATTTACATATCCATTGATCAAATACTCAATTTCTGTTTGGTTAAGCTCCAAACCCCTTTTTTTCTTATCAATAATTTCATACACATTCATATTTCTTCTCCTCTCTTTTCATCATCTCTCTGCGTTTCTTGTAAAACCTGTTTTTCTATCTTGTCCTACTCTTGCGCTATTTTATATTTTCTGGCCCAAATCCTTTTGGCAGCAAATCCCTTAATAAGTATGTGATATCATTTTCACCATCTCCTAAAATTATCTCAAAATGATCCGGATCACAGAATTCCATCATGACCTGCAGACAAATTCCACAAGGTGGACATATTTGAAGTGCTCCATTTCGTTGTCCTCCCGCAATAGCAATTCTTGAAAAATGAGTTATTCCATCACTTACTGCTTTGAAAAAAGCTGTTCTCTCTGCACAATTGGTTGCTCCATAACTGGAGTTTTCAATGTTACACCCGGTAATATATTTTCCATCCGTACATTCTAAACATGCACCTACACAAAAATTCGAATAAGGTGCATATGATTTTTTTCTCATTTCTATTGCTTTCTCCAGCATTTCTTTTGCTGTCTTTTTTACCATTGCTCTCCTCCTCATTTTTAATCAACAAATAATAAATTCTAGCTTACATCATTATTCTGCTTTTATTCTAATGTATCATATAATTTCCATTTTAACACTATTTTTATTATTTATAACTCAAACTTTCCATACCACAAATCCTCTACGACCGCATATCGCTTATTATGTCATAATAATTGCCGCAGAACGCAATGTTTTTGCGTGATTTCTTATTTTGTTAGAAAACTTTCAGAATTTTTTTCTTTAATAATGGGTATATTCATGTTATGATTTTACTATAGTATTGGAGAGAATTGTCGATTTTCGATAGTTCTTTCTCGTGTTTTGCATAAAGAAATGAGGTAACTATGAAATTATTAACCGTTACAATACCCTGCTACAATTCGCAGGATTACATGGCAAAGGCAATAGAGTCTGCCTTACTAGGTGGCGACGATGTTGAAATTTTAGTGATAGATGATGGATCTAAAGACGATACTCTAACTATTGCTCAACAATATGAATCCAAATATCCACATATCGTTCGTGCAATTCATAAAGAAAATGGTGGACATGGTTCTGCAGTCAATATGGGAATTGCAAACGCTACCGGACTTTATTTTAAGGTATTAGACAGCGATGATTGGTTTGACAAAACTGCTATGCTGAAGTTAATCAAATTTTTACGTCAGTCAGTAGTAGAATCTATGTCTTTGGACATGATCATTGCCAACTATGTTTATGAAAAACCAAGCGCCCACAAGCGAAAAGCCATCAATTATAATATGGCGATTCCTAAGAATAAGATCATCAGCTGGAGCGACGTAAAACATTTTCGTATGAGTCAAAACTTATTGATGCACTCGATAATCTACAAAACTAAGTTACTACGTGATTGTAACTTGCACCTTCCAGAACACACGTTCTATGTAGACAATATTTATGCATATACGCCTCTTCCATATGTTAAGAAGATGTATTATCTAAATATTGATCTTTATCGTTATTATATAGGTCGAGAAGGACAATCTGTTAATGAAGCAATTATGACCAAACGAATCGATCAGCAAATTAAAGTTACTAAATTGATGATTGATTCACAGGATTTAATGTCGATCCATGACAAGAAATTACGTAATTATATGATGAAATACCTTGCAATGATGATGATCGTCAGCTCTGCTTTATTAGTAAAATCTGGATCCCCAGATAACCTTAATAAAAGAGATGAACTTTGGCATTATTTAAAGGTCAAAAACAAGACAGTCTATCGTATTATTACACATCGCAAACTTGGACTTCCTCTTCAGTCTAAGAATAGAGCCGGTCGCAAGATTATTGTTTGGGGTTATTATTTTTTCAACCGCATTTATAGTTTCAACTAGATTCTGAAGAGTAAAGCATTAAATATTATAGTTTTAAATATCACAGGGTCCCTCATATTTGAGGAACCCTGTGATATAATACAATATTTTATATTAGTCTTCTATTTTATGCAATGGCTTATTTGCTTTTGCCGCCTCTAAAGCTTGCTGTTCTTCTTCTGACAAAATCACAAATGCCTCTCCATTTACAACTTCTTTTGCATACGTATAGCATCCATCTTTTGTACTGTGCATCGAGTTTATAATAAAACCATTATTGTCCTCTGTCAGCAGTACCAATACAAAACTTAACTTTCCACCAATTTCCTTGAAAGCATCATACTTTACTAATCCAATTTTCTGGTATGCTGTAGTCAATTGATTTGTAATTTTTATTATATGTCCATTAATATTTTTAACATCATCCTGCAATTGATCAATCGCTTCAAACTTATCGGAAAATGCCTTTTCCAATGATCTGCCATTTTCTCCTTCCATAAACTGTTTATATTTTTTCCGCAGCAAATGGTTTCTGACCATCATTACAATTATCATGATCAATAGTAATAATACTACACCTGCTAAACCAATTACAACATATCCTATATCAATACCATATTGTTCAAATAAGTACATTTATTTTTCCTCCATTACTTTTGTGTGATAGCCTCAATAATTCTGTCAAAATCATCAGCAGAATAGTACTCGATTTCTATCTTTCCTTTTCCATTATTCTTTTGATTGATTTTGACTTTCGTACCAAGTTTATTTTTCAATTTTTCTTCATACTGCTCATAAATAATCTGTAATTGTTTATTTATTTCTACATCTTCTTTCTTGCTTGGCTTAGGTTCCTCTAACAATTTTTTGACCAGTTTTTCAGTTTCTCGAACTGTTAAATTTCCATCAAAAATTTGCAAAGCTGTTTCATATTGCAATTCTCCGTCTTTAATAGATAGCAATGCTCTGGCATGTCCGCTTTTTATCTTATCTTCAACAACCATTCTTCTTACACGCTCATCTAATTTTAAAAGGCGTAATGCATTCGTAATTGCAACTCGACTTTTTGACACTTTATCAGCGACTTCATCTTGTTTTAGTTTATATTCACTTATTAATCTCTGATATGCTTCTGCTTCTTCAATGGGGTTCAAATCCTCTCTCTGAATATTCTCAATCAGAGCAATTTCCATAATTTCTTGGTCGGTATAGTCCTTAACAATTGCAGGAACTTTTTTTAATCCTGCTAATCTCGCAGCTCTCCATCGTCTTTCACCAGCAATAATCTGATAAAAACCCTTTTTACCTTCTTGAACAATAATTGGTTCAATCAAACCATGCTGTTTTATAGAATCTGCTAACTCTTGTAATGCATCTTCATTAAATTCTTTTCTTGGCTGATTTTCATTTGGCTCGACCTTATTGATGTCAATTTCATTCGTTTCTTTCAAAACTTCTTTGACAACTTCTTTGACAACCTTCTTTTCGTCTTTACCTGTCGAATGTTTTACTTCCGGTATTAAAACATCAATTCCTTTTCCTAATCCTCTAGCCATTTTTTCTCCATTTCTGCACTCTCTAAAATTTCTTTTAATCTTCATGTCAAGAGTACTGTTCATAAAGATTTCTGCAAAATGTTTCACGTGAAACATTTACTCCTCTTCTTTTCCTCGATTTATAACCTCATCTGCCAGACTTCTGTAACCATCTGCCCCCGCAGATTTTGGCTCATAAAGATTTATTGGAAGTCCATGACTTGGTGCTTCCGCCAATCTTACATTTCTTGGTATTATAGTTTTATAAATATTTTGATGAAGATTCTGTTTTACATTTTCAACTACCTGCAATGAAAGACAGGTTCTAGCATCATACATTGTAAAAACAACACCTTCTATTTCCAATTTATTATTAAGACGTTCCTTAACAAGCTCAATGGTATAGATTAGTTCACTCAATCCTTCTAACGCATAATATTCACACTGGATTGGAACAAGAACCGTATCTGCTGTTGTCATTGCATTAACGGTAAGTGTATTTAAGGAAGGGGGACAATCAATAATCACAAAATCATAATTATCACGAACTTTATCAACTTCTTTTTTTAAAATAAATTCGCGATCTTCAACTCCAATTAATTCAATTTCAGCGCCTGCCAAACTACGTTCAGACGCAATTACAGAAAGACCAGGGACAATTGAAGGAGTCATAGCCTCCCAAATTGTAGTTTCATTCGTCAACAACTGATAACTTGTATGTTCCACTGTTGATTTATCAATACCCAATCCACTAGTAGTATTTCCCTGCGGATCCATGTCAATTGTTAATACTCTCTTTCCTTTCTCTGCTAGACAAGCAGACAAATTAATTGCTGTCGTTGTTTTACCAACGCCACCTTTTTGATTTGATATTGCGATTACCCTTCCCATATATTCCTCCATAGTTTTACAATTGTATTGATCAAAGTGAGCATATCTACACTACTCCTTATTTTTCATAAGGACATTATCATACTTTGCATCACCAAATAACTGAACTGCCTAAGCAGTTTTCTTCGGTCTTAGAAAATGTTTCACGTGAAACATTTCACCATTTAAGTATATCATATTTTTCAAAAAAGAACCACTATCAAAGTGGTTCTTTTCTTGGTTTTCCACCTTGCCGAGGATACTTTTTTGCGCATTTGTTAATTTTATCATAAATAACAAATTTTCTATCCATATCCGTATTTGGCAATTGAAAATCAATAGAAATATTCAATTTACATCCTAATATTTTCATAGCATTTTGTGCACCGGATAATTCTTCTTCCACCTTACCGGATTTATATGAAATAAATTGACCACCAACTTTTAGGAATGGCGTACAGTATTCTAACAGAGTAGACATGTTAGCCACAGCCCTTGAAACAACATAATCAAATTTTTCACGATATTCTTCTTTACGTGATATTTCTTCAGCTCGTCCATGTATGGTAATAACATTACTCAAGTTACATAGATTGCACACTTCATTTAAAAAGTTAATTCGCTTATTCAAAGAATCCAATAATACAAACGAAGTCTGCGGATTCATAATAGCAAGAGGAATTCCTGGAAATCCTGCCCCTGTTCCAATATCAATAACTTTTTTTTCATCGAAATCAGTATACTTCATGATATATATACTATCAATGAAATGTTTCAACACAACATCCTCTTTTTCTATGATTGTCGTTAAATTCATTACTTTGTTTTTTTCCACCAAAAAACGATAGTAATCATCAAACTGTTGTAACTGTGTATCTGTTATATCAAGCTCTATTTTTTTACAATAATCACTTAATAAGTCAATCATATCATTCCTCATTTCTACTACAATATATTTATGGTAAATATTTCTTACAGTCGGTAAAAAATAATAAATCTATACAAGTACTAATTAACCATTACAGTTTTTTCTGATTGTAATGTTCCAGATAAATCAGTAAAACAGAAATATCTGCGGGAGAAACACCGGATATTCTCGATGCTTGACCAACTGATGTCGGACGAAGATCGTCCAGCTTCTGAACAGCCTCCTTACGAAGACTGTTTACTTGTGTATAATCAATATCCTCTGGAATTTTACGATTTTCCAATTTTTGATACTGTGCCACCTGTTTCTGTTGTCTTGTTATATATCCCTCATATTTCAAGGAAATATTTACCTGTTCACAGACATCCTCAGGTAAATTCTGTCTGTCTTCATCAATTGGTGCCAAAATATCATATGATAATTCCGGTCGCTTTAATAAATCAGCTAATGTGGAACCCGACTGTAATAACGTACTACCATATTGTTCTAATAATTTTTGAACTTCCTTTTTACCACCAATTGTAGTATGCTGCAATCGTTGTATTTCTTTTTCAATCATTTTCTCCTTGATCAATAATTTTTCATAGCGGCTATCGTCAATCAATCCGACCTCGTGACCAATTTTTGTTAATCGAAGATCTGCATTATCCTGACGCAAAAGTAAACGATATTCTGCTCTTGATGTCATCATACGATATGGCTCATTCGTTCCTTTTGTAATGAGGTCGTCAATTAAAACTCCGATATATGCCTGTGAACGATTTAAGATCAAAGGATCTTTTCCTTGTAATTTTCTTGCGGCATTAATTCCTGCAATAATACCCTGTGCACCAGCTTCTTCATAGCCAGAACTACCATTTGCCTGTCCCGCACTAAAAAATCCACTGATCTTTTTATATTCCAAGGATGCCTTTAACTGCGTTGGATTTATACAATCATACTCAATAGCATATGCATTTCTCACAATTGTTGCATGTTCCAATCCCGGTACAGAATGATACATCGCATATTGTACATCCTCGGGAAGAGAACTTGACATTCCGCCAACATACATTTCGTTTGTATAATTACCCTCCGGCTCCAGAAAAACCTGATGGCGTTTTTTATCTGCAAAACGAACTACTTTATCCTCAATTGACGGACAATATCTTGGTCCTGTCCCCTCAATATCCCCAGAGTAAAGTGGTGAACGATTTATATTATTACGTATGATATTATGTGTATTTTCATTGGTATAGGTCAGCCAACAAGATACCTGTTCTCGCTCTAATTTTTCCGGTGTATTTGTAAATGAAAAAGGTACCACTCTTTCACTTCCCTTTTGCTCTTCCATCTTTGAAAAATCTATAGTTCTTCCATCTACTCGCGCAGGTGTTCCTGTCTTAAAACGGCGAACTTCTATTCCAAGATCAATCAGATTTTGTGTCAGATGATTTGCTGCAGTTAAACCGTTTGGCCCGGTATATTGACTAACGTCCCCATAAATACAACGTGCTCTCAAATATGTTCCCGTACACATTATAACAGCCTTACATGGATAAATAGCATCTGATGTTGTTTTAACTCCAACAACACATTTGTTTTCCACCAATATTTCTGCAACTTCTCCTTGTTTAATAACCAAATTATCTGTATTCTCTAGAACATGTCTCATGGAATTACTATATTCTTTTTTGTCTGCTTGTGCACGCAGTGAATGTACTGCAGGTCCTTTGGACATATTGAGCATCTTAGATTGTATAAATGTTCGATCAATATTTTTTCCCATCTCACCACCAAGTGCATCAATTTCTCGAACAAGATGTCCTTTCGAGCTTCCTCCAATATTTGGATTACACGGCATCATTGCAATACTATCAACACTAACTGTAAATACCAATGTTTGCATTCCTAATCTTGCGGAGGCAAGTGCTGCTTCACAACCTGCATGTCCTGCACCAATAACAACAACATCGTACTCCTCGTATGTATATGACATAGTCCACTCCATTCTGCTAATTTATTGCTTAGCTTTCCTATTCAACCAATTTAAACCCACTATTTTCCCATACAAAATTCTTCAAAGATCTTATTTACCAAATCTTCCGTTGCTGTATCTCCATTAATCAATCCTAATTGTTGATAAGCTTCCATCAAATCAATAGTAAAAAAATCTTCCGGCATTCCATCCTTAATACTTTGTTCTACACGATGCAATGCATTCACTGCCTGCATAACAGCATTTTTGTGTCGAATACTTGTAAGACATATTTGATCGTTGAATTGCAGATCTCCCCGTTCAAACTTGTCCGTAATATATTGTTCCAATTGCTGCAATCCCTGTTTTGTCTCATTGGAAAATGCTATCGTATCCCATGAAAGTTTATCTTTCAAAAATAGTTCGGATACTTTTACTTTTAGGTCTGCTTTATTCAAAAGAATAATTCCTTTTTTCTGTGCGATCAACGGAAGAATCTGTTCATCTTCATCAGACCATTCTTCACTTCCATCAACCACAAATAGAATAAAATCAGCCTGCTCAATATATTGTTTTGCTCGATCAACACCAATTTTTTCAACTGTATCTTCCGTATTATGAATACCTGCAGTATCTATTAAATTAAGCATCAATCCACCAAGCCGAACTGACTCCTGTAAAGCATCTCTAGTTGTTCCTGCAATATCTGTTACGATTGCACGATCTTCATCCAGCAAAATGTTCATCAAAGAAGATTTTCCGGCATTTGGTTTTCCAACAATGACTGTATTAATCCCCTCAGATTTCATTCTACCATTTTCAAAACGATCCAATAATCTTTGCAAAGAAACAATCTGCTGCTCTGTTTTATCAAATAATTCATCAGAATATCCCGTCAGATCATAGTGTTCCGGATCATCCAAAGCACTTTCAATACGTCCCATCTCATATAAAATCTGTTCTCTGATCTGCTGAATATATTTTGATACAGACCCCTCCAACTGTTTTACAGCACTTTGTAATGCAAATTCATTTTTAGATGAAATCATTTTCATTACTGCTTCTGCCTGTGATAGATCAATACGTCCATTCAAAAAAGCCCGTTTTGTAAACTCTCCCGGCTCTGCCAAAAAAGCACCTTTTTCTAATAAAAGCTGCATAACTCTCTGTAATATATAATTGCCACCATGGCAATTAATTTCGACAACATCCTCTCGCGTATAAGTTGCAGGCGCTTTCATAACAGAAACCATAACTTCATCTACAACCTCATTATTACCATCTATAATAAATCCATAATGAATGGTATGCGATTTCTGTTGTTGGAGATATGATTTATCTATCAATGCTTCATTTTCTTCGTTATTAAATTTTCCCGGATGAAAAATCGAATCAACAATCTTCATTGATTCTGATCCACTTACACGAATGATGCCAATCCCGCCACCTGCAGCACTAGCAATTCCAACAATTGTTTTTTCTTCCATTGCTGTCTCCTATTTGTCTTATTACAAAATGTGTAAATCTAAATCCACCTTTACATTATTTAAAAACTATTTCAATTGAAAAAGAAAGGAGCCAAACCAGCCCCTTTCCTCGATTCCTAATGCTATTATTCATTATCCTGAACATCTTCAGAAGAATCTTTCTCATACTCATCATATTTCTTCTGATAAGAATTATTATATTTTTTACGGTATCCTCCGTTATTTCTTTTTCCATAACGAGAATTGCCATAAGAATATTTTCCACGACGCTCATAACCTGTATCCACACCCGGCTTCAATGTAATTACCACTTTGCGATATGGCTCATCTCCCTCGCTATGTGTTTCAACATATTTATCCTTCTGCAAAGCAGAATGAATAACTCGACGCTCATAAGGATTCATTGGCTCTAAATATACCGGTCTGTGAATTCTCTTAACTTTATGTGCTAAGTTGTGTGCTAAATTTTCCAGTGTTTCTTTTCTTCTTTCACGATAATTTTCAGTATCAAGCTTTACTTTCATATAATCTTCTGTATTACGATTAATAACTAAACTAACCAAATACTGAAGAGAATCTAAGGTAATTCCGCGCTTACCGATCAAAATACCCATCTCTTCACCAGAAAGATCAATGTTCATCTGATTTTCAACTTCATCGATCGTAATTTCAATGTTTACCTGCATTCCCATTGATTGGAACACCTTGTCCAAAAAATTAGAAGCGATAGCATCCAAAGAAAGTTTTACGCGAGCACGAATCTTTGCAGGTTTGCTGATCAATCCTAACAATCTGCTTGATCCTTCCTCAATTACTTCATATTCCAACTGATCACTTGATGTCTGCATAGATACAACTGCATTTGTTAATGCCTCATCAACTGTTTTTGCTGTAAACTCCTGCCATTCTGACATAATAAACCTCATTTCTGCACACTCTTTCACGTATCTTTTACTTCATGCCAAGTGTACGTAGACATAAAGTAAATTACTATTTGTTATCATTATTGTCTCTTGCAAGCATATTTGCATAAGAAGCAATACTTCCCTCTTTATATTTTTTATTTGTTTCCGGCCTTTTATAATCCTTTTCTGCTAAAGATTTCTTCGGTCGGTTTACTTTCTTACGCTGCTGCGTTGTCTTTGTTGTAGTATTAATGTTGCTTGTACGCTGTTTTGTCACATCTGAAAAAGCAGTATTGGGATCAATTCCAAGTCTTTCATACTTTTTCTTTGCCTTTTCTGTATTTTTTGCAATAATTGCATCCATATCAGTATGCTTAAAATATGCATCAATAGCCAATGTCTGCAATATACGAAATACATTGCCGGCAACCCAATAAATACCAACACCAATTGGGAACATAAAGCACATTACACCAGATACATATGGCATAACTTTATTCATCATATTCATGGATGCCATCGCAGTATTATCGGAATTCTGTGTCTGTGGTGTCGATGCCATACTAAGCTTCATGCTTATAATCTGAGTAATTACAGATAATATCGGAATCAATACACTGGCAGATAATGCTGCACCTCCGATAAATGGAATAACCGGCAGATCTGAGATATTAAGACCCAAAAAGGAATTAATATGAAATGCCTGACTTCCTACATCAGATACCATGTCAGCAATTGATGAAAATCCCTTGCTATTGCATGTATTCGCCAAACTATCCCATGCATCCTGATTAAACTGTCCTAACACATCTATATAATAGTTAAGTGCAGAACTCTTCGCACTAACTGCATTCTGAATAACATACGTCTTACTGTTTGTCATCTGACTCAGATCAGAAACGCTAATTCCTAACTTACGAACAGATTCAGCCACGTTTGTGTACATATTATATATTGGTGTTACATATGCCGGTATATTATATATAACGCGATACAAAGCAAAAAGAATAGGCATTGTGATCAACATTGGCAAGCATCCGCTTGCCGGGCTTACCCCATATTTTTGATATACAGCCTGTGTCTCCATTGACATCTTTTGCTGAGATGCCTGATCTTTTTTATTTTTATACTTTTGTTGAATTGCCATGATCTCCGGATTCATAATACTGGACATCTTAGCAAATTTCTGTTGTTTTAATACTAAAGGAAACATTAATAAGTTTACAATAAAAGTAAACAATATCATGCAAATTCCTACATTCTCAATTCCAAGTTTTGACATGAACAGATACAGCCATTCCAAAATCTGTCCAAGCATCCTAGCAATCGGTCCCAAAATGGATCCCTGATAGGTCGTCAATATAACATCAACCATTCTAATTAATCCTCCTGATTTAACAGGGCAAGCTACGGTACCGGATCATATCCACCTTTCGCAAACGGGTGGCATCTCAATATACGTTTTATACTCAAAAAACTCCCCTTCATAAAACCATACTTCTCTAATGCCTCTATTGCATATTGTGAACATGTTGGCGTATAGATACATGTAGGTCTTCCTTTCAAGGGAGATATTATCTTCCGGTATACCTTTATTAAAAAAATCAACGATTTTTTCATTCTAACATCATCTCACTACTATATTGTGCAGCTTCCCCAAATGTAATACAGCACTCTCAATTTCCTGGCATTTTCTGCCCTTTGCCGTATTTCTAGCTATTATTACAATATCATATCCATTCTCAAACTTCTCCACATTCAAACGGATACTTTCTCTTATCAACCTGGTAACCCTATGCCTTACAACACTGTTTCCAACTTTTTTACTGACTGTAATTCCGTATCTGTTTCTGTCCAGGTCATTCTTACGAACATACATAACTAAATACCTGTTGGCATAGGATTTTCCATGGCGATATGCTTTCAAAAAATCACTATTATTCTTAATTGATTCAAACACAATAATCCCTCTGCAAAAGCAAACTTAAAGTAAGGCTACTTTATAAGAAGAAAAGGTCACATAAATGCGACCTATGCAGATAACTTATGTCTTCCTTTTGCTCTTCTGCTTGCTAAAACCTTACGTCCGTTAGCTGTCTGCATTCTCTTTCTGAATCCATGAACTCTACTTCTGGATTTCTTCTTAGGCTGAAATGTCATCTTCATACTCAAAACACCTCCTTCTTCAAAATTAACACATCATGACTCAACAGGACTGTCCCTGAAAAATCACATACAAATAAAATGCATAAAACGCATACAGCCCATATTATAACGGTAAATGCCCATTTCGTCAAGCATATTCTAGCTATAACTCTAATTTTTCCTACAAACTGAAGTAAAAAGTTTGTTTACTTGTTAATGAGCCTCAGATAAGAACAAATGAATCAAATTGTAAAATGTGAATTATTCCACTCATTATCCACAATATAATGCACATGTTAATAATGTGAATTTAAAATTCACATCACAATAAACTAAATTTTAATCTTATATAATAGGAAGAAACTCATTTCCATTTATTTTATTCTACACACGAAGTATCATTAATATACACATTATACAGCAATAGTATTTAAACGAAAAAATCCTTGAATTTTCATAGTTCTACATCAGTAGACAGAATGCATGTTCTGTATAAAGTTATAAACACACTATACACATTTTGTGAATAACTTTTTGTTTTGTCCTAATTCAATTCACAGTTATTAACAAAGTTATTCACATTATCCACTTTTTAATATAAAAATAACGTAAAATAGGGGCTTTTAACAGTTTTACACAGTTATTAACAAATTTTGTGGATAACACACTAATAACTGTGGATATTATACTTTTTCATTTTATCCACAATTATTCACAAAAGGCTATTCTTATTATTGACATCAAATTGCGATGAAATTGTCTTCAATGATAATTTATTTATGTGCGAAGTTTGCTTTATAACCCATCTTAGAACTTGTAATTTTCCCTTATTTGATATAAAATAATGTTATATGGTGCAAAATAGGCTTTTTCTCCGAAAAATGGCTGTATAAGCCTTATAATGCATTTATATAAGTAATGATTATTGTTGGAAAAGAGGGAAGTTACTGTGAAAAACGAACTTTACGAAAAATGGGATGATATTTTAGAAAATATGAAGACGGAATTTGAGATATCTGCTCCTATCTATCGCACTTTCGTTAAAACCTTAAGCATTTACCATGTGGAGGGTAATAAGCTTACTGTTTTGATCGATGACGTAAAGATTGGAAACAGTAAATCCTTCGTTGAACAGAGATATTCGCTGTTTTTAGCAATCTCGATTGAAGAGTTTACTGGGATTCAATATGATATTTCTTTCGTATCACGTTCAGAATTAGGTCAGCAAAAAACTGATGATCCTGAAAAGAAAGAAAAGAAGCATAATAATCCAACGATCAATTCCAAATATACGTTTGACACCTTTGTCGTTGGTGATAACAACGATTATGCACACGCAGCAGCATTAAAAGTTGCTGAAGAGCCTGGTGACACATACAATCCGCTTTACATTTATGGTGGACCGGGACTTGGCAAAACGCATCTTATGCATGCAATTGCTAATTATATTCAAGAACACGATGCAAGTAAAAAGGTTATATACGTAACCAGTGAAACCTTTACAAATGACATTGTCGATGCTGTCCGTGACAGCCATCATAATGAACATACAATGACAAAGCAGGAGTTTCGCAATAAATACCGCAACGTTGATGTTCTATTGATCGACGATATTCAATTTATTATAGGTAAGGAATCTACTCAGTTGGAATTTTTCCATACCTTTAATCATTTATATGAATCGCAGAAGCAGATCATTATCTCCTCAGATAAACATCCTTCTACGATGACAACATTAGAAGAGAGACTTCGTTCCCGTTTCGAAATGGGGCTGACTGTAGATATTAAGGCTCCTACCTACGAAACGAGGATGGCTATTTTAAGAAAAAAAGTTGCTGAAGAAAATATAAATATTGATGATTCTATTCTCGATTATATTGCCAGCAACATTATTTCCAATATTCGAGAGCTACAGGGAGCAATTAATAAAGTGCTATCCTTCTCAGATTTTTGTAATACAGAAATCACCTTGGAATCTGCTAAAAAAGCATTGGTAGACATCATCAATCCTAATATGAAGCGGCAGATTACCATTGATTATATTATGGAGACTGTAGCAGATCATTTTCATATTACAATGAAAGATCTCCTCTCCTCCAAAAGAAACTCCAATATTGTTTATCCAAGACATATTTGTATGTATCTGTGCCGGCAATTGACAAATAGCACATACGAAGAGATTGGAAGCAAAATTGGTAATCGTCATCACTCAACCATTCTTCATGGGGAAGAAATCATCAAAAAGAAATTAGATGAGGGTGATGAAGAATCTATCAAGACGATTGATGTTTTGACCAAAAAGATCGATCCTCAATAACAAGTAACATTATAATAGGTAGAAACACCGTTTTCTTTCCTATCGTTTTGTTCCGATAATAGCTTATTCTCTGTGAATATGTGGATATATTATTGACATATCGACATTTTTTGTGAATAAAGCATAAGCTCGATTTAGCAGCAAATTTTCGGATTGTGTATAAAAGAATGGTTTTTCACAGAAATCAGAAACTTATTTATGAACTTGTCCTAAAGCTTCGATTCAATGATTTCTAAGGCTAAAACCACTTTTCCTCAAATCCACAACCCCTACTACTGCTACTACTGAAAAATATTTAAATATTATTTATTTATTTTTCTCTGATTTTTGAAAGGAGTTATAAACATGCATATCATATGTGACAAATCCAAACTCATTGAGGGAATGAATATTGTTATGAAAGCAATTCCCGGTAAAACTACAATGATGATTTTGGAATGTGTAGTTATAGAAGTAAAAGATAATCAGATCAAATTGATTGCTAATGATCTTCAATTGGGAATTGAAACTTTGATTGATGGTGAGATTAAGCAGGAAGGATCTGTTGCAGTTGGAGCTAAGGTATTTTTTGAAATTATACGTAAACTCCCATCCGACAATGTATCCATCACGGTAGATGAAGACTATCATATGAATATTAGTTGTGGTAAGGCAAAATTTAATATTATGGCAAAAGCAACGGACGAATTTCCGTATCTGCCTAATATTGTCAAAGATAAAAACGTAAATATCTCTCAATTTACACTCAAAGATATTATACGTCAGACTGTGTTTTCTATTTCTGATAATGAAAATGCGAAAGTCATGACTGGTGAGTTATTTGAGATTCACGACTCTGAGTTGAAAGTTGTATCCTTAGATGGACATCGTATTTCTATTCGTAAAGTAAAATTGAATCGGTCCTATGATGATGTTAGTGTTATCATTCCGGGTAAGACGTTGATCGAAATCAGTAAGATCATCAACGGTGGAATGGACGATGAGGTTTCTATTTTCTTTACAGATAAACATGTATTGTTTGAATTTGAAGATACGATCGTTTTGTCCCGTCTTATCGAAGGAGAATATTATAAAATTGACAAGATGCTCTCTACGGACTACGAGACGAAAGTAACCGTAAATAAGAGGAAAATGTTAGAATGCATTGATAGATCTACGCTTCTTTTGAAAGAATCCGACAAAAAACCGGTTATTATTGATGTTCAGGATGATTATATGAAATTTGCCATGAATTCAGCAATCGGTTCGATGGATGAGGATATTGATGCTTCAAAAGAAGGAAAAGATATTTTGATTGGTTTCAATCCTCGCTTTCTCATGGATGCACTGCGTGTTATTGATGAAGACGAGATTACAATGTATATGATCAATCCAAAAGCACCATGTTTCATTAGAGACCAGGAGGAAACCTATATTTACTTAATTCTTCCTGTCAACTTTAATGTGTGATAATAAGGAGGAATGCTTAAATGGAGGCAATTGAGATCAGTGATGAATTTATTAAACTTGGTCAGGCTTTGAAGCTGGCTGGATTAGTATCCTCTGGTGTAGAAGCTAAAATTATGATTCAAAATGGTGAAGTTACTGTAAATGGGGAGGTTGATACAAGACGCGGACGTAAATTGTATCCGCAGGATAATTTTTGCTATCAAGGGCAGGAAGTTACAGTAATAGGTGAATCATAATGAAATTAGAATCCATTGAGGTGGGTAATTTTAGAAATTATGAAAATGCCAAGTTGGAATTTCATCCAAAGACCAATATTCTTTATGGGGATAATGCGCAAGGAAAGACAAATATATTAGAGTCTATCTATGTTTGTGCAACGACCAATTCTCACAAAGGAAGCAAAGATAAGGAATTAATAAGGTTTGGTGAAGATGACGCGCACATACGTATGTTTCTCACTAAACGAGAAATGACTCATAAGATTGATATGCATTTGAGAAAGAGCAAAGGAAAAGGAATTGCTATTGATGGTGTTCCGATCAAACGCTCTAGTGAATTAATGGGTCTTGCACATGTTATATTTTTTTCTCCGGAGGATTTAAAGATTATAAAAAATGGTCCGTCCGAGAGAAGAAGATTTGTAAATATGGAATTGTGTCAGTTAGATCCTTTGTATTTGTATGATCTGGCTGAATACAATAAGGTGCTTATGCAGCGTAATAAACTGCTAAAGCAGATATCCTTTTCGCCATCTTTGGAAAGTACTTTGTCCATATGGGATGAGAAATTGATCGAGTATGGAGAAAAAATCATTGTAAGACGGCAGCAATTTGTGGATGAATTAGATAAAATTGTTCTTCAAGTTGCAAAAAATCTTACCGGAGAGAAGGAAATTATAAAAACATTGTATGAACCGGATGTCTCTGTAGGAAACTTTGAGAAAGCTCTAGCTGAATCAAAGGAAAGAGACATGAAGTTTTGTTCTACAAATGTCGGACCACATCGTGATGATCTGTGTTTTATGAATGGAGAATTGGACCTGCGCAAGTTTGGTTCTCAGGGACAACAGAGAACTTGTGCATTGGCATTAAAACTTGCAGAAATTGAAATTGTAAAAAAATCATCACAAGATTGTCCAATATTATTATTAGACGATGTTTTGTCTGAACTCGATAGAAATAGGCAAAACTATTTGTTAGATAGTATTCATGACATACAAACCATAATCACCTGCACCGGTTTGGAAGAGTTTATTGATAGCCGTTTAACGCTTGACAGGGTTTTCCGAGTGAAAGAGGGAACAGTGACATTGGAAACAAGGTAAAGAAATGGAGAAAACTATGGGAACAGAAGTGAAAAATGAATATGGAGCGGATCAAATTCAGATTTTGGAAGGTCTGGAAGCAGTACGTAAAAGACCGGGAATGTATATTGGAAGTACGTCTACCCGTGGTTTGCATCATCTCGTTTATGAGATCGTTGATAATGCGGTCGATGAGGCTTTAGCCGGATATTGTACAGAAATCGAAGTGACGATCAATAAGGATAATTCCATTAAAGTTATTGATAATGGACGTGGTATCCCGGTAGGTATCAATCACAAAGCAGGTCTGCCTGCGGTTGAGGTCGTATTTACGATCCTTCATGCCGGTGGTAAATTCGGTGGTGGGGGATACAAGGTATCAGGTGGATTGCATGGTGTTGGTGCTTCGGTTGTAAATGCTCTTTCGGAGTGGCTGGAAGTTACCATTCATCAAAATGGCAAGATGTATCGTCAAAGATATGAACGCGGAAAAGTAATGTATCCACTGAAAGAAATTGGAGAAACAGATCATACCGGTACAGAAGTTGTATTTTTGCCGGATAAAGAAATTTTTGAAGAAACAGTATTTGATTATGATACACTACGTCAAAGACTTAGAGAAATGGCATTTTTGACAAAAGGATTAAAGATTATTTTGATTGACCGTCGTTTGGAAGAACCAAAGATTCGTTCGTTCCACTATGAGGGTGGTATCAAAGAATATGTGTCTTATTTGAATAAACAAAAAGATGCTTTGTATGAAGATGTTATTTATTGTGAGGGACAGAGAAATGATATTTATGTTGAAGTTGCAATGCAGCACAACAGCTCTTATCAAGAAGGAACTTACAGCTTTGTAAATAATATTACGACGCCGGAAGGTGGAACACATTTAACAGGTTTTAGAAATGCATTAACTAAGACGTTTAATGATTATGCAAAGAAAAATAAAATTCTGAAAGATAGCGATGCAAACTTAGCGGGTGAAGATATTCGTGAAGGATTATCAGCTATTATCAGTATTAAAATATCAGAACCGCAGTTTGAGGGACAGACAAAGCAGAAATTAGGTAATAGTGAGGCAAGAGGTGCCGTTGAATCGGTGGTAACCGAGCAGCTTACTTATTTCTTAGAGCAGAATCCTGCAATCGCTAAGATTATTTGTGAAAAAGCTGTCGTTGCACAGCGTGCCAGAGATGCAGCACGTAAAGCCAGAGATCTCACAAGAAGAAAAACTGCCCTTGAGGGAAGTGCTCTTCCCGGTAAATTGGCAGATTGCAGTGATAAAGATCCGAAAAACTGTGAGATTTACATCGTAGAGGGTGATTCTGCAGGTGGAAGTGCCAAAACTGCAAGAAATAGAGCAACTCAAGCGATTCTTCCATTGCGTGGTAAAATTTTGAATGTAGAAAAATCACGCTTGGATAAAATTTTGGTCAATAATGAGATTAAAGCAATGATAACTGCATTTGGTACAGGAATCGGCGATGATTTTGATATTAGCAAGCTTCGTTACGATAAGATTGTCATTATGACAGATGCCGATGTAGATGGTGCACATATTGCAACATTGATGCTGACATTTTTATATCGATTTATGCCGGAGTTGATCAGACAAGGACATGTTTATCTGGCGCAGCCGCCATTGTATAAAGTCGAAAAAAATAAAATGATTCGTTATGCTTATGATGATAATGAATTGAATGAAATTTTGACAGAGATAGGACGAGACGGCAACAACAAGATTCAACGTTACAAAGGTCTTGGTGAGATGGATGCAGAACAGCTTTGGGATACTACGATGGATCCGGAAAAACGTATTTTGCTCCGTGTTAATATTGGAGATAATTCGGAAGCGGAAATTGATCTGACGTTCAATACACTTATGGGAGATAAAGTGGAACCGCGTCGTGAATTTATTGAAGCAAATGCAAAATATGTGAAGAATTTAGATATTTAATGGTTGAGTAAGTATTGGAGGACAAGATGGACGAAAATATTTTTGATAAGATTCATGAAGTGGATCTAAAAGAGAAAATGGAAACGTCATACATTGATTATGCCATGTCTGTTATTGCTGCAAGAGCTTTGCCAGATGTAAGAGATGGTCTAAAACCTGTACAAAGACGTATTCTGTATGCAATGGATGAGTTGAATAATGGACCGGATAAGCCTCACCGTAAATGTGCACGTATCGTTGGTGATACAATGGGTAAATATCATCCACATGGTGATAGCTCTATTTATGGTGCATTGGTAAATATGGCACAGGATTGGTCAACCAGATATCCTTTGGTAGACGGCCATGGTAACTTTGGATCTGTCGATGGCGACGGAGCAGCCGCAATGCGTTATACAGAGGCAAGATTAAGCAGAATTTCTGTTGAAATGCTTGCAGATATTGGCAAGGATACAGTTGACTTTATACCAAACTTTGATGAAACGGAAAAAGAGCCGACAGTATTACCATCCAGATATCCAAATCTATTGGTGAATGGTACTTCCGGAATTGCCGTAGGTATGGCAACTAACATTCCACCACACAATTTGCGTGAAGTGATCAATGCCGTTGTACAGATTATTGATGATATCAAGGAAGATAAAGAAACAACCATTGAAGAGATTATGCAGATCATTAAGGGACCGGATTTTCCAACAGGTGCACAGATTCTTGGTACACGTGGTATTGAGGAGGCATATCGTACCGGTCGTGGTAAAATTCGTGTCCGTGCTGTGACAGAAATTGAGCCTATGGATAACGGCAAAAATAGGATCGTAGTAACGGAATTGCCGTATTTGGTCAATAAAGCACGTTTGATCGAGAAAATTTCAGAATTACATAGAGATAAAAAAGTAGATGGTATTACGGATCTTCGTGACGAGACAAGTCGTGAGGGAATGCGTGTATGTATAGAACTTCGCCGCGATGTTAATCCAAATATTGTATTGAATCAATTGTATAAACATACGCAATTGCAGGACACATTCGGTGTCATAATGTTAGCTCTTGTTAACAATGAGCCGGTTGTTATGAATATTATGCAGATGCTTCAGTATTATCTGAAACATCAGGAAGAAGTAGTTACTCGTCGTACAAAATATGATCTGAATAAAGCAGAAGAAAGAGCACACATTTTAGAAGGTTTGCTGATCGCTTTAGATCATATTGATGAAGTAATTAAAATCATTCGTGCTTCCAAGAATACTGCGGAAGCTAAAAATTCATTGATAGAACGCTTTGAACTTACTGATGCGCAGGCACAGGCAATCGTTGATATGCGTTTGCGTGCTCTGACCGGTTTGGAAAGAGAAAAGATTGAAAATGAATATGCAGAATTGCAAAAGAAGATTGAAGAATACAAAGCAATCCTTGCAGATCGAAAGGTATTATTGGGAGTGATCAAAGAAGAGATTATTTTGATCCGCGATAAATATGGTGACGAGCGTAGAACATCAATCGGTTATGATGAGTATGACATTTCCATGGAAGACATGATTCCACATGAAAATACGATCATAACAATGACAAAGCTTGGATACATCAAGCGCATGACCGTTGATAATTTTAAGAGTCAGCATCGTGGTGGCAAAGGAATTAAGGGAATGCAGACGATTGAAGATGATTATATCGATGATATGATCATGACAACGACGCATCATTATATCATGTTCTTTACCAATACGGGACGCGTTTATCGAATTAAGGCTTATGAAATACCAGAGTCAAGTCGTACAGCAAGAGGAACTGCTATTATCAATCTGCTGCAGCTTATGCCTGGAGAGAAGATCACAGCGGTCATTCCTTTCAAAGAATACGAAGAAGATAAATATTTGTTCATGGTTACGAAGCGCGGTATTGCTAAAAAGACACCGATATTAGAATATTTTAATATCCGTAAATCAGGACTGCAGGCAATCAATCTTCGTGATGATGACGAGTTGATTGAAGTTAAGATCACAGATAACAAGAAGGATATTATCATGGTAACAAAGCATGGACAGTGTATTCGTTTCCATGAAAAAGATGTCAGAACTACCGGCAGAAATTCTATGGGCGTTATTGGTATGAATTTGTCTTACGATGATGAAGTTGTAGCAATGCAGTTAAATACACAGGGAACACAGTTGTTACTGGTATCTGAGTATGGAATGGGCAAATGTACCAACATTGAAGAATTTACACCACAGCATCGTGGCGGTAAAGGAATTAAGTGTTATAAGATTACCGAAAAAACCGGTAATGTTGTTGCTGCAAAGGCAGTAAATAGTGATAACGAAGTAATGCTTATTACAACAGAGGGAATCATTATTCAGATCATGGTGGATGAGATTTCTATCTTGGGACGAATCACATCAGGAGTCAAACTGATTGATCTGGATCCGAATAAGGAAATTGTTGTAGCAAGTATTACAAAGGTTAGAGATGTTATCCCAGAGGATATAAATTAATACCGAAGCAACGATAATAGTTGGTCCGGCAGTAATGTCGGACCAAAAGTGTTTAGAAATGAGGAGAGTTATGAGAACAATTACAACAGACACTATTATTCAAAACATCAAGGAAATGTGTATTGAAGCAAATTATTCTTTAACGTCGGATGTAAAAGATAAATTATATCAGGCAGCAGAAGAAGAAAATTCTCCCTTGGGCAGACAGATCCTTTCGCAGTTGAAAGAAAATTTACAGATTGCGAAAGATGATGAAATACCGATTTGTCAGGACACAGGTATGGCAGTTGTATTTTTAAGAATAGGACAGGATGTCCATATTGAAGGACAAAATCTTGAGGATGCTGTGAATGAAGGAATCCGGCAAGGTTATATAGAAGGATATTTAAGAAAGTCAGTTGTATCGGATCCTATTTTGCGTGAAAATACCAAAGACAATACGCCGGGTGTTATTCATTATGAGATCGTAGCAGGTGAAAATATCGAAATCACGGTAGCTCCAAAAGGATTTGGCAGTGAAAACATGAGTCGTGTGTGTATGCTTAAACCGGCAGATGGAATTGAAGGTGTTAAAAATGCTGTTATTGAGACAGTTAAAATAGCGGGTCCAAACGCATGTCCACCGGTAGTAGTTGGTGTCGGAGTAGGCGGTACATTTGAAAAATGTGCTATTTTAGCCAAAAAAGCATTAACAAGAGATTTGAATACACATAATGAAATTTCATATGTTGCAGATTTAGAA
Source organism: Clostridium sp. OM05-6BH (assembly GCF_003481635.1). Classification (NCBI taxonomy): domain Bacteria; kingdom Bacillati; phylum Bacillota; class Clostridia; order Eubacteriales; family Clostridiaceae; genus Clostridium; species Clostridium sp. OM05-6BH. The sequence continues at coordinate 6,513 of NZ_QULH01000013.1, read as the reverse complement.
AAAGAATTATTAGAAAAAATTAATGAACTTGAAATTGGACCGGGTGGTTTAGGTGGAAAAATGACAGCGTTGGGTGTTAATGTTGAAGTATATCCAACACACATTGCCGGTCTTCCGGTTGCGATTAATATGTGTTGTCATGTTAACAGACATGTTCATCGCATCATATGATGAGTCAAAAGTTATGAAGGAGATAAAGTTTGCAGGCTGAGAAAGGAATGTAGGATTATTATGGAAAAATATATCAATACACCAATTGATGATAAAATTGTTTCCGAGTTAAAAGCCGGAGATTATGTATATTTAACAGGAACCGTATATACTGCTCGAGATGCTGCACACAAGAGACTTTATGAAGCATTGCAGCGTGGAGAAGATATTCCATTAGAGCTTCAGAATAATATTATATATTATTTAGGGCCATCTCCTGCCAGAGAAGGTCAGGTTATTGGATCTGCCGGTCCGACAACGAGCAGCCGCATGGATAAATACACACCATTATTGCTTGAAAAAGGACTTAAAGGTATGATCGGTAAAGGAAAAAGATCCGATGAAGTAATTGAGTCCATGCACAAAAATCACGCAGTATATTTTGCAGCAATTGGAGGAGCAGGAGCTCTATTATCCAAATGCATAAAAAAATCAGAAGTAATAGCTTACGAAGATCTTGGAACGGAGGCAATTCGTAAATTGGAGGTAGAAAATTTACCAATCATTGTAGTAATTGATGATGAAAAAACTAACTTGTATAATAGATAGTAACCGTGTATAATGAAAACAAGTTGAGATTCTAAATTTAACATCTGTTGATATAATAAAAAGGGAAAGTTTTACTGTGGAGTGCATGCCGCAGTTGCTTTTGCTTTTTGTTTATATACAATTTTTTAGCAAACTTTTATGGGGAGGAAAGTTGCTTAATACAAATAGAAAGGGGGACGTAGCAAAAACAGTGATTCTTTAGTATACAGGGTGTGAAAAATGTTTATTAAAGAAAGGGGATCAACAAGATGAAGAGAAACAAAAGAATAATGGCAATCATTATGACTATTGCTATGGTTCTGACATCGGCAAATCTGCCTCAGATCAGTATCAAAGCAAAGGCAGCAGTAACACCACCGGCAGAAAATATGAAGGATACAAGCATATTGACGGTAAAGGGAGATGATTTATCATCCAATTTAGGAAATCATGTATCAGGAGAGGCTTATAATGGATATCTCCAGTCTATGACAAAAGCTTCAGCAAATGCGGATTATTACAAAATCACATTTAAGGTAGCAGAGGGAACAGCAGAGGATACAAAGATTGTGACATTCCAGCCATATGATACTTCATATCAAGGATGGCAGGATAACATTATCAAATTATCCGATGCACAGTATGATGAAGAGAATGCACAGTATGTTGCTTATATCAGTGGTGACAAGATTCGTGATTCTTATACGACAGGCGGCAAATTTAACGGTATTAATGTCAGCTTTTGTTAGGCAGAGCCTGCAATTACATTAACCGGTCTTTATACCAGCAAAGTGGTAGATCCGAATGCGACCCCTTCTCCTGAAGAAGTAAGATGGGAAGAAGAGCAGAAAGTTGTTGTATGGGGTGATGACTCTAAGACAACATACGGACATGAGATTATGCAGGATGTCAGCGTACAGGATATCGTTGCAGGTCTTGGCGATGCAGGAAGTAAATTTGCATTCAGCAAAGTAAAAGGACAGAAAGTAACAGTATATATTAAAGTGACAAAATGTTCCAGATACTCACGTATTAAGATCAGTGGTGGTAATCTTGCAGCCAACAGTGTTACTTCCAACAAAGAATTGATCGGTGTTGACAATACGACCAATATGAAAGAAAACGGTGGCAGCGGTTACAAAAATAGTGCACATTTTCTTCATGCCGGATGGGGAACTACAGGTGGTTATGGTTCCGGTATGGGACAAAAAGAAAGTGCTATTTACAAATTTGCAGATTCTAGTGTAAAAACAGGAACGGAAGAATCTGCAGGTGTTCGTCTGAGAAGAATGACTACAGATGTAGAAGCATATATTTGTGGAATTAAGTTTGGTTCTGTAGGATCTGTTACAGTATCTCAGCCGGATGCAGATGGAAAAGTAACATTCAAAGAAGGATTTGATGCTTCTAATGTTGAATCTTGGAATAAAGATGATACTGACGTAGAGCCAAAGCCGGAACCGGAACTTCGCGCTGATGAAGCAAAGGCAATCCAGACCATCATTGATATCTTCAAAGGTTACAAACAGTCTGAAATTTTAGATGAAACAGTTTGGAATACAATTAAGAGTGATATCAAAGATGCAGAAGCATTAGTAGCAGATGAGACATCTCTTTCTAAAGATATCAAGGCTTTAAGAAAACAGATGGAATCTTATACTGCGACGGTAACTGAGGAAATTGACCGCACCGCTACAAGAAATGGTTTGAAAGAGTCTATTGACTATTGCAAGTCATTGAAAGAAGGAGATTATTCTAACAAAGATACATTTGCTAAACTTGCAGATGCTATTACGACAGCAGAAAAAGCATATACTAATGTTTCAGACACAAGATTAAATTATAAAGCAGCAAGAGATACTTTGGAAAAAGTACGTGTTGCTTTGGCAAAGAACGTTTCCACGGAAAGTAGTAATCCGAAAACCTTCCGTATTCTTGACAAGAAAACGGTAACCAAAGAAATGGGTGCCGGTATCAACTTAGGTAATACAATGGATGGAGGATTATATGATTCTTCAGAAACAGGATGGCAGGCATATAAGACAACAAAGGATTATATCAAAGCACTTCATGATGCAGGATACAATACAGTTCGTATTCCGGTAACTTGGGGATCACATATTAACGATGATTATACAATTGACGAAGCATGGATCAATCGTGTACAGGAGATTGTAGATTATTGTGTAGATCAGGATATGTATGCAATTGTTAATATCCATCATGATGGTGCAGCTAACCATGATGATCGTGGTAACAATACTCCAGCATGCTGGTTGGACACATATTCTCAAAATATTGAAAAGGTATATCAGAAATATGAGGGAGTATGGAATACTATTGCAAACCGCTTTAAGGATTACGATGAGCATGTAATCTTTGAGAGCATGAACGAGGTTACAGATGCACATGGAACAGCAACAAACGAAGACGATGCAGTGTTAAACGCATTGAATCAGTTGTTCATTAACACAGTACGTGCAACAGGATCTAATAATACAAAGCGCTGGTTAGCAATTACCGGACGTTTTGCAACAACAGCTGCTATTATAACAATGCCGGAGGACACATTGGCAGATAGCGGTGATCTTGGAACAACAAGATTAATGTTTGCAGTTCATATTTACAAATCTAATAACAATGTTAGATGGAGTTATGATGATTTGAAACAGTGGCAGAGTTCTATGAGTTCCAGCTACAAAAATGTTGGAAATCTTGATGTAAATATGCCGATTTATGTTGGTGAATATGGTGTTAGAACCAAAGCACAGAACGGATCTGCTACAGGATATAACAATGCAGAGAGAGCGCTGAATTATGAAATGTGTGCAGCAATCGCAGACTTTTATAATGCAGTTCCGGTTGTATGGGATCAGGGAACAGGTAACTATTTAGGCGTTGAGACAGAGCAGGGTCTATTCACAGACTGGAACAGACCAGAGTTAAAACCGGTATATGACGATGTTGTACATGGAACGATCCGTGGAACATTGGAAGCAGGAAAGAGCACTGATCTTTCCGAAAGAATGTCTGCGATTTATACAAGTTATGGTCATGCAACGACATCAGACAATAGCGTTTCTAAAGATCCTGAGATCGAGAAAGCTACAGATATTGCGTTGAGTGATACAAAGGTAGAAATCAAAGCAGGCGAGAGAAAAACAATTACTGCAACACCAGACTCTTCTAGAGACATTGTTCTTTGGAGCACAGCCGATGATACAGTAGCAACAGTTTATGATGGGGTGATCCATGCAAAGGCAGGCGGTGTAACAACAGTATATGCTAAGTCACAGTCTGGATCTGTAGAAAAGGCAATTCAGGTAATTGTACAGTCTACAGGTGAAGAAACAGCAACAGCGATCAAAACAGAAAAAGCTTACTATGAGATGACAGAGGGTGACACATTAACATTAAATGCGTCATTAACACCAGCTGACAGCAAAGATGCTATTACATACACATCTTCTAATACATCTATCGCAACAGTAAGCAGTTCTGGTAAAGTAACAGCAGAAAATGCAGGAAAGACATACATTATTGTTAAAGCAGCAAGTGGTGTAAGTACAATTGTTGCTATCAAAGTTAATAAGAAGTCTTCCAGCGGTACAGTAAATGTAACATTAAATGCACTATTTGCTAACGGATTAACAGAAAAGAGTGAGCCGGTAACAATGAATGGTGATGGACAGTATACTTTAACATTTGATTTGGGTAAAGATCTGTCAGATGATGGCGTAAAAGCCGGAATTACCAAGTTAGAAGATCTTACTGCAATCTATATCCGTGATACAAACACATTGAAACCGGTCGTTTCAGCAGCATCGATTCGTTATGATAAGATCACTGTAAATGACAAAGAACTTACCTTAAAGAAACTGGATTCTATGGATGCAGACGGATTCAAGAATTTGCTGAAAGACAACGGACAGCTTGATTCTAATGATCCGATCAATGGATGGGATGGTTGCGCAGTAGAAGAAGTATCCATCAATTCCAGCAAGCATAGCGTAAGTTTTACAGGTGTAGATAACCCAACAAAGATCTCTGTAACATTTACCATTAAGGGAATGAAATTCTTCCCAGGTAAAGAAAAAGAGAAAGAGGCTACAAAGATAGAATCTGTTACGGCAAATAAGATTGTTATGCCGGAAATTGGATCAAGTACAGAAATCGAATTAAATATGACTCCGGTTACAACAGATTCAGAAGTGACGTTCTATTCAACAGATAGTGCTGTAGCGGTAGTTGATAATGCAGCACATACGGTAGATGCAGACGGAAAGATTAAAGTTAATGTAACAGCCGTAGGCAAAGGAACAACTACAATTGTCGGCATCACTGAAAATGGACTTAAGGTATTCTATACGGTAGGTGTAGGTGATATGTCTGCTGATGATTTAGCAGAGCCACAGGATCCAACACCAAGTGGATTAGATGGCAGTGAACCAGAACCAACGCCGACAGTAGAGCCAACAGCAACGCCGACAGTAGAGCCAACAGCAACGCCGACAGTAGAGCCAACAGCAACTCCAACCAACAAACCTGCAGAACCGACATCACCTGCAAATGGAGCTAAAGACCAGAAGATTACAGCACCGGCTAAACTGACGAAAGCAATCAGCAGCAAAGCATTTGCAATTAAAGCAAAGACGGATGGAAATGGTAAATTGACATATAAGTCATCCAATACTAAAGTAGCAGCGATTAACGCTAAAGGTGTTATCAAAGTAAAAGCATATGGAACAACAAATATTGTAATCAATGCAGCAGCAACGAATAATTACAAAGCTGCGCAGAAAGTATGCAAATTAACAGTAACACCAAAGGCTGTTAAAGTTACTAAAGTGACAAGAGCAAAATCCGGCAAGAAGATTTCTTTGAAATGGAAGAAAGACAAGACAGTCAAAGGATATCAGGTTACATACTCTACAGATAAGAAGTTCAAGAAGGGAGTAAAGAAAGTAACTGTTAAAAAGGCTAAGACTGTAAAGAAGACTATATCAAAGGGAATCAAGGCAAAGAAGAAATGCTATGTAAAAGTACGTTCTTATGTCAAAGCTGGCGGAAAGACAATCTATGGACCATATTCAAAGGTTCGCAAGGTATCTGCAAAATAATTAGTCATATCATGATGATAAAATTGCAGATATAATAAGAAGAGGCATGGTTTTATGTAAACATAGAATTATGCCTCTTTTGTTAGCTTAAAATTAGAGGGTTAACAATCTAAAACCATTTATAACATTTATCAGAAAATATAGTTCTATGAAAATAGTGTTTCAACATTTTATTTATGAGAACAACCCATACCGGAAGTAACTGTAAAAACCATATATTGCATATTCGTGCGAGCACAAGCGCACATTACCCTTATTTACACTTACATCATAATATAAAATGAAAAAGAAAAACATCTATATATTGTAGTAGAGAATGAGAATTATAAATAGATATAGAATAAAGAATAAATTTGTAAAAAAATGCAATAAAATTCAAAAATATTGTTGACATAATGGCAACAAATTGATATACTAATTCTTGCTGACGGTAAAGAAAACGTCGTGAGGAGAAATACTCAAGAGGCTGAAGAGGCGCCCCTGCTAAGGGTGTAGGTCGGGCAACCGGCGCGAGGGTTCAAATCCCTCTTTCTCCGTTAGAAATTCTACTTTTTATAACAAAAAAAGAATTTCAAAAAAAATAAAAAAAGTTGTTGACAAGCTCTTCACAGTGTGATAATATATATCTCGCTGACGCACGAGAGAGCGAACAGCA